>CAYQZE010000094.1:0-23898 GCA_964421985.1 uncultured Dehalococcoidia bacterium | reverse complement strand
CGCGGCGCAGCTCAAGGCCGCCGGCGCCGACACCATCAACATTGGCGACAGCCCGATGGCGCGCGTGCGGATGAGCGCGATCGCGCTCTCGGTGCTGATCGAGCAGCGTGTGGAGATCGAGACGATCATCCACTTCACGTCGCGCGACCGGAACCTGATGGCGATCCAGAGCGACCTGCTCGGCGCCCATGCGCTCGGCATCCGCAACGTCATCGCGCTGACGGGCGATCCGCCGTCCGGCGGCGACTACGCGCGCGCGACCGGCGTGTGGGATGTGGACTCGATTGGCTTCGTCCGCATCCTCAAGATGCTGAACAGCGGCACCGACTGGGCGGGCAACTCGATCGGCAAGGGGACGGACTTTTTCGTCGCGTGCGCGGCCAACCCGACGGCCGACGATGTGGACCTCGAGGTCGACCGCGTGCGGCGCAAGATCGAGGCCGGCGCCGATGTGCTGATGACGCAGCAGATCTACAGCGCCGACCTGCTGCGGAGCTTCCTCGATCGCCTGGGGCCGATCGATGTCCCACTGCTCGTCGGCATCATGCCGCTGCAGAGTCACCGGCACACCGAATTCATCCACAACGAGCTGGCGGGCGTGTTCGTGCCGGAGGACGTCCGCGAACGCATGCGACTGGCCGGCGAAAACGGCGTCGCAGAGGGCCTCGCGCAGGCAGGCGAGCTGCTGCAAGCGTGCCGGCCGCTGGTGCAGGGTACGTACCTCATACCGTCGTTCGGCCGCTACGAAGTCGTGGGCGAGCTGGTGACGCTGGCGAAGCGGTTGTAAGGTAGTCGTTCGGTCGTTCAGTCTCTCCGTCTCGTGCCATCGCGTATGAGCGCTCGCAGTGCGCGCTCAAGCGCCCGCGCTACGTTCGAAAGGAATCGCGATGAAACTTGGACTGCAGATACCGTTCTTCACGTGGCCGGGCGGTCCGTCCGCGCTGGGCGCGAAGCTCGCGGAGATCGCGCGGGCCGCCGAGGGCGCAGGCTACGACTCGATCTGGGTGATGGACCACTACTTCCAGATCCCGATGGTGGGCAAGGCCGAGATAGAGATGCTGGAGGCGTACACCGCCCTCGGCTACATCGCCGCGCACACGTCGCGCGTGCGGCTCGGCGCGCTGGTGACGGGCGTGACGTATCGCCATCCCGGCATCCTGGCGAAGCAGGTGACGACGCTGGACGTGCTCTCCGGGGGCCGCGCCAATCTCGGCATCGGCGCCGCCTGGTTCGACCGCGAGCACGCAGGGCTGGGGGTGGCGTTCCCGCCACTCAAGGAGCGGTTCCAGCGGCTGGAGGAAGCGCTGCAGATCGCCAAACAGATGTGGAGCGACGACAACGGCTCCTTCGAGGGCAAGCACTACCAGCTCGCGGAGACGCTGAACTCGCCGCAAGCGTTGAGCAAGCCGCATCCGCCGATCCTGATCGGCGGCAGCGGCGAGAAGAAGACGCTGCGCCTCGTGGCGAAGTACGCGGATGCGTGCAACATCTTCGGAGAGTCGCCGGCGGCGGTCGCCCGCAAGCTCGGCATCCTGCGCGAGCACTGCGACGCGGTCGGACGCAACTACGACGCGATCGAGAAGACGATCATCCGTCCGATGGGCTTTGGCGAAGGCAGCTCGCCCGCGCAGGTGGTGCAGACGCTGGGCGAGTACGCCGAGGTGGGTGTGCAGACCGTGATCGGCGCGCTGATTGGCGTCGAGGGGATGACGCCGATTGAGACGGTTGGGCGCGACGTGATCCCACAGGTCGCGACGTTGTAAGGCGGCAGAACCTAGAACCTAGAACCGAGAATCTGGAACTAAGAACCGAGAGCCAAGGGCCAAGAGGCTGGAAGGAGCAGACCATGGCGAACGTACTGATCACGGGGTGCAGCAGCGGGTTCGGGCTGCTGACGGCGCTGGAGTTCGCGAGCAAGGGCGACCGCGTGTTTGCGACGATGCGCAACACGGCGAAGGCGGGCGAGCTGACCAAAGCCCGCGACGCGGAGAAGCTGTCGATCGAGGTGCTGCAGCTCGATCTGCTCGATCCGGCTTCGATCACGAAGGCCGTGGCGGAAGCGGAGAAGGCGGGGCCAATCGATGTGCTGGTGAACAACGCCGGCATGGAACTGCGGTCGCCGATCGATGGAGCGCACGAGGATGAGGTGCGCGCGCAGTTCGAGACCAACGTGTTCGGCACCTTGCGCGTGATGAACGCCGTGTTGCCGAAGATGCGCGAGCGACGCTCCGGGACGATCGTCAACCTGTCATCGGTCGCGGGCATCGTCGGCGTGCCGTACGGCGGCTACTACGCGGCGACCAAGCATGCGCTTGAGGCGATCAGCGAGGCGATGCACTACGAGCTACACTCGTTCGGCGTACGCGTGATCATCATCGAGCCGGGGGCGTTTCCGACGGCGTTCGGCGGCAACGCGCTCGTCTCACGGGCGTTCACGCCAGCGTCGCCGTACTGGGAGTTGCGTGAGCGGTTCGAGGCCGGGCGGCGGAAGATGATGCAGCCGGGCGGCGCTGAGCAGGCCCCGGCGGACGTGGCGCGCATCATCTACGATGCGGTGCACGATGCGACGCCGAAGCTGCGCTATTTGGCGGGCGCCGACGCGCAGATGATCGCCGGAGTGCGAAAGCAGACGGACTTCGAGGGGTTCGAGGCGGCGATGCGCAACGCGATGGATTGGCGCGACTGATCGCGTCCGACGGAGGTAGAGATGACTGAGCAGTTTTCGAAAGCGATCTTGATCACGGGATGTTCGACCGGCATCGGCAGGGCCGCGGCGCTCCGGCTGGCTGCGCGCGGCCACAACGTCTACGCGAGCGCGCGTAAGCTCGACGCCATCGGCGACCTCGCCGCGGCGGGCTGCAAGACCCTGGCGCTGGACGTCTGCGACGAAGCGTCGATGCGCACCGCCGTCGAGCAGATCGAGCGGGCGGAGGGCGCGGTCGGCGTGTTGGTGAACAACGCCGGTTACGGGCAGGCTGGCGCAGTCGAGGAAGTCACGATGGAGGCGGCGCGCCAACAGTTCGAGACGAACGTCTTCGGCCTGCTGCATCTGACCCAGCTCGTGCTGCCAGGCATGCGGCGTCAACGTTGGGGCCGCGTCGTCAACGTCAGCTCGATGGGCGGCAAGATCGTGTTTCCGGGGTTCGGCATCTACCACGCGACGAAGTTCGCCGTCGAGGCGATGAGCGATGCACTGCGGTTCGAGGTGCGCGGCTTCGGCATCCGCGTATCGGTGATCGAGCCGGGGGCGATCAAGACGCAGTTCGAGGAGACGTCGGGCGCGACGCTGGGCGGGACGGCGGCGTCCGGCGATGCGTCGCCGTACGCGAACTTCTACGCGAGCATGGAGAAGCGGACGCGGGGGACCTACGCGGGGCCAATGGCTGCCGGGCCGGAGATGGTAGCCAAGGCGATCGAGCACGCGGCGACGTCGAGGCGCCCGCGGTCGCGCTATCCGCTCACGGTGGGCGCGCGCTTCTTGCTGACGACGCGGCGCATGCTTCCGGATGGCGGCTGGGATGCGCTGATGGGGATGCAGCTGGAGCGGCCGCGCTAGCGCTGCTCCAACTCGATTTCGCGAGAAGCGGCCGCGCATCTGCCGTCCTGAGCGAGGCGAGGGACCTCGCACCCGCGGAGCCGAACGTGGTTTCCTGCGGAGGAGCGTCCGCTGGTAAACGGGCGCTCCTTCGTGCGGGAAAAGCCAGGCGTTAGCCGTGCGCGACGAGCAGGACGGGGAGCTTGGAGCGCCACAGCACTTCCTCGGCGATGCTGCCGGTGTCGGTGCGTGAGTAGTTGGCGAGCTTGCGCGTCGTCATGGCGATTGCGTCGCACCGCAGGTCGAGCGCGGCGCGAAGGATCTCGTCGACTGGATCGCCGCACACGACGGCGCCGGCGGCCGGGACGTTCAGCGCCTCGAACTCCTCGACGTGTCGCTGGACGTATCGCTCGTTCGCCTCGCGGATGTGCCTGGGCGTCGATGTGCCAACGACGAGCGCGCCGGTCTCACCGTTCTGCTTGCGCTCGACGGTTTTGTGGTGCTCGGGGTGCGGGAGTTGCGCGTCGTTGGTCGGCTCGACCAACAGAATGTCGACGCGGCAGTCGAGCCGCCGCGCCAGTTCGGCGGCGTACGGGACGACCGCGGACGACGAATTACTTCCGTCGATCGGGACGAGCATGCGCTTGAACATCGTTGGTACTCCTCTTGAATGAGACTCCAGGTAGATGTTCGACCGCAGCGCCCGTCCCCGTACAGGGGAAATGCCCGAATAATGCTCGCAGCTCTCAAGTACGCGGACCTCGGTGAAGTGGAGTGCTGCGCCGCGGTACAGTTGGGCTCAGAACGCGGCTTTCCGCGGGAGAAGCGGCGGGCGGGCGGGAGGCGCGGCGCTTCCCTGATGAAGGATGAGGCGATGGGACTTCGCGAGCAGCTTCCGGAGGATTTGAAGGCGGCGATGCGCTCGGGCGACGGCGTGCGCCGCGACGTACTACGGTCGCTGCTAACGGCGATCAGCACCGTAGAGATCGCGCGGGTGAACGTGAAGGACGCATCGGCGTCGCGCCAGGGCCTGGGCGATGCGGACGTGCTGGACGTGATCCAGAAGCAGGTGAAGCAGCGGCGCGAGAGCGCGGAGGAGTATCGGAAGGGCAAGCGCGAAGAGTTAGCCACGCGTGAGGAGGCGGAGGCGCAGATCCTGTCGGCGTACCTGCCGGCGCAGCTTTCCCGCGAGGAGATCGCGGCGGAGGTGCGCGCCGCCATCGCCGCGACGGGCGCGTCTGGGCCGGCGGGCAAGGCGAAGGTGATGCCGATCGTGATGGGCAAGCTGAAGGGGAAGGCCGAAGGACGGCTGATCAACGAGGTGGTGACGGAACTGCTGGGGAAGTAGGAGACGGGACGCGAGACGCGAGACGCGAGGTGCGAGACGCGACACGCGGTAGGCGTGGCGTGGGGCGACTGCTTTACCAGGCGATGCTGACGGGCTTGTTCGAACGCACGACGCGTGCGAGGATCGCAGACGGTTAGGCGTCTTGAAGGGCGACAGATGTGCGCTTTCCTCGCGCCTCACCTTGGCGTCCCGCTACCGATGACCGTACGTCGCGCCGGTGGCGGCGGCGGCGATGATGTCGTACTCGCGCCGAGAGCCCGCGACCACATGTGAGATGCCGCCGCCGGCGAATGTAAGCACGCTCACCGTCGCGATCAGGAAGAGCGCCGCAGCCAGGATCATCACGAACGGTAAGCCGAACGCTACGGCGAGTCCGGACGCGGCCAACCCCGCGATCGGCATCGTGCCGTTGAAGGTGATGCCGTGCAGCGACATCACGCGGCCGCGAAACTCGTTCGGCGTCGACTCCTGGATCATCGTCTGGATCAGGCCGAGCTGCGCCGAGAAGGCGAACGACACAAAGGCCTGAGCGACGATCGCGACCGCCGGTTCGCGCGTCACCGCAGTGACGACGAGCCCTGCGGGCGCGATGATCGCGGCCGCCCAGAGCCGCGCCGCACGGTGCTGGTCGTTCCAGATGATGAGCGCGATCGCCGCCATCATCGCGCCGACGCCCGAGCCCGCCCAGAGCGCGCCGAGCACGCCGGGACCTTCGTGCAGCACGTTCTTCACGTAGAAGGGCGTCAGCACGACGATGATCGGGAAGATGAACGTCGTCGTGATCGCCGTCAGGGTCAGGAAGACGCGCAGGTTCGGACGGCCGCGCGCGTGACGAATCCCCTCCTTGAGGCCGTCGATCGCAGACATCGCCGGGCCTTCGGCACGGGGCGTGTGGCGGCGGCGCACGATCAGCAGACTGAAGATGACGGCGATGAAGCTGGCGGCGTTGAGGAAGTAGGCGGCCGCAAGACCAAAGGCGCCGATGATTGCGCCCGCCATCGCCGGTCCCACCATGCGGGTGCCGTGGAACGTCGAGGAGTTGAGCGCGACGACCTGGCCGATCTTCTCGGGCGGCACGAGCTCCGGCAGGAAGGCCTGGTAGGCGGGCATGTCGTAACCGAAGGCGACACCGAGGCAGATCGTCGCGATGATCAGCATCCAGTACTGCACCGCGTCGGCGACGACGAGCAGCCCCACGGCGACCGCCAGCGCGCACATCACGACCTGCGTGGTGAGGAGGATGCGGCGCTTGTCGGCGCGGTCCGCCAGCACGCCGCCGAAGAGCATGACGACGAGCGAGGGCACGGCGTTCGTGAAGTTCAGCGCACCGAGCGCGAACGCCGAGTTCCACAGGCTCAGCACGAGCAGGCTCTGGGCGATCATCTGCATCCAGGTGCCGGTCATCGAGATCGCCTGGCCGATCCAGACGACGCGGAAGTCACGCTCGCCCAGCGCGTTGACGGAGTCCGGCAGGCGGAGGTTGAACGGCAGTCGGCGCGCGGCGGTGGTCGTGGCCATAGATGTGAAGGATAGCAGCCGCGCCGGCGGCGTATGGTCCGGGGTTACCCGTGTTGCCCGCGTTCCCGATCGCCTGATACGATGCGTTGCAACGTTCCCGTGGGGCCGTAGCTCAATTGGGAGAGCGCAACACTGGCAGTGTTGAGGTCAGGGGTTCGAGCCCCCTCGGCTCCACCATCTTCCCTTCGCGACGGCGAGTGGCGGATGCGTGGCACGCTCCTCCGCCACTCGCCACGCTTTGATAGCCCTGCGGGCGTCCAGCCCCCATACTTCCGCCATGGAGCAGCAGATCGGCTACTGCACAACCGCCGACGGCGTACGCATCGCCTACGCCACGTACGGCAACGACGAAGCGCCGCCGCTCGTCTTCATGCACGCATGGCTCAGTCAGGAAGCGATCTGGGGGATCCCTGAGGGACAGCGCTTTCTTCAGGCACTTGCACGCGCTGGGCGTCTCATCACATTCGACTACCGGGGCATGGGCGCGTCGCAGCGCGACGTATTGCCCAACCAGCCACAGACGGATGCCGTCGATCTCCAGGCGGTCGTGGATGCCCTCGATTTCGGCCAACTATCCCTCTTCTCCATCGATGCCCGCGGGGCCTATTACGCGTCCCATCATCCAGATCTCGTTTCCAGGCTGATACTTTACGCGCCGACCGCCACGTACTCGCCCTACTCTAAGGAAACACTGGCGATGATCAAGGGTGCGTGGGGGATGTATACACGCGCCGCGGCGAGTGTGATCTACCCGGGCGGGTCGGCGGAAGAGCTACGCGCGATTTCGGATGCCGCACGCCTCTCCGCTTCCCCGGAGTGGGTCATTGCCAGCGGCTCGGCGAGGTACGATTTCCGGGATGACTTTCGACGCGTCGCTTGTCCGACACTGATCCTGCATAGGACGCACGATCAGACGGCGAGGTTCGAGAAAGGCAAAGCGTCTGCCTCGTTGATCCGCGGCGCTCGGTTCATCGCGTTGAACGGGGCTAGCCACAATCCGATGTGGCACCACCTCGACTACATGAACATCCTGTACGACTTCCTTGGCGTTTCGCCGCAAGATTCGCTCACTGGACGGGGTGCCACCGCCATCATCCTCTTCACCGACATCGCCGACAGCACCGCCCTCACGGAGCGCATGGGCGATGCGGCGTTTCGCGCTGCGTCGCGCTCGCTCGACAGCGCTCTGCGCGCGGCCATCCGCGAGGCTGGCGGCCGACCCGTCGAGGGCAAGGTGCTGGGCGATGGCGTCATGGCCGTCTTCGAATCGGCGGCCCAGGCAATCGACGCCGCGCGGCTATGCGTCGCTGCGGCGACCGAGAGCGAGCTGCGGCTGCACATCGGAGTGCACGCCGGCGACGTCATCCGCGAGGAGGCGAACGTCTTCGGCGGCGCGGTGAACATCGCATCGCGCATCTGCGGGCTCTGTGCGGCGGGCGAGATCCTCGTATCGCAGACGGTGCGCGACCTGGCGCGCACGTCGGCCGGCGTCGAGTTCGAAGACCGCGGCGAACACGCGATGAAGGGCGTCGGCGACCCCGTTCGCGTCTTCGCGATCCGTCCAACCTCCAACATCTAACCTCCAATCTCTCCTCCGATAGCCGCAGCGTCCGCCGATCCCGCATACTTCCGGCCATGGAGCCTCAGATCCAGTACGCGCGCACGGAGGACGGCGTCAGCATCGCCTATGCGACGTACGAGAATGAAGACGCGCCAGCGCTGGTGTACCTGGCCGAGATCCCGTGTCAGGAAGCGATCTGGGCCTCTCCGTGGGGACGCGCGTTCTTTCTGGAGCTCGCGCGGCATCGCAGGCTGATCACCCTTGACCCCCGCGGATATGGCGCGTCGCAGCGTGAGGCCGACTGCTCTCGCCCAGAGCGATGGGTCACCGACATCGCCGCCGTCGCCGATCATCTGCGACTCGATCGCTTTGAGTCGTTCTCGGGGGGAACGGTAACGAGCCAGGGGGCGCTCATATACGCGGACGCCCACCCGGAACGAGTATCGAAGCTCGTGCTGTTCAGCCCTACGATCGCATCGTCCGGGTCGTCGGCGGCTATGGTCGCAACGGCGGAATCTGCCCGGGCGTCGTACCCAGTCTTTCTGCGGTCGCTCGCGACGTTCATGTTCCCCAGCGGTCCGCCGGAGGTGCAGCGTTGGTTCTCCACGGCCACGCGCGCCCAGACCAGCGCTGAAAACTTCGTAGCGACTATCTCACGGATTCACGATCTGGCGCCGATCTTGCCGAAGCTGACGATGCCGGCCCTGATCCTGCACCGCAAGCGCTCGCAGATCTCCGACTCGGCGGCGGCACGGGCTGTCGTATCGCTGATCCCGGGCGCCCGCCTGGTGATGCTGGACGGCGACGCGTCAGCGCCATACTGGAACTACGAACAGTTCATCGACATCGTGTACGACTTTCTCGGGATCGCCAAAAGGACGCAGGCGGCGGCGCTCCCTTCGGGCACGGCCGTCATCCTCTTCACGGACATCGCCGACAGCACCGCGCTGACTGAGCGCATGGGCGATGCGGCGTTTCGCGCCGCGTCGCGCTCGCTCGACAGCGACCTCCGCGCGGCCATCCGCGACGCCGGCGGCCGGCCCGTCGATGGCAAGGTGCTGGGCGATGGCGTCATGGCCGTCTTCGAATCCGCCGCCCAGGCGATCGACGCCGCACGTCGTTGCGTGGAGCTCGGCGGTGACCTGCCGATGCACATCGGATTGCACGCGGGCGACGTCATCCGCGAAGAGAACAACGTCTACGGCGGCGCCGTGAACATCGCGTCGCGCATCTGCCAGCTCTGCGCCCCGGGTGAGATCCTGGTGTCCGACATCGTGCGCGGACTGGCGCGCACGTCGGCCGGCGTCGAGTTCGAAGACCGCGGCGAACACGCGATGAAAGGCGTCGGCGACCCCGTGCGCGTCTTCGCTGTGCGGGGTGCGTAGCGTCAGGATGGTTTCTCGTCGTTACGCCCACGAGCCAGGCGGACGCCGCTACCGGTGCGTCATGAACGTAACGGAGCTGACCCCAAAATCCATTAAGGTGACGTGCGGATACGAGCTGCGGACGAACGTGTTCGTTACCTCGAACGTCGCGGCGTTCGATGGCAAGGCCGGCAGGCTCAGCGTAACGTATCCCCACCCCGTATTCGCCGGATCGCCCGTATCCTGAGTCACGGTCACAGACGCCGCGGCCACAACGTTCCTCGCGCTGTCGTACGTGGTCAGCGTGTAGGTCGCCGTACCCTGATACGCCGGCGCGATCCGGACCGATACGCTCGTCGCCTTCGGCGAGAACTTCCCGGAGATGGGACCGACCACCGCATCGTCGCCCTGCACGTACCCCACGAACAATCCCGGCGTAAAGACAACGCCGTCCGGCTTGTAGAACCTGCTCTCCAGTGTCCCGCCGCCGTGCGTCGAGAAATCGATAACGTGCGTCGAATCCGCTGACGCCCCCACCACGTGCAGTCCCGCAGCGAGGACGACGACGGCAGCCAACGTGCGCATGAACCGAACCAATATGTTACTCCCTCGCTCTGGTCGACCGGCGACGAGTGCGCGCCACGGTACATCGACTATAAGCCCGGATCGCGGCGATCGTTTCAACATGTAGGAGGCCATCACACGCAGGGCCGTCAAGGATCAGGGGCCGATCCTGTTCGCTCCGCCATGTGGCGCATGGCGGAGCTTCGAAACGCCTCGTGAGGAATCGACCGACCGTTCGTGTTGTTGACGTGCGCGCGCTACTCGTCCTCGACGACCTCGATCGCGCGCTCGGGGCAGTTGTCGACGGCCTTTCGGGCGAGCGGGAGCGTCTCCGCCGTCAGCGTGCCGTCGCCGCGGGGAGTGGCGTAGCCGAACTCATCGACCTTGAACATCTTTGGCGCCATGGCGTAGCACCGGTTGTGCCCCTGGCACTTCTCGCTGTCGACTTTCACTTTCATGAAGCGCCAACTTTCATGAAGGCCAGACTACCGGCATCAGTCGCGGGCCGCGCACCTGGCCGCCCGCCCATGTTACCGCATCCGGATTCTCGAGGCGGTAGTCCGGGATGCGCTTGAGCCACTCCTGGATCGAGACCTTCATCTCCATGCGGGCCAGGTTCGAGCCGGCGCAGCGGTGGATACCGACGCCGAAGGCGATGTGCGGATTCTTCTCGCGATCGAGGATCACCTTGTCGGGATGCTCGAAGACCGATGGGTCGCGGTTCGCGGCCGGGAAGTTCATCAGCACCTTGCTGCCCTCAGCCATCGGGCAGCCCGCGTACTCCGTGTCCGAGGCGACGTAGCGCGCCATCGTCACGGGCGAGTACGCGCGCAGCAGTTCCTCGACGGCGCTGTCGATCAGCGCCGGCTCGGCGATCAGGCGCGCCCTGTCTTCCGGATGCTGCGCCAGGTGCCAGATGGCGGAGCCGATGGAGCTCCACGTCGTGTCTATGCCAGCGACGAGGATCAGGAAGCAGGTGCCGAGCACGTGGCTCTCCGGCACCGGCTCGCCATCGACCTTCGCGGTGAGCAGGTAGGTGATCAGGTCGTCCTTGCCGGGATTGGCCTTGTGCTCCTGGATCTGTTCGTTCAGGTAGCCGAAGATGTTGATCGCCGACTCCTGGCGGAGCACCGGATCGGTGAGGCCCAGCTCCAGGAAGCCGCGCACCCACTCGGTGAACTCACCCGCCTTCTCCTTCGGGATGCCGAGCATGCTGGCGATGACGCGCGATGGGATCTGCTGCGCGTAGTCGGCGGCGCCGTCCGCACGGCCGTCCTTGACGAAGCCATCGACGAGCGAAGCGCACAGCTCGCGCGTCTCCTGCTCGTACTTCGCAACGGAGGTGACGGAAAACGGCGGCAGCAGCAGCTTGCGCGCCCATGTGTGTACCGGCGGGTCGGAGGTGATCGGCGGCGCGCCGACGTTGTACTGCGCCATATCTTCCTCGGTCGGCTCCACATAATCCGCGCCTTCGGGCGGCGGCTCGAAGTCGGTGACGAGCACGTTGCGCGACGAGAAGTGCGTGATGTCGCGCGCGATGTTGAAGAGGTCCTCGTAGCGCGTCGGCATGAAGGAGCCGCCCCAGCGTTCGGTGTGGGCGATCGGACACTTGCCGCGGATCTCGTCCCACAAGGGGTAGGGGTCCTTCTTGTACGACGGGTCGAAGATGTCGTAGTCGGTCGTCCAGTCCTGTACTTGCTGAGCCATGGCGCGCACGTCCTTCTTCCAGATGGCCCTTGCGGGCGGGCGGGATACGCTTGCTTAGTGAACGCTAGATTATAGCAAACGCTAGATTACTACAAGTGCGTGCGTTTGGGAAGCCGGTCCAGCGCCTATTCGCAGCCTCACGCCTCGATGGTAAGCGGGAGCTGCCTTGGCGGGCGGCCCCCGCCTCATCCGCGGCCCTCCCCCGCAGCTCGTCGTTTCCGGCGATCCCCGTTCATCAACCCCCCCCCACAGGAGAGGGAAGACCTGGCTGCGAGGGTCCGCCCGCTTGCGGTGGTAGCGCCACGATCACCTATACTGCTGCCTAACCATAAGAATCGCTTCGATCCGGAGCAGTAGGCGCGACAAAGAGAGCCGGCGGCGGTGCAAGCCGGCAGCAGAGGCGCCGAACTCGCCGGGGAGCGGAGGCGGTGAAGCCGCGAGGCCAAGCCGCCGCCGGGTGCGCCCGTTACAGCGAACGAAGGTGCTCGCCACCGGCGAGAACCAGGGTGGTACCGCGGAGAGGCTCTTCGTCCCTGTTTGAGGACGGAGGGCCGCTTTGTTCGTGCTTGTTTGGCAGGGAGACGCGACGCGCCATGATTGACGCTACCACCCAGTGGGAGATCGTCGGGCGCATCTTGCTCGCGGCGATTCTCGGTGGCCTGATCGGGCTGGAGCGCGAGTATCGGGGCTACACGGCCGGCGTGCGCACGAACGCGCTCGTGTGCATGGGCTCGACGCTCTTCGCCGACACGTCCGGGCTCTTTGGCGGCGACTCGTCGCGCATCACGGCGCAGATCGTGTCGGGGATCGGTTTCCTTGGCGCCGGACTGATCTTCCGCGAGGGCGACACGCTCAAAGGCGTGACGACGGCGGCGACCATCTGGACGGTGGCGGCGGTCGGCATCGCCATCGGCGCGCAGGCGTACATCGTCGCGGTCTTCGCCGCTCTCTTCGCCATTGTCCTCTTGGAACTGAGCCCTGTGACGAAGAACATCCATCCGCGCAACGGGCAGCGGGATGAAGACCTGCATCATCACCACCGCGACGATCCGGAAGACGCGCCGCGCGAGCGCGACTGAGACATCACAGAGAGGCGCCGCCATGACCAACAAGACGCCCACGAAGCCGCGCACGGATCCGGCCGCGCGCTATGCCCCGCGCGAGATCGAGCACAAGTGGCAGGCGCGCTGGGAAGCGGACGGCCTCTACCTGACGCGCGACGACGACCCGCGTCCGAAGTGGTACGCGCTGACGATGCTGCCGTACACGTCGGGCGACCTGCACGTCGGGCACTGGTACGCCATGGCGCCTTCGGATGCGGCGGCGCGTTTCAAGCGGATGCACGGCTACAACGTGCTCTTCCCCATGGGCTTCGACGCCTTCGGGCTGCCGGCGGAGAACGCCGCCATCAAGAACGGCCGCCACCCCTCCGAGTGGACGTTCGCGAACGTCGAGCGAATGCGCGGCCAGCTCAAGTCGATGGGCGCGATGTTCGACTGGAGCCGCGAGGTCGTCACGGCGTCGCCGGACTACTACAAGTGGTCGCAGTGGTGGTTCCTCCAGCTGCTGAAGCACGACCTGGCGTACAAGAAGCGGGCGGCCGTCTGGTGGTGTCCGAAGGACCAGACGGTGCTCGCGAACGAGCAGGTCGTGGACGGCAAGTGCGAACGCTGCGACAGCGTCGTCTCCAAGCGCGACCTGGAGCAGTGGTTCTTCCGCATCACGCGCTACGCGGAGGAGCTGCTGGACTTCTCCCGCATGCAGTGGAGCGACCAGATCGCGGCGATGCAGCGGAACTGGATCGGCAAGAGCGAGGGCGCCGAGCTGCGCTTCGGCCTGGATGTGCCGGGCGTCGATACGAAGGAAGTCCGCGTCTTCACGACGCGCCCGGACACCGTCTACGGCGCGACGTTCTTCGTCCTCGCCCCGGAGCACCCGCTGGTCGAGCAGGTGACAGCGCCCGAGCAGCGCGACGCCGTTCGCGCGTACGTCGAGGCCGCCCGCCGCGAGAGCGATATCGAGCGCCTGTCGACGGAGCGCGAGAAGACGGGCGTCTTCACCGGCGCCTTCGTCACGAACCTCTTCAACGGGGAGCGCGTGCCGATCTGGACGGCGGACTACGTGCTTTCGACGTACGGCACGGGCGCCGTGATGGGTGTGCCCGCGCACGACCAGCGCGACTTCGAGTTCGCGAAGAAGCACGGGCTGAAGATCGTGCCCGTGTTCCACCATCCGGATTGGGACGGCGGCGAGCTGACGGCCGCGCTCGGCCACGGCGGCCCGATGATCAACTCCGGACCCTTCGATGGCACGCCGGATGAGGACGCGATCGCGGCCGTCGTGATGTTTGCGGAGCTGCAGGGCTACGGACGCGGCACCGTGAACTACCGGCTGCGTGACTGGCTGATCTCGCGCCAGCGCATGTGGGGCGCGCCGATCCCGATCATCTACTGCGAGACGCACGGCGCGGTGCCCGTGCCCGAGTCCGACCTGCCCGTGCTGCTGCCCGACGACGCGGAGTTCCGGCCGACGGGCGAATCGCCGTTGACGTATCACGAGGGCTTCCTGCACGCGAAGTGCCCGGTCTGCGGCGGTCCGGCGCGACGCGAGACCGACACGCTCGACACGTTCATGTGCTCGTCCTGGTACCAGATGCGCTACATCGACCCGCACAACGACGAGCGGCCGTTCAGCCGCGAGCTGGCGAAGAAGTGGTTGCCCGTCGACCAGTACACCGGCGGTGCCGAGCACGCCGTCATGCACCTGTTGTACACGCGCTTCTTCACGAAGGCGGCGCGCGACATGGGCATCGTCGATTTCGACGAGCCGATGCTGCGGCTGTTCAGTCAGGGCCAGATCCTCGGCCCGGACGGCCAGCGCATGAGCAAGTCGCGTGGCAACGTCACGGCGCCTGACGGCGAGGTCGAGAAGTGGGGCGCCGACACGTTCCGCGCCTACCTGATGTTCCTGGGGCCATGGGACGGCGGCGGCCCCTACGACGCCAGCGGCATCAGCGGCGTCTATCGCTGGCTCAGCCGCGTCTGGAACGTCGTCACTGGCGAGATGCGGACGGGCGCGCACGCCGAGACGTCGGAGACGCGCGAGCTGCGCCGCTGGACGCACAAGACGATCGCCAAAGTGACCGACGACATCGCCGGCTTCCACTTCAACACGATGCTGTCGGCGCTGATGGAGTTCACCAACCACCTGACGCGGCTGCGCGAGACCGGCGCCGAGGTCGATGCGGACGCGTGGCGTGAGGCGCAGCAATCGCTGGCGCTGATCCTTGCGCCGAGCGTGCCGCACATCGCCGAAGAGCTGTGGCAGCGGCTGGGTCAGCCGTACAGCGTGCACACGCAAACGTGGCCGCCGTTCGACGCGGCGCTGGCCGCCGACGACGCCGTCGAGATCGCCGTGCAGGTCAACGGCAAGGTGCGCGCCCGCCTGACGCTCCCCGTCGACGCACCGGAGGCCGCCGCGCGCGAACGCGCGATGGCGAGCACCGCCGTGGCGTCGCACGTCGCCGGCAAGCAGATCGTCCGCGTGATCTACGTCCCCAACCGCCTGCTGAATATCGTCGTCAAGGGGTAGTGTAGGCGCCGCGTGAGGCACCGTAGCGCGGGCTTTTCAGCCGCGCGGCTGTCGTGCGCATCGCTATTTCGTCACGGAGATGCTGCGCGCGCGAGGGACGGGCTGCGTGTCGCGCAATCCGTCGTTCCGTCGCCTCCCCGTCTGCGTAATCGGCGAGATCTGCGGTTCCATGCCCACACACTGGCCCCTAACGGAGGGCAAGGATCGCCCCGACGCGGTCGAGGATGCGGTGCGCGACTTCGTACTTTGTGAGGAGAGGCAGTTCGTCGATCTGGCCGTCGGCGCCGATCAGGGTGACGCGATTGGTGTCGTGCGCGAAGCCCGCCTGTGGCGCCGTGACATCGTTGGCGGCGATGAAGTCGAGGCCCTTCTTGGCGATCTTCGCTCCGGCGTTCGCGATCACCTGCTCGGTCTCGGCGGCGAAGCCGACCTTCACGAAGTCGCCGCGCAGCGCCGCGATGATGTCGTCGTTCGGCACCAGATCGATGCTGAGCGATGCGCCGGTGCGCTTGATCTTCTGCTCGGCCGCGATGGCCGGCCGGAAGTCGGCGGGCGCGGCGGCCATGATCAGCGCGTGGCAGCCGGCGGTCGCTGCGCCCAGGGCGGCGGCCATGTCGGCCGTGGTCTCGACGTCGATGCGCTCGATCCCGTACGGCGTCGCGAGGGCGACGCGGCCGCAGACGAGCGTCACCTGCGCGCCCCGGTCGCGCGCCGCCTCGGCGATGGCGAAGCCCATCTTGCCGGACGAGCGGTTGCCGATGAATCGGACGGGGTCGAGCGGCTCGTGCGTGCCGCCGGCGCTGACGACGATGCGGCGGCCGCCGAGATCGCCGTGAGCGCCGAGCACTTGCCGCAGCGCGCCGAGGATCGCATCCGTTTCCACGAGGCGACCCTCGCCAACGTGGCCGCTCGCGAGGCGACCCTCGGCGGGCCCGACGAAGGTGACGCCGCGCTCGCGCAGCAACGCGACGTTCGCCCGCGTGGCGGCGTGCGCCCACATCTGCGCATCCATGGCCGGCGCGACGAGCACGGGCGCGGTCGTCGCGAGCGCCGTGAGCGCGACCATGTTGTCGGCGAGGCCGTGTGCGAGGCGCGCCAGCGTCGTGGCACTGGCCGGCGCGATCAGCATGGCGGAGGCGGCGCGCGCCAGCGCGACATGCTCTTCGGCGAGCGGTGATTGCGGGTCGAACATGTCCGTGAAGACGGGGCGGCCGGTGAGGCCCCGGAAGGTCAGCGGCGCGACGAACTTCTGCGCCGCCTCGGTGAGGATGACATCGACATCCGCGCCCGCCTGCGTGAGCTTGCTGGCGATATCGGCCGCCTTGTAGCAGGCGATGCTGCCCGAGACGCCGAGGACGATGCGCGCGCCGTGCAGGGGATCTTCGTGTGGCATATCAATCGTGCCGCGTGTTCATCTCATGGATCAGGCGCAGGCCGGTGAGCGTGAGGTTCGCGTCGACCGCGTCGAAGATCGTCGTCTCCTTTGCCAGACGCTCCGCCCAGCCGCCGGTGGCGATGACCCGGGCGCTGCCGCCCAGCTCTTTCTTGAATCGCACCACCATCCCCTCGATCAGGCCGACGTAGCCGTAGAGCGTGCCCGACTGGATGGCCGCCACGGTGTTCTTGCCTATCGCTGTCTTCGGCCGCTCCAGCTCGACGCGGTAGAGCTTGGCGGCCCGTTCGAAGAGCGCTTCGGACGAGATGCCGATGCCAGGAGCGATGGCGCCTCCCAGGTAGTCGCCTTCGGCCGAGACGGCGTCGAAGACGGTGGCGGTGCCGAAGTCGACGATGATCAGCGGCGGCGGGCCATAGTCGTGGAGCGCGGCGACGACGTCGACAATGCGGTCGGCGCCGACCTCGCGCGGATTGTCGTAGACGATGCGGACGCCGGTGCGCGTGCCGGTGTTGACGACGAGAGGGTCGATATGAAAGTAGCGCCGGCAGAGCTGTTCGAACACCGGCGCGAGGTCGGGCACGACGCTGGCCATGACGGCCTCGGTGATGGCGCCGGGCTCGATGTTCGAAGTGGCGAGCAGGCCGAGGAGGGTGACGGCGTATTCGTCCGGCAGGCGCGCGACGTCCGTCGCGATGCGCCACGTCGCGCGGAGGTCATCGCCGGCGAAGATGCCGATCGTCACGTTGGTGTTGCCGATGTCGAGTGTGAGCAGCACGCATCCACCCCGTTTCGAGCGGCAGTATATCCGTTACGCATGGTCCGCTTTGGGCTGGTGTGGCCTCGATGATCGGTGCGCGGCCTATAATGCCGCGGCACGTCAAGTTGACAACAAGAGAAGGCGGCGCATGAACCCCACACCCAGCATCACGATCGGCGGCGGAACGGCGACCCTCACCTGCCACAGGGCTGTACTGTCGGGTGGCCCGCGGCCCAACTCCGCGGCAGCGGTGCGCGAGTGCGTTGAGGCGCGTGTCGCGCGGCTCGAGATCGACGTGCATTCGCTCGATGGCCCCGACTACGTGGTGTCGCACGAGCGGCGGTTCGAGCGTGAGACGACGGGCAGCGGATCGGTCGGCGCGGCGACGCCGGACGAGGTGCGCGCGCTGCGCTTCCTCGATGATCCGCACGACCGGCCGGCGCTGCTGACCGAGATCGTCCAGCTGGCACGCGGCTCGGCGACGCAGCTGCAGCTCGATCTCAAGGACTGGCGCCCGCTGCGCGAGGCGCGGCTGCGTGCGTTGCTCGATGTCATCGCGCCGGTGCGGGAGCGAGTGATCGTCACAGCAGGCGAGGACTGGAACCTCCGGTTGCTGGCGCGCGCGGCCCCGGACCTGGCGCTCGGCTTCGATCCGGGGCGGTACATCGCCGCCGGCGGCGACGAGCCCGCCTTCCTGCCGCGCGCGATCGGCGCATACGGCTATCGTGACGACCATCCGATGGCGATCGGACGGACGGAGGCGTCTGTGGAGTATCTGCGCGCGCGGATGGAGATCCTGGAGCTGCAGTGTCCCGCATCGCGCGAGATGTTCCTGGACTATCGCCTGATCCTGCAGATGCTGGACGACGGATTCGACGCGGCGAGCTGGCTGCACGAGCGAGGCAGCGAACTGGACGCGTGGACCCTCGACCTCTCGGACGCGGATTCGGTGCGCGTCATGGAGCGGCTCGTCGCTGCCGGCGTCGATCGGATCACGACGAACACGCCGCGCCAGTGGGTGGCGGCGTTCGAGCCGGCGCTGGTTGTGAAGGACTGACGGCCGGGCGTTAGCGACGCGCTGGCGGATTCCCGGGGTGGTGCGGGGCGGACGGGTCTGAAGACGTGTCCCTACGGAGGCACTTCCCCTTGGAGCGCCGATTCGACGGCGGCGCGCAGGTCGTCCGGATCGATCGGAGCGCGGGCGAGTTCGGCGGCGCCGAACGCAACGACGGGGATGGACTCGTTGTAGCGGGCACGGAGTTCCGGATCGTCATCGATGTCTTGCTCGACGATCGTCAAGGGGTGCTCGCGGCTGAGTCCCCGTAGCATCACGAGGGCGTCGTCACACAGGCCGCACTGCCGGCGGCGGTAGAGCGTGACCGCCTGCATTAGATCGAGCGGGCTGCAGGCTTCGGTGCACCCCCGACGCCCGATACGAGCGCGGGCGTCGGCGCCTCCTGCGCCTTCCGCCGGACGGTCCACGCGAGCCCCGCCACGCCGACGGCGAACGTGATCATCGAGACAACCTGCGGGAACGACATCCAGTCCTTGATGATGTTGTCGGGGCAACCAATGTTGTTCGGGCAGTTGACGCCGCTATCGATGCGCAGATAGCTGACACCGAAGCGCATCGCCGAATAGAGGACGAGGCCCGCGAAGAAGGTGATGCCCGGCCGGTGTTGCCAGAGCTTGATGAACAGGAAGACCATGATGCCGATGATCAGCAGGTCGCCGACCATCTCGTACGTCGTGGCGGGGTGCGTTGGGCCGTAGGTGAAGCTGGGGCTGTCTACGTTCGTGTATTCGGTCGCCCAGGGGAGGCTCGACGCCTTCGAGACGTGCTCGCCGTTGATCAGATCGCCGATGCGCCCGAGCGCCATGCCGAGCAACAGTCCGAAACCGGCGGCATCCAGACCGCGCGTAATCGGCAGCTTGCGGATCCAGCCGTACGCAATCGCACCGAGCACGCCGCCGATGACCGCGCCGTAGATCGAAATGCCGCCTTCGTTGACGCGCAACACGTCGAGCCACTGGCCTTCGAAGCGGACGCGGTTTTCGAGCACGTACATGGCGCGTGCGCCAATGATGCCCGCCGGGACGCCGATCAGCGCGACGCTGTACGCGTCATCCTCGGTGATGCCTTGCCGGCGGCCGAGCCACGCGCCGAGGTACACACCGGCGGCGATGCCGACGGCGGTGAAGATGCCGTGCCAGGTGAGTTGCAGGCTGCCGAACTTCGCGATGTTCGGATCCATGCCGATCTTGATGGTCAGCAGTTGCAAAATCACCGGCACTATCGTTCCTCCTGGAGTTCCTGCGGCACCGGCACCTTCAGGCGCTGTGCCAGAATACGCATGTCCTTCTCGAACCCGCCGCTCTTCTCAGCCAGCGCCGCGATCTGGGTGCTCTCTTCGGTGAGCCGTACCCAGAGCCGTCGCCGCGGCACGTAGAAGGTTATCGCAAGCCCCCCGACGAGCATAGCCGTGGCTGTCCAGATGAACCACGCGCCAGAATCGCGCTTGACAGCGATGCCGGCGAAGTTGCGGCGGCCCTCAAAGGTGTACTCAAGTCCTCCCAGCGCGACGGGCTTACCCGGCGCCAGCGAGAGTGCCGGCGTGTCTGACGAGACGAGCATGAGTGCATCGGCCCCGTCCGCGCTCGTGGTGAGCTGTGCGAGCGTCTGTCCACCGCCACCCGGGATGCCGAGGCCGACCGCCGCCGGGATGGCCGCGACGCGGTCGAAGTGGACGTTGATGCCGCTGATGGTGCCGGACGCGCCCTCGTCGATGCGGATGCCGGCCGACCCGTCGTCGCTGCGCGGGTCGTACGCCACGAGCTGCCACGCTCCGCCGTCCGTCGCCGTGATGCCGATCCAGATGACGGTGCTCGTATTGGGTACGTGTACAAGCGCGCCGCTCGCGGTAGAGAGAACGTCCGTGGGGGCGATCGTGTCGGTCAGCAGTGGGATGCCCCCGGCGTCGGAGATGGTGATCGCCGGGGCGGCCGTCGTGTCTTCCAGCGGGAACGTCTCGTGGAAGAGCGCGTTACCTGTGGCGAGATCGCGAATCCGCAGTTCGGCGCCATCGGAGAAGAAGGCGGCCTGATGGAAGCGGTAGCCGCCGTACTTGAACGGGTCGTTGACGGTCGTGGTGCCATGCGCCACCTCTTCGCCGTTCTTGAAGATCGTCAGCTGCGAACGAAAGTCGAGCGCGTTGCCTTCCTCGCCGAAGCGGCCGGTCGCCGAGTCGATGCGCACCTGGAGCTGGTTCGGGTTGCTGACAGCGAACAGGGGCGCGGTCGTGCCTTCGCCGGTGAAGATCTCGGCGCTGAAGCCCGTCAGCCACGTCACGAGCCCGCCCGAGATGAACAAGATCAGCGCGAGGTGGCTGACGAACGTCGCGAGCTGCGTCCACGGATGACGATCCGCGAACAGGTACGTCGCGCCGGGCTCGCCGGTCGCCTCGACGCGGTAGCGCAGCTTGCCGAGGGTGGCCAATAGCACGGCGGCATCGACCCGCGGGAGGCTGGTGCGGTTGTGGGCGCGCTCGAAGAAGCTGTCCGGCACGCGGCGCGGGGGACGGAAGACGTTGCGAAACGTCGGCGACCAGCGATTGGCGACGCAGGTTGTGACATTGACGACGAGGTAGCCAAGCGCGAAGAGGAACCACTTCGCGTGGAACACCTCGAACAGGCCGAGACGATGCATCGTATCGGTGAAGGGGCCGAACGTGCCGCGCTTGACCTCGAGCCAGGCGGCGATCGCCGCATCGTTGCCGCGCATCGCTTCGGGCACCTGTGGAATGAGCACGCCGAGCATCCCGAACGTCGCCAGCGTGGCGATGTAGAAGACCGCCACACGCACCGAGGTCAGCAGCCGCCAGACCGGCGCCCACAGGTCGAACGAGGGGCCGCGGGATGTGGCGGTGGTGCGGTCCGCGGTGGTCAAGACAGCGCCTCACTCGGATCAGCGCCGCCGCACGCACGTGCCTCCGTAGCGCGGACTTCAGTCCGCGCGCGTGCGATGGCACGGGCTCGTTCCTCCCAAGCGCCGCAGGTTCGTTCCCTCGTAGCGCGGACTTCAGTCTGCGCGCGTGCGGTATCGAGGATCATGCCCCGTCACCGCCAAGAAACCGTTGATAGTCAGCCATGCACGATCCGTCCGCGCTCGAGAACGCGTACAGAACATCGTTTCGCACCAGGCCCGCGTCGACCGGGTTCTTGTGCGTGTATTCGATGAATGCATTGAGCTGCTCACGTGCCCGCACCATCTTGTCGTAGAAGCCCTGTTGCCAGACCGTGCCCTGCTCTCCCCGCGCGTCATTCACGCGGCGCGCGACGCGGCCCTTGATGAGTTGAACGGTCCGGCTGACCGTCGAATTACCCGCCGGAACGACCACGAAGTGCGCGTGATCCGGCATGAACGCAAACGCCAGAAGGAGGAACTCATACTGATGGCGGACAGCTCTGAGTTCTTCGCAAGCAATGGTCGCGCTACGTCCCGTGAAGATGGTTTGCGACTCGAACGTTCGTGTCGGAACGAAGTACGGCGTATTGGGCACGTGGGCGTGGGGAGGCCGGCGCCTCCCACGTGCGTCTGTCACTGCGGGACGCTTTCTGCCGCGGCGGCGCGGGATCTAGCGGGAGCTGGTGGTCGCGAACCGGGCGGCTGGGCGGGAGCGCGTCTGAGTATGACGGCTTGCTTGCACCGACTAGCGCGCGGACTGAAGTCCGCGCTAGGTAGAGTTCGGCACCTCGGTCCGACCGCTTGCTTGCACTGACCAGCGCGCGGACTGAAGTCCGCGCTACGTAGGGTTCGGCACCTCGGTTCGATCGCTTGCTTGCACCGACCAGCGCGCGGACTGAAGTCCGCGCTACGTAGAGTTCGGCACGTCGGTCCGACCGTCTGCTTGCATCGACCAGCGCGCGGACTGAGGTCCGCGCTACGTAGAGTTCGGCACCTCGGTCCGACCGCTTGCTTGCATCGACCAGCGCGCGGACTGAAGTCCGCGCTACGTAGAGTTCGGCACCTCGGTCCGGCCGCTTGCTTGCACCGACCAGCGCGCGGACTGAAGTCCGCGCTACGTATGGTTCCGCCAGGTGGCCCCGCGCCGGGTACACCCGTGTTGCCGAGCGTGACGGCGTGGGGTGTGCGTTCGGCGTTCATCATTGTATGTCGATCTTCGCGAGATCCGCGGCGAGCGTCTCCGCCGTGAGCGGGCCGTAGACGCGCGCCTGGACGACGCCCGCGGCATCGAGAAAGTACGACGATGGGATGCCCTGCACCGGGCCGCCGATGTGCCAGGCGTCGCCGACGCCGCCGTCGCGATCGATGACGATGGGAAAGCTCATCCCGAACTCCTGCGCGAACGCGCGCACCTGCGCGGCATTCTCCTGAAGATTTACGGCGACGACGACGAGACCCGCGGCGCGATGTGCGTTGTAGGACTTGACGATCTCGGGCATCTCCTGCCGGCAGGGTGTGCACCACGACGCCCAGAAGTTCACGAGCAGCGGCTTGCCCTGGAGGTCGCTGAGCCGCAGCGTGCCGCCGTCGGGCGTCGCCAAGACGAAGTCGGGCGCCGCGCGGCCGATCTCCGTCGACGGTGGCTGGCCGGTGGCGTTCTTGCCGGCGGGCAGCGCCACGATGCCGGTGCCGTCGGCGGTGAGGCTGCTGCCGCCGCGGCGCTGCTCCAGATAGTACAGTCCGCCGACGATCGTTGCCACGAGGAGCAGTGGGAGCGCGAGGCTGCGCAGCGCGCCGCTCCATTCGCGGCGGTTCTGGGGGCGTTCTTCAACGCCGGATATGTCGTCGATGGGCAGCTCGTTGTCCGGCGTCATGGCGCGTCGAGCGGGGTGAACAGGCGCTCGTACAGGGCGCGCACCTCGCCGGCCGGCAGCCCCCGCCCCAGGAACTCGTCGGCCACCCGCAGCTCGAAGTGCAGATGCTCCTCCGTGTCAGGGTTGGAGATCGACTCCGGCGTGCCGGAATC
Organism: uncultured Dehalococcoidia bacterium; assembly: GCA_964421985.1. GTDB lineage: Bacteria > Chloroflexota > Dehalococcoidia > DSTF01 > JACRBR01 > JANXYW01. Next base: position 567 of record CAYQZE010000094.1, on the reverse strand, counting down.
GCCGACGAAGGCGATCGCATCGCTCTGGCGGACGGTATCGCCCACGCGGATGTTCGCCGCGATGTCGGATGCGTGTGCGTAGCGCGTCACGATGCCTTTTCCGTGGTCGACCCAGACCTGGCGCCCGCGAAAGAGGTCGAGGATGTCCGGGTCGTTCGCCTGTCCTTCGGAGATACGCCGGGCGGCAGCGGAGAGTTCGGTCTGCGTGAGGGCATGGTACTCGTGGTCGGCCCGAATGACGACGCCGTCCTTCGCTGCGAGGACCGCTGTGCCCTTGCCGATCTTCGTACAGCTATCGAAGTCGTAGAAGTCAACGCCCTCGTGGATGCCACTGCGGTACTCGCGGGGTGCGTTCGGCATCAGCCGGTCGCTTTCAGGCAGGCAGCCATCCTTGATTGGGTAGGTGAAACTGCGGAAGACGGTGAGGTCGGCGCGCTCGGGCGTGGCCGTCGGCGATGGAGGGGCCGGCGTGGCCGTCCGGCTGGAGCCGGACGCGCCGGTGCAGGCCGCCGCGACGAGCGCGCAGCCGATGACGATGGGCGGGAGCAAGCGAGAGCATCGCCGCAA
>CAYQZE010000093.1:0-8733 GCA_964421985.1 uncultured Dehalococcoidia bacterium | reverse complement strand
CGCCGAGCTGGGCACGCTCGAAGAGATCATCGAGACGGGCGCGAACGACGTCTACCGTGTCCGCTCCCCCGAGGGCGTCGACCTGCTGCTGCCCGCGCTGGCCGATGTCGTGCTCTCGGTCGATCTCGCCGCCAGGCGCATGGTCGTCGATCCGCCCGACTGGCGCTGATCGCCGGCGGCCGCCGCTGTCGATTTCGTCGTGCGCCATTCGTCGTCATACTGGGCGTGGCGCTGATGCCGCGCATTCGCGACGAAGGGAGCCACGATGAAATACATGTTCCTGATCTACGTCAACGAGTCCCATGTGCATGACGACAGCGGCGATGACATCGCCGCGCACGTCACGCTCGCCCGTGACGCCGTCGCGCGTAACGCCTACGTCACGTGCGACGCGCTGCAGACCACTCCAGCCGCCACGACAGTGCGCGTGCGCGGCGGCGAAGCCATCGTCACGGACGGCCCCTTCGCCGAAACGAAGGAGGCGCTCGGCGGCTACTACGTGCTCGAATGCAAGGATCTCGACGAAGCGATCGGCTACGCGAAACGCATCCCACCGGCGACGCACGGCGCCATCGAGATCCGGCCGATCATGGAGATCCCCGGCTGGGACGAGATGATCGGCCTCTCGCCGGCGGTGGCCGCACGATAATCCGCGCGCGGAGCGTCGATCCGGCGCCGTTACCTCCGTCGATTCACCAGGCGGCGCGATGGCGGCCCGCAGCGCCAACCGAAGGAGTTCACCGTGCGCTACATGTTCCTCATCTACGACCGCGAGGCGGAGTTCGCGACCCGCACCGACAACCTCATGCCGGAATACGGCGCCTTCACCGAGGACGTGAGCAAGGCCGGCGTCATGCGCGCCGGTGACCCGCTCCAGCCCGCAGGCGCCGCCACGACCGTGCGCGTCCGCGGCGGTAAGACGGCGGCCACCGACGGCCCCTTCGCCGAGACGAAGGAACAACTTGGCGGCTACTACATCCTTGACTGCAAAGACCTGGACGAGGCGATCGCCTACGCGGCGAAGTCCCGACGGCGAGGTTCGGCTCGATCGAAGTGCGCCCGATCATGGAGATGTAGCGGGCGCTTGTGAGTGTGGCGTGAGCGATCCGAACGAATCCGTCGAGCGGGTGTTCCGCGAAGAGTCGGGCCGTGTACTTGCGTCGCTGATCCGCGTCGTGCGCGACTTCGACCTCGCCGAGGACCTCATGCAGGAGGCGTTCACGGTCGCACTGGCGCGCTGGCCGGCCGATGGCGTGCCCGACAATCCAGCGGCCTGGATCACGACGACGGCGCGGCGCAGGGCGATCGACCGCCTGCGCCGCGATCGCTCGTTCGCGGCGAAGCAGCACCTGCTCGTAGCCGATCTCGGCGACGGCGTGTCCGAATCTGCCGGAGAACTCGATATGACCGGCCTGCGTGATGACCGCCTGCGTCTCATCTTCACCTGCTGCCACCCGGCGCTCGCCCGCGAAGCTCAGGTCGCGCTGACGCTGCGGACGCTTGGCGGGCTCTCGACGCCGGAGATCGCACGCGCGTTCCTGGTGCCCGAGGCGCTCGGGCAGCGCCTGGTGCGCGTCAAGCGCAAGATCCGCGACGCCGGCATCCCCTACGAAGTGCCGCCCGACCATGCGCTGCCCGAGCGCCTCGACGCCGTGCTCGCCGTCATCTACCTGATCTTCAACGAGGGCTATGCCTCGACGGCCGGCGACACCCTGATCCGGCGCGAACTATGTCATGAGGCCATCCGCCTCGGCCGCGTGCTCGCCGAGCTGATGCCTGACGAACCGGAGGCGTCGGGGCTCCTGGCGCTGATGCTCTTGCATGATTCGCGGCGCGACGCGCGCACGGGCGCGGATGGCTCGCTGGTGGTGCTCGAAGATCAAGATCGCGCCCGCTGGCACCGGCCGCAGATCGACGAAGGCGCGGCGATCGTTGAGCGCGCGCTGCGGCTGCGCCGCCCGGGGCGGTACCAGGTGCAGGCCGCGATCGCCGCGTTGCACGCCGGCGCGCCGAGCGCCGGCCGCACCGACTGGCCGCAGATCGCCGCCCTGTACGGCGAACTGGCGCGCATCGATCCCTCGCCGGTCGTCGATCTCAATCGCGCGGTCGCGATCGGCATGGCGCGCGGCCCGGAAGAGGGCCTGGCGATCATCGACTCGCTCCGCGCTTCCGGCGATCTCGCGGGCTATCATCTGCTGCATGCCGCACGCGCAGACTTGCTCCGCCGCGCCGGACGCCGTGATGAAGCAGCGGAGTCGTACCGTGCCGCGATCGATCTCAGTGCGAATGCCGTCGAGTGCGCGTACCTGCGCCGGCGTCTCGCGGAGGTCACCGCGCCCGTTTGAGCCGCGGTGGGGCAGACGGGTATACTGCCGCGTCACGGGGATATAGCTCAATTGGGAGAGCGCTGCGTTCGCAATGCAGAGGTTGGGGGTTCGAGTCCCCCTATCTCCACCACGACGCGACACAACGCCCCCGCATGCATCATGCGGGGGCGTTCGCGTTGCCCGAAAGGTGATGGGCGCCTCGTCAGCCGTGCTGCGGTTGCAACCCCGGCCCGCGCTCGTGTGGCTTCGGCAGGACCGCGTCCACCGCGCCACCGGGCTCCCACGGCGTGCCGAGCGCGGGCAGCAGCCAGCGGTCGACGCCGATCCAGCCAGAGACCTTCCACCCGAACAGGATGAGGACGGCGATGATGAACAGCACCGGGTTCGTGCTCGCCGATCCCGCCAGCATGAAGTTGAAGTTCATCGTCGCGCCCGCCAGCGCCGCCAGCCCCGTGAACGCGCCGACGATCAGCAGCACGCCTGCCGCCATCTCGCCCACGGCGATCACCCATGAGAACCAGTGGTACCAGCTGTTGTCCGACATGTAGACGAGAAAGTCGCGGTACCAGTCGTACTTGATCGGCGGCGAGCCCTTCTCCGGGATCGCCGTGACCCGGACCCAAAAGCTGTTGAGTGCCAGGCCGTCCGGCCCGTCGCGCGCGATCCAGCGGTCCGCGCCCCACACTTTGTGCGATCCCGCCAGGATCCACTGGTAGCCCAGGTAGACGCGGGCGATCAGCCACAGCGGCGCCAGCCAGGTGTTGGCGAAGATCGCCCGAAACCAGCTCGGGTCGTGGAGCTCCCGCCTCGCGAACGACTTCTCGAAAAACGCCATTACCCCTCCTTGTGCTCACTGAACATCCGCTCCGTCACCGCTTCGCCGATCGCCCAGGCGACCACGACGGCGGCCAGGATCGGCAAGAACATCAGCACCTGGTTCTTGTCCCCCATGTTGAACGCGATGAGGACCGCCAGGGCGGCCACGGCCGCCCACGCGGCGACCCCCAGCGCAATCGCGGTCACCTTTGACATGTGCCTCCTCCGTTCCAAGGGCTACCGTTCGTTCAGATAGCCTATGGTAGGCATCGCCCGTGCCTTTGTCCCGTGACGATCGGCGCTAGATGGGCGGCCATCTAGAGCCAACCGGCGTGCCGAATGGCCTCCGTGAACAGCCAATCTGGAGACGCGATGCGGCGTAGAGACCGTCCGGGCGATGAGGCGTGTAACCCGGCGGCTCGCCGAGAACGTAACAAGGCGCCGCGGTGCGCGGCGCGAGAGGCATCCGACGGTGTTCCGGAAGTGGTGCTACAAGAACAGTGGAGCGGGGGACGGGGCTCGAACCCGCAACATCCAGCTTGGAAGGCTAGCGCTCTACCAATTGAGCTACCCCCGCTCGCTGCTGGCGATGGAGTATAGCGAAGCCCGGGACGACGGACGCTATGGCGTTGCGGTCGCTGTTGCTGGTGCCGGCGTCGCCAACGCCTGCGCGATCGCCTCCGGCAGCCGCAGCCACGTCCCGGCGGCCCAGCCGTTGAACCCGTCGCCGGCAATGCGCCACCACGTGAACGTCTCGGCTTCGGCCGGCCCTTCCTGGACGATCGCTTTCGTCCCGTCGTAGACGCAGTTGAGTTGCTTCCCCTGCTGCGTCGGCCGTTCGCGGATCCGCAAGCAATCGGGGTCGCCCAGGCCGATCACTACGACCTGATCGCCCACCTGCAGAGGCCAATCGATGCCCGGAACTGCTGCCGCGCTGGGATCACGGTTCCTCACGGAGAGCACCGTCCAGGCGCCGGCTTCTTCCTGGAGGATCGCCAGCGCCGTGCCCTCCGAGAATGTTGGGCCCAGGCTGTACGCGCGCCGCGTACCCCGGCTGCCGATCTGGCTCGCGCAGACCTTGCCCACGTCGACGCCGGACTTCGCGCTCGCGCAATCGCCGACGAAGTCCACGTTGCGGTTCGCGCGCACCCACCCGGCAAGCGCGTCGAGCGGGCCGGGCACCGGCGGCGTCGCCGTCACCGACGGCTTCGAACTCCCGCCGCCGCACGCCGCGGCAACCAGCCCAACGACGCAGAGCAGGCCCCCCACCGACCCGGCCGAGAAGTTCATGCGCCGCAACCTTCGCTCCCCTCTCCACCAGTCACCAGTCACAGTCACCAGTCACATTCACCAATCACCAATCACCAGTCACACTAGCCACCATACCGGGCCATGAAGTCGTCGTGCACACGGCGCCCGCCCGCCGCGAAGCCCTTGCTCGCGATCCGGATCGGCCCGCCCGAGCGATCGGAGATCGCGCCGCCCGCCTCGCGCACGAGCAGGATGCCCGCGGCGATGTCCCACGGCGACACATTGAGATGCGCATACAGGTCCAGCCGCCCGCATGCGGCGTACGCCATGCCCAGCGCCGCACTCCCGGTGATGCGAATGCCCTGCGTGTTGGGAAAGATCTCACGCATCAGGTCAAGCTGTCGCGCGCCCGCCGCGTCATCGTAGCCCAGGTCGATTCCGAGCACAGCGGAGAAGACGTCGGCCTTGTCCGATGCGCTGATCCGTTGTTCGTCGCAGAAGGCGCCGCCCCCGGCCGTCGCCCAGAACCCCTCGCGGTGCACGGCGTCGTACGTCAGCGCCACCACCGGCTCGGCGTCCAGGCAGAGCGCGATGTTCGTGCACCAGAAGGGGATGCCGATCGCGTAGTTCTTCGTGCCATCGATCGGATCGATCACCCACGTCCAGCCGCTGGAAGCATCGGTGTCGGCGGCCGTCTCTTCGGACAGCACCGCGTGCGATGGATACTCGCTGCGCAGGATCTCGATGATCCGCAGCTCCGCCGCCACGTCCGTTTCCGTGACGATGTTGCGGTACCCCTTCACGTCGATCGCGTGCTCGCCGCGGAAGCTCTCGAGCGCCAGTGCGCCGCCGGCGTGGGCGCACAGCCACGCCACGTCGATCGCCGTCTTGCCCGATGCGGAGAGCGGCAGATCGATCATCAGTTCCGGCCTACCGCGGGGCGAGCCGACACCGTCTCCGCCAGCCAGCTCGCGAGTAATTCCTCGAGATCCGCGGCGGCCTGCGTGAGCGAGTGGTCGGCTTCGGCATAGAGCACCAGGCGCTTCGGTTCGAGCGCGCGGGCATGGATATCCTCGCTGGCGGCGTGGTCCAGCACGCCGTCACGCATCCCGTGCACCAGCAGCAGCGGCTTGCCAAGCGCCTCCACCGTGTGCGTGCCGTGGAGCTGCGGCGAGAGCGCGGCGACGCCGCAGACCTGCGCCGAGAGTTCGCCCGCCTTGATGACGACGGCGCCGCCGAACGAATGCCCGACCAGCGCGATCCCGCCGGCCGCGCCCATGCCCCGCAGGAACGAGACGCCGGCCAGCACGTCCAGCACGCACTCTTCGAACTCGCCCGGATGGCGATAGTGGATACGCAGTCCGCTGACGTGCGGCCGCAGCCGGTCCGCCAGCCGCCCGTAGAGGTCGTTCGCCGGGCCCTGAAAGCCGCCCATCGCGCCGCCCACGTAGAGCACCGCGCCCGGATGCAATGCGCAGGGGTGCAGCACGCCGCGCAGGTCGCCGCGCGTGGTGCCGATCATCACGCGCAGATTTCCATCCTCCTCCGGATGCGCCGCGACGTTCGTGATCGCCAGCTCCAGGTCACCGCCGTCGGTCGTCGGCATGTCGTCCGAGAAGTCCATGCGTGGAAGCGTACCACCATGGAAGCCCTCGGTCTGGTACCGTCGATGGAGCGCTGTCCCCCTTGATCGAGATGTTGCGGATCGACAGCCCCGTTCGTTTGGAGAGACTGGCTTGAGCGCGTTCCGCATCCCGCAGCTCCTTGCCGACGCCGCCCGCGTTACGCACTACCAGGGGTTGCGCGACTGGACGGATTCGTTGCCGCGTGTAGTCGCCGACCTGACCGAACGCTGGGACCTCCAGGTCGACGAACCGTACGAGCCCGGCGGGCAGTGCTCGTGGGTGGCGCCCGCGCGCGACGCGGACGGCGCCGAACTCGTGCTCAAGGTCGGATGGCGCCACACCGAGTCCGCGCACGAGGCGCACGCGCTGCGCCTCTGGAACGGAGACGGCGCCGCCCTCCTGCACGCCGCGCTCGAGTTCGATGACACCAGCGCGCTCCTCCTCGAGCGGTGCGTCCCCGGCGCCACGCTCGCGCAATTGGCCCCCGAACCCGAGCAGGACGTCGTGGTCGCGGGATTGCTGCGCCGGCTGTGGCGGCGGCCACCAGACGGGCATCCGTTCCGCCCGCTGGAGCTGATGTGCAAAGAATGGGCCGACGAGTTCGAGGACAAGCTCGCGAAGCGTCCGGGCGCGATCGATGCCGGGCTCGCGCGCGCCGGCGTCGCGGTGTTCAGGGCGCTGCCGCGGACCGCTGACGCCCACCTGCTCCTCTGCACGGACCTGCACGCCGAGAACATCCTTGCCGCGGAGCGCGAACCGTGGCTGGCGATCGACCCCAAGCCGTATGTTGGTGACCCGGCGTATGACGCGCTGCAGCACATGCTGGCGTGCAAGGACCGCCTCCAGGCGGACCCCGACGGCTTCGTGCTGCGGATGGCCGCCTTGCTGGACCTGAGTGCGGAGCGCCTCAAGCTGTGGCTCTTCGCCCGCTGCGTGCAGGAATCGATCGGCCACCCGTGGCGGGCCGAGGTCGCCGCGCTCATCGCACCGTAGTCCGTAAGATGATGCCGTCGTGTAATCGGCCGCGGCCGCGCGCACAGCGAAAGGGAGTTCTGTCGTGGCTCACGAAGGGGACGGTCCGGTGACCAACGTCGACGAGCTCCGCGACGCCATCACGCACGAGTACGAAGACGTCCGCGCGCTGTTCCGTCAGCTGCGCGCCGACGATCTCACGAGGCGCACGGACGCCGGCCCGCCGATCTGGCGCCTCGCGATGGAGCTCGCCCTCGCCCCCGACCGCGAAGTGCGGGCGGCGAGACGGATCGCCGATGGCAAGTCGCCGCTCGCGTCGCCGGCCTCCGCGCCACTCACGGCGATCGCCAACCTGCGCCGTCGCCGCGTATTCGCCAGAGCGACGCGCGCCGACTTCCTCACCGCCTGGGAGAATGGATTCAACGAGCTGTTCTCGTGCATCAACGACCTCGCGGCGGAATCACCCGACGAGAACGACGAGCGGGACGAAGCCGCACGCGCTGCGGCGCTCGAGTACCTGCGACAGAGCATCGACCGCCTGCGAGCCGATGCGCGGTCGCTGCGACGCGCGCTCCCCACGTCAGAATCCGGCGCCCAATAACAGCGCGACTAAGCCGTCACGCCGCGCTCTTTGAGCGACGCGATCGCCGCGGCGTCGTAGCCGATCGAGGCCAGCACGTCGTCCGTGTGCTGACCCGCCGCCGGCGCCGTCGAACGCACCGAGCCGGGCGTATCCGACAGCTTCGTGCCGATGCCGAGCGTCTTCAGCGTGCCCAGCGTCGGATGCTCGACCTCAACGACCATCTCCCGCGCCAGGTTGTGCGGATCGGCAAGCGCCTCTTCGAGCGAGTACACGGGCCCCACGCAGATGTCCGTCTTGTTGAGCGTCGCGAACCACTCGTCGCGCGGACGCGTCAGGAAGCGGGCCTTGAAGTACGCCGCGATTTCGCCTCGCTTCGCGGCATCGTACTGGTGTGGGATGAACTCCTCGCACTCCATCGCCTTGCAGAGGTTCACGAAAAAGTGCGGCTCCAGGCTGCCGATGCTGATCCAGCCACCGTCGCTGCACTCGTACACGTTGTAGTGCGGCACCGAGCCGTTGAGCAGCGTCGCTCCGCGCGACGGCGATCCGCCGCCCATCAGCACGCCGCCGACCAGACTCGCGAGCAGATACAGGACGCCGTCCGACATGGCGATGTCGACGTACTGACCGCGGCCAGTACGTTCGCGCGCCATCAGCGCGGCGAGGATCCCGTACGCCGCGTGCATGCCGCCGCCGGCGAAGTCGGCGATGATGTTCATCGGGATCGCCGGCGGCGCATCGGGCCAGCCGATCATCCCCAGCACTCCGCCGACCGAGATGTAGTTGATGTCGTGGCCCACCATCTGGCTGTACGGGCCCGTCTGCCCGAACCCCGAAAGCGAGCAGTAGACGAGGCGCGGGTTCCGCTGGCTCAGCGTCTCGTAGTCCACGCCCAGGCGCTTCACCACCCCCGGCCGGAAGCCTTCGAGCACAACGTCAGCCGTCTCCGCCAGCTTGTAGAAGATCTCGCGCGCCTCGGCTTCGAGGAGGTTCAGCACGATGCTCCGCTTGTTGCGGCTCAGGATGTTGTACGCCGCGTACTTCTCCGCATCGGCCGGCCGCCCGCCGATCGCCGACGCTAGTTTGCCTTCCGCCGGCGCCTCGACGAGCAGCACGTCCGCCCCCAGGTCGCCCAGCATCATCGAGCAGAAGGGTCCGG
>CAYQZE010000092.1:0-9670 GCA_964421985.1 uncultured Dehalococcoidia bacterium | reverse complement strand
AAGAAGTCCCGCTATCGACCCGATAACAAAGACAAACCCGCCGCCGGCAAGCCGGTCATCGTCACCGCCAGCCGACGACACAAACTCCTGCTCAAACAATACCTTGCACTCGCCTCATGAAAATGGTTAACGGCGTTGCCTTTCAGGGTAGATGGCCTCTGCGTTCTCTCTCCCAGGGTAGCCCGCATGCGCGGGCAACCCTGGGCTATGTGACGCAACTCCTTTGGAGTAAATACAACTCCGTTTAACGCCAAAATTGGAACGACTGACTGAGCACATCGCACCATGCCGAGCCTCACCGTCGAGAACTACCTCAAAGCGATTTGGCAGATCAGTTCCGCGAACGGAACGGCGTTCGTGCCGACGGGCAAGTTGGCTCAAACGCTGAAAGTTTCGCCGGGCACGGTGACCAGCATGCAGAAGGCGCTGGCCGAGGCGGGACTGGCGACGTATCGGCCCTATGAAGGAGTCAGCCTCACGGACGCCGGCCGGACGCTCGCCTTGCGGATGTTGCGGCGGCATCGGCTGATTGAGCTGTTCCTCGTCAAGACGCTGGGGCTGACGTGGGATCAAGTCCACGAAGAGGCCGAGAACATGGAGCACGCGGTCAGCGATTTCTTGATCGACCGCATCGACGATTTTCTGGAACATCCGCTGTGCGATCCGCATGGCGATCCGATCCCAACGGCCGAGGGTGACCTGCGCACCAGCGGCGAACAAAGTTGTCCGTTGAGCGACGTTCCCAGCGGCCGACAAGTGCGGCTCGTTCGCGTGATCAACCAAGACCCGGAGTTCTTGCGATACCTCACCGATTCGGACCTGCCGCTCGGCGCGATCAGTCTGGTCGAGCAAACGAATGCCGCAGCGGGCCTCGTGGTTCTCCGTTGTGGCGATCGTACCGTCGCAATGGGCCGTGCGGCGGCCGAGCAATTGATGGTGGTGACGTTGTCGAAGTAATCGTGCTTTCCGAAGCCGGACGCTCCGGCCGAATACCGAGGTCCATTCACGCCGATTCCGACTCGCACGCCGGGGCTGTTCGTCAGCGAATTGCTGCCGAGACTGGCGGCGTGATCCACGAGTTGGTGTAGCTACCGCTGGAGGATGGGTACTCTTGCCCGTCATTCTGAATTTTCTATCGACGGGCAGGAGTGCCCATCCTCCTTCAACTCGTTTTCTTGCGGATCGCGCGGCGGAGTTTGTCGGTGGACAATTTGTCTTCCGGCGGCTGGCTGGAGTTCAACGCGCGCTCGACGGATTCCAGCAGCAGATCCATGGCGAACGGCTTGCGGAGGTAGTCGTCGACGCCGAGCATCTCGGCGTAGGCCTTGTGCCGGCCCCCTTCATTGGCCGTGATCATGATGACCTTGGGCGGACGGGGCAGCGACTTGAGAAACTCCAGCACCGGGAAGCCACCCATCTTGGGCATCATCATGTCGGTGATGACCAGATCTGGCCCAAGCGACTCAGCAAGGCGTCGGCCTTCCAAGCCGTTCTGCCCCCATTGCACCGAATATCCCGCGTTTTCGAGCACTCGCTGGAGCGTTTGGGCGATCTCGCGGTCGTCTTCGATCAGCAAGATGTTCTTTCCGGCTGGCATGGCAACCTCGCGCGAACCGAGTCGTGAAATCACATGCGACGTATGAGGCATCGTAGGCCGCGCGGCAAGCGTTCTCAAGGACCGCTTCGTCTGTTCGTAGTCCCGCCTTCAGGCGGAACCGGTCCACCAGAAGGCGGGATTACAAATAAATCCCCGACTCGTCGATCTCAAACGGCACAATCGCATCATCGCACACACTGCCGCGATGCTTGACGATGTGCAACGCTCGCCGCATGCGGAGGCTGTCGCGGACCTTGCCCATCAGGATGAGCGTGTTGGCGTTCGACAAGGCGTCGCCGCTGTCGAGCGGTCGGGCCAACAGGTCGTCAAGCAACACCTCGTGCGAGGTGACGAGCAACAAGCCACCGATCTGATCGCAGTCGTAGCGATGAGCCGCAACGTGATCGGCTTCGGAGCGGAAACGCACTCGAAATAGATCGCGGGCGACCCAATCGTCCTCTTTCCGCAGAATTTGGTGCTCGACGTAATCGATCACCTGAAACTGAAACGAGTCACTGGCCCGTTCGGTCGGCTCGACGCCGTCGATCACGCAACGTCGCACACCATGCACGAAGTTGCCGTAAAAGAACTGCACCGCGCGATCCAGTTTCCGCGCGAGTTCGGCGTTCCATTCTTGCCACTCTTCGACTCGCAAGTCCGCCTGTGTGACTCGCCGGCCGCTGCGACGGAACAAGTGCAAGTAGTCGCAGCGCGAGCGGTCGCGCTGCCAGAGGTCGCTCGGCTCGAAAGTTGCTTCGGCGGCGAACTCGCAAAACCGCCAGTCAAACATGCGCCGCGCGTACTCGGCCTGATGCTGCGAGTCTCCGCGCGACGTCAGGTCCAGCACGATTCCCGTTTCGCCTTCCTGAGCCAACCCGGCGTGAGCGAACTGCAAACCGAGTTGCGTCTTGCCGATACCCGTGGCGCCGACAACCACGGTCAACGTGCCGGGCAACAGACCGCCGCCGAGCATTTCGTCCAATCGGGGGATGCCGGTTTGCAGTCGTGAGTTCGTCATCAGAACGCCGGAGTCCCACCCGATTTTTGCGGCTGCACTTGGCGGACAGGAATCGGTGCGCTGGCAGCCGCCGCGCCACCACGCTCGCGGCGCGTCGCGTAGCGGATCGGGAAAGAGGGCCACGTCTTGTTCTTCTTTGGCCCTCCCGGTGGTTCCGGATCACCCAAGTCGATTTGTGGACCGTCAAAGATCCGCGGCGGATTCGACGAGCAGACTCGCTCGGAGACGAATTGCATAAAACCCAGCCACTGGCGATCGGGAGACATTCCGAAGAAGTTGGCTCGTTCTGGTCGAAAGCCCGCGAACTCGCGCGGCAGCGGAGCCGTGTGCAACGCGGTGAGCAGGAAGGCCATCGTCACGTAGCCGGTCAGCAACGCGCAGCCCCACCGCGCGGACTCGTGGACATAACGATGCACCGCGATGTACGTCGGCGAAACATAATCGGCAGCCGCTCGAAACCCGAACACGCCGAGAGCGAATAGGCCGCCCAGCACGATCAAGTCGAGTCGCTCCTGCCAGTAAGAATCCCCGCCCAGCAGGTTGTTGCAGATCGGCTCGAAGAGGTTCATGGCGATCAGGCCGGCGAGGATTACGCTCAGCAACGTGATCGCCGCTCCCCAAGCCCCTTCGCCGGCGACGCAGTACGTCACCAAGGCGATGACCACGAGCAATACGATTTCCAGAACTCCGGACATGATCAATCCTCGTCAGTTACTTCACGACGCGCAGCAGTTCGTCAATCGACGTGATGCCTTTCACGACCAGACGCAAACCTTCCTCTTGCATGTACAGCATGCCGGCCTTGCGAGCTTCGGCCTTGAGGGCGGACAAAGCGGCTTTCTCGCGGATCAGGTCGCGCATGCGATCGCTGATCACCAGCAACTCGTACACGCCAATACGGCCGCGATAACCCGTGCCGCCGCAGGTGGGACAGCCTTTGTTCTCGCCCTCTTTCGGCGGGCGATACAGTTTGTCGATCTTCTCCGCCGGCAGGTTGGCCTTCTTGAGGAATTCGGGCTTGGGCGTGTAATCCTCTTTGCAGTCGGGGCACAGCCGCCGAGCCAACCGCTGCGCAAGAATGGCCGACAGCGAACTCGACAGCATCGACACGTCCACGCCCAGGTCGATCATGCGGTACAACGCGGTGATCGAGTCGTTGGCATGCACGGTCGAGAACACCATGTGCCCGGTGTTGGCCGCTTGGCAGGAGATGTTGGCGGTTTCGCCGTCGCGGATTTCGCCGATCATCACGATGTCGGGGTCTTGCCGTAACACGCTCCGCAGCGAGTTCGCGAAGGTTTGGCCGGCCTTCGTGTTGATCTCGATCTGCGTCACTTTGTCCATCTTATATTCGACGGGGTCTTCGATCGTGATGATGTTTTGCTGGTAGGCGTCGATGTCGCTCAAGCAGGCGTACAACGTCGTCGACTTGCCCGCGCCGGTCGGGCCGCAGACCAACAGGAGGCCGTGCGGCTGATGAATGATCTCCTTGATCTGATCTTCCAATTGCTTGCGGAAGCCGAGATCCGCCAGCGTGCTGACGGATGCGGATTGGTCGAGGATACGCAGGGTCATCTTTTCGCCTTCGCGCGTGCCTTGAGTGGCGACGCGGAAATCGATCTCGCGGCCATCGGCGATGGCACGGAAGCTGCCGTCAAGCGACTTGCGTTTCTCGGTGATGTCCATCGCGCCGAGGATCTTGAAGATGTTGACGACGTTGTCGCCCAGCGTGCGATCGAAGGGCTCGTTCGCGTACATGACGCCATCGACGCGCAAGCGGACTTGCAGTTCATCTTCCTTCGGTTCCAGGTGGATGTCGGTGGCGCGCTTGATAAGGGCGTCGTAGACCAACTCCTTCGCCGCCAGAAAGCCGCGTGAGTTCTCGACCTGGCTGGTGCGACTCGTGTCGCGCCGGCCGGTCGAGGTCTTGCCGAGGAATTCGATGTCCGGGCCGAGCACTCGGTCCTTGAACTTCTTCCCGCCGATGTGAATTCCCAGCCGAGCCAACACACGGAACGTGACGCTTCTGATGTGCCGCGACGTCAGCAGCCGAGCCGACTCGGGCACGCAGGCGTTTCGCTCGCGGATGTACAGACCCAGCGGCAGCCCCTGCAACGCCAGCATCAACAGGAAACCGAGTGCGAACGGCGCCATTGTCAAGCCGACGACCACTCCCATCAATCCGCCGACGAACGCAGCCGAGTTCCACAAGTCGCTGTCAACCTTCAGCGACGTGCCGTCCTCGTTGACCCATTTGCCGATCCACACCCAACCAAAAAACATCAGCAGGATCGGCACGAACTTCCACAGGTTCAAGTATGAGCCAACCAGTGGAGCGCCGCTGCGGTTATGTTCCAACGGTAAATTGCCACGAAAGAAACCGGGAGGCGTCGGGGTCGGCGGAAATTGGTCACCCCGGTTAACAGCCGCCTGAGCTGGGGCTTGAGCAGGAGTTGGTTGGGCAGGAGCCTCCGCCGCAGCAGATTTCGCGGAAGGCTGAGCCTGCGTGGTGTCGACCACGAACAGGCACAGAGCGATCACGCTACACGCCGTCAACCAGCAGCATTGATCCGACTCAAAAGGATGACGTTGCACCATCGGCCACAGCTCGCAGACGTCGGATCGCCCGGTTCGACGATCCGGGAGAAGACACTGCACACAGCGCGTCTCGATCACGGACAGTGTTGGATTTCGCGACCCCAAAAAGGTCGTTCGAGTGTCCAGCATCGTACTGGCAAGAATGGCCTCTTGCCATCTTGTCGGGCATCGCGCCCACGGCTGGCGAAATCTTCAACCTGCGCGACATCCAGCGTTCGCGCGATCACTCCGCAACTTTCATCCGCAGTCCGGCTTTGCCATCCGTAGGAATCCTTCCGGGAAAATCTGCCTGCGGATGGCACGGCCGAACTGCGGATGAAGACCAACACGGCAACAGTGCGACGTTCAGACATGGCCTTTGTCCCAATAAGCGCGGAAGACTTGCCGATTTTCAATTGCCAATGGCCAATTGACTGGACCGCTCAATTGGCAATCCGCAATCCGTAATCGGCAATCAGGTTCGTCATACGTGCAAGCCCGGAATCGGCTGATAGTCGGAGAAGATTCTCGCGAGATCGAACGGCAATCCGCGTTGCAGGCGGACTTCGCCGACATCCAGCAGCGTGTGCAGGATCGTGGCGATCAGATTCTTGTTGGTGACTTTGTCCGACGCCGGCTCGCCGGCGTCGCGCGTCGATTGGCCGATCACGCGGCCCATCGACAGACCGCCGCCGGACAGCAGCAACGGAGCGAGATTGCCCCAGTGATCGCGTCCGCCGCGCGCGTTGATGCGCGGCGTGCGGCCCATCTCGCCGCAACAGACCAACAGAATCTTGTCGCTCAGCCCGCGAGCTTCCACATCCTCGATGAAAGCCGATACGGCATGATCAAACGGGACGCCGCAGTACCGCATCCCTGCTTCAACGCCAGCGTTGTTGACGTCGGCGTGGTTGTCCCACACGAAGTTCGTGGTCACGGTCACGAAGCGGCAACCTGCCTCGCACAGCCGTCGCGAGAGCAACAGCAGCTTGCCCAAGGTCTGCGTGTGATCGACGTAGAACTTGTAGTTGTTCAACGTCTTGTCGATCTGGTCGGGCGTGATCAGTCGGCTGGTGTCATAACGCTCGACGACGCGCGGGTCTTCTTTCGAGAGGTCGAAGGCGTCAGCCACGCCGCGAAGGATCGTGTCGAGAGCTTGCTCCTGAAACTTGTCGAGTCCCTCGGCCGCGCCGCGCGTGTCGACGGTGCGACGAATGCGATCCAATTCGAGACGCAGTTTGCGGCGATCATCGAGACGTTCGCGCGGCATCGTCAGCTTCAGGCTTTCCTGGAACGGTCCCTCACCACCCGGTAGAAACGGTGAGTACGCGGAACCGAGAACTCCGGCATCCGTGAACCGGCCGAACCCAGTCTGCATCGGCTGAGCCTGCGGATTCACGGCCTGCGGGAACAAAGCCGCGTTGATCGGCATGCCGGTTTGCGGGTGCATCGTGCCAACCACGCGCGAATACAATGAGCCGAGATTCGCACGTAACGTGTCGACGCCAACGATGGGCTTGATGTCGTGGTTGGCGTCTCCGGTGGAGAACGACCGAACCACCGTCAGTCGATCCGCCAGTTGTGCCAACTTGGGAAACGTAGCTCCGAACGTGACACCGGGAAGTTTCGTCTGCACCTCGCCATTGATGCTGTGAACTCCGGTCGGCGCGGTCATCTTGGGATCGAACGTCTCGATCTGGCTTGGCCCGCCGTGCATGAACAAAAAGACGACCGACTTGTCCGTCGCCAACGGTTTTCCCGCGGCGGACGCCTGCGTTCGCAACCAATCGGTCAGGGTCAAGCCGCCTAAACTCAAACCGCCAACGCGGAGAAAGTCCCGGCGTGAACCGCGCGCGAACGGATCGAGGAAACTCAGCATCGTTCGGTCTCCACTGCGATTACAGATGAGCAAAACCTTATCCGTTATCGGCCGCGACGTCCACAAGCAATTCGTTGCAACCGCGGCGACGGTAACCAACAACTCGCCGATCTTGCCGGTCCGCCAGTTGGAGAAGGTGCAGAAAACGTTGGGCTGTCAGAAGACCTCGCTGGGCTCGTTCAGCGAAGCCGGGAGAGTCTTCGACGCCGAGTGACTGAAGCCGATTCTGAGCGAACTGGCCGCGCGGTTGAAGCCGCTGGCGGTGGCGTGGTCACACTGGAAACGTTGGCCTGGAAGAAAAAAGGGATTATTAAGGCATGACTCCGATGTCCAATGGATTCAAAAACAATGGCCCTGGCCGAGAAGTCCTCGCCAGGGACTGACACGCCATTGGCGCATCGGAGACCGGGATATCCCTTGGCAGGTTGCTTCCCAGCAGAGCCTGCCTCCGTTTCTCCCAACTCTGACATTTCATCCGAATTCGACGACCGTAATCAACCATTGGACATCGGGGGGATACCTCCCAAGATCCACCGTGGATTTGCCCCGCGGTTTCGATTGCAAGATGCCTCAGCCACGACACAGCCGCAAGAACCCTCTGTCTTGGGTTGCGGGCGCAGCCCGCCCCAAGAACGAGAACTCTCGGCGGCGGCGGCGCGGCAGGCCGGAGTGGTTTTCGACGCCGAAGTGAACCTGGGGGGCCAGAAGGCGGACGGCGTTCTGAAGCAACCGTACCGCGTGGTGATCATCGCGCGATCCTCGACCCGTCCCGGCGAAGAGAAGCGCTTGGTGCTGGTGACCAACCGCATGGATCTGGACGCGGACATGATCGCGCTGGCCTACCGTTATCGTTGGCAAATCGAACTGTTCTTTCGCTGGCTGAAGTGCGGGCGGGGCTGCAAACACTTGCTGTCGACCAGCCAGAACGGCGTGGCGACTCAGGTCTACACGGAGCTGATCGCCAGCCTGTTGATCACGCTGTGGGTCGGCCGCAAACCGACCAAACGGACCTACGAGATGCTGTGCCTGTACTTCCAAGGCTGGGCCAGCCTGGACGAACTGATGGCACACCTCAAACAAGCTGAAGGCGACGGACAAACTCGCTCGGTAGCCGGGTGCGGCGCAGCCGCACGCTCCGCAGGCGAGTCGCTTCCTGCTGCGCCAATGTTGACCCGCTGTCCGTGCGACAGCCGTCGGCCACGCTCTTCGGAGCCATTCCCAATCCTCCCACAAACTCGTAAACCCTCCCCACCAACACTAAGCAAACCCCGAGCCGAACAAAATTGAGGCAAGCTCAGCGGGGGCGGTTGTTGGAGGACTATTTCCATTCGCGGGCGAATTGCAGGGCGCGTTGGCGGACTGCGTCGCTGATGGTCTGGTCCGCCGCGATGGCGTCGAGCCATTCGGCCGGGGCTTTCCCCTGCTCACGCAGGAAGCGGATCAGACTCAACGCCTCCCGCTCCGCCCGCAACTCCGGAGTCCACGGCCGAGCGTCCCACACCTTCACCGTCCCGTCCCAGTCGTCTCCTACCGACGCCAGCCGTTTCCCGTCCGCGCTGAACGCCACACTCATGACGATGCCGGTGTGCGCGTTCAACGTGAGCGTCTCCTGACCGCTCGTGGCGTCCCACAACTTCACCGTCTGATCCTGATCCGGGCTTGCCGACGCCAACCGTTTCCCGTCCGGGCTAAACGCCACGCTCGTGACCGCGCGGGTGTGCAATTTCAAGGTGAGCATGTCGCTGTGACACCAGCGGTCCCAATAAAACCACTCGAAACCCCGAAGATCGTTTGGGCCTCCTTCTTCACCGGCCGGCGGCCGATGTAACTCTATGAGTCGGGCCGTTTCTCCCACTCGTGCGAAATCCCAAGCGGATTGGGCCAAGTTCATGTGCGCTACGTAAAGATGGCGCGTCGCTGTCCTGGCATTCTCATCGGCACGATCTCGTTCTTGCCGTTCTGCCTTGGTCGCAGCGAGCGCGTCAGCGGCCTTTTCATCCGCACGATTCTTCTCCTTCCGCTCCCTTGCCGCACTAGCGAGTGCGTCGGCTGTCTTGTCGTCCGCTCGTTTGGCGTTCGCATTGGCTCGAATTGCGAAGTAGGTCGAAACGAACGTGCCAACTATCAGCAGGGCTGCGATGGTCGTCGTCATCGCTGCCAGTGTCGGATTCCGTTGGCACCAACGAATCAGCCGCTCCGCTTGACTCACGGGTCGAGCAAGAATTGGTTCGCCACGCAGATGGCGTTGGAGGTCGGCGGCGACTTCGGCGGCGGTGGCGTAGCGGCGGGCGGGGTCTTTCGAGAGGCACTTGAGCGTGATCGTTTCCAAGTCGCGGGGGATGCGGGCGTTGAGCTTGCGGGGAGACGGCGGCTCGTCCTTCAGGATTTGGACGATCAACATGCGGGTCTCGCCGCGGAAGGGGAGTTCGCCGGTCAGGAGTTCGAACAGGATCACGCCCAGCGAATAAATGTCGCTGCGGCGGTCGGCGCGGTGGCCGTCGCCGCGGGCTTGTTCGGGGGACATGTAGGCCGGCGTGCCCAGGATTTGGCCTTCGACCGTCATCGTGATCTCGCCGGACTCGCGCTTGGCCAGGCCGAA
>CAYQZE010000091.1:0-3001 GCA_964421985.1 uncultured Dehalococcoidia bacterium | reverse complement strand
TCACGTCGGCGATGTCACCGCCTGGCAATACGCGCAGCAGCACGAAGACGAGGATCGAGACGGCGATCAAGATGATCGGTAAGAATGAAAGACGCCGCAGCGTGTAACGCCACATCGGCCGTTATCCTCGTCTGTGCACCGGAGTGGGCGTCATCACGGCGTTATGCCTTCTTGTCTAGCCAGTTCGTCCGCAGGAACGCCCCGTATGAGCCGCGTCCTGTGATCGAACCCTTGACGTAGGAGTAGCGGCCGCCGTAGCCGATCTCCGAGAAGATGTTGAGCATCGGCGCGTACTTCTTCATGATCACTTTCTGGGCGGCCGCGACCTTGGCGATGCGCGCCTCCTCTTCCAGTTCCGTAGCCGCCGCCAGTACGGCAGCGTCCACCTCGGCGTCCTGATAGGCCATGAAGTTCTTGCGGTCGCCTTCGCCGCCCAGGTAGAAACGCAGCGGCAGGTCGGGATCCTCGTACGGCAGATGCAGGAAGCACGTCATGTGGAAGTTGCTGGTGCCCAGCGACTGGCTGAACCACTTCACCAGATCCTCCGGCAGCAGCTTCACATTGACGCCGCCTCGCTTGAATTGGGCCTGCAGCACTTGCGCCAGCTGTGAGTCCGAGGGCCGGACGGAATGCTTCAGCTCGATCTCCTGGGTGAAGTCGAAACTGGCGGCTTCCAGCAGTTTCTTCGCGTCGGCAATGTCGTGGCGGAAATACTCTTTGAGGTCGGGATCGTCCTCTGGCAGGGCGTACTTCGTGTGCGCGGGCGGGATCGGTCCGGCCTTGACACCGCTGCCTTCGGCCAGCAGTTGGATCGCCTCGTCCCGGTCGATCAGCAGGTTGAACGCCTGGCGCACGCGCTGGTCCGTGAAGGGCGGCTCGTATTTCAGCATCAGCGTGAGGTAGTCGCGGCTGAGATCACTGCCGACGACAATCTTGTCGCCGAACTGGCTCTTCGTGTCCTCGGCTTCGGTCTTGTTCGAGAAGCCGTAGACATCGATGGCGCCGGACTTGAACGCGGCGAGTGCGGCGACGCTGTCCGTGATCAGCTTGTGGTCGACGCCGTCCAGATACGGCTGGCCGGGGATCGGCGTGGTTCCGGCGAACTGGCGGAAGTTCTGGAACTTCCTCATCTTCAGGTTAGCGCCGTTGTCGTGACCTGCGAGCACCCATTGGCCGGAGCCGATGGCGTCCTTCGTCTGAACGTCGTCGTTGTGCTGGATCTCCTGCGGCACGATCGAGCTGCTGATCGGGTTGCCGGCGTTGGAAGACGTGTACACCCAGGCCCACGGCCGCTTCTGCGTGATCGTTACGGTGCGCTCGTCGGTGGCGACGACGTCGGCCATGATGTTGTGCAGCCAGTCGAAGCCGATGCCGATCTCTTCGCGGAAGCGCTTGTAACTCGAGGCGATGTCTTCCGCCGTGACCTTGCGGCCGTTGACGGGTGCCTTGTCGTGGAAGGTCGCATCACCAATCGTGGCGATGACCGTCAGCGGATCAGGCTGCTCGACCGACTTCGCCAGGAAGAGCTCACGGACACCGGTGTCTGTCGGTACGTACCACATGTGGTCGTAGACGCTGAATCCCAAGTAGAGGCCCTGCAACAGCGCCAGGATGCTGGGCCCGAACATCTTCATGCTGGGAAGCGTGTACGGCTGCCGGACGTTGAGGATGCCGCCCGGCGTCGCCGGCCCGTCCTGTGAGCCGTCGTTTACTTTCGAGGTAGATCCCGGCGTTGAGCCTGTGCCGGGCGTACCGGTGGCTTTCTTGCTGCTGCCACCGCAGCCGACGATGGCGATGGCGCCCACCGTCGCACTTCCCACCGCTGCGCCCGCCAGCACCTTGCGTCGGCTGACACGCTGCGATTGCCAGTATCGAAGCCCCAGCTCGTTCTCGCCCATGAATCCGCCTCCTCTGCGTGCTCAGCGATTCGCGCTCGATGGGCCTCGCTGAATGAAGTCCATTGTCCGTCGCGCACCTGTCACTGTCAACAGTACGTTGCGCGAAGGTGGGCGGTTGGGCCGGTTGGACTTCATCGTCGTCCCGGGCTCGTTGGTCTGGGACTTCGGGACGGCCGGGCCGTCCCCGAGGTTGTCAATGATGCGCATCCGCCGCTTGATCCGGCGCATATGCCGTCCGGCCGAGTTTGCGCCGGAGCAGGTATGCCGCCGAGCCGGCGCCGACGACGAATCCGGCGGCGATACCCGCGACGACGAGCTGCACGCCGACGCGAGAGCCGTCGTGCTGATCGATCGGCTGCGTCGACTGGTGGAAGCCGGCCGTCGCGCCACCGGCGGGCGGGTTCTGTGTTGCGCCGGCGGGGTCGCGGGGCGCGACGGCGGCGACCGCCAACACCGAGAAGAGGAAGAGGCCCGTCGCTGCCCATCGCATGGTCGCACGCTCCTGTGCTCGCCTCTGGGGGAACCACGCCATGCTAGCACAGCCGGCGGGTACGCTCTGGCGCGGGCGCGCGTGGGTCAGGTGGCTGCGGAGGGCGGTTGTGATGGATCGCGCCGCACCTCGCTGATCGAGACGACGTGCAGAGTGCGCGGGAAGTGCACGACGTTGACGCGCATGCCAACTTCGAGCAGCACATGGTCCTCGGGACGGAGCCGAAACACACGCCGCTCGACGGCGATGTAGTAGCTGTGCCATACGATGATCAGGTCGGCGCGCGACCAGCGTTTCTGGATCACGCCGAGGGTCTCGGCGGGCGGCGCAGCAATGTCGCGGATGTGCATCCAGACCTGGAGCGTCAGCAGCAGCCCGATAACGCCGACGATGGCGAGGCTCACGTACCCTGCGCCGCCCGGGCCGCTGACGATGATGTAGGACAGCGCCACGACGTCGAGTGCTAGGAAGGCTGAGTACGCGATCAGGCTGCGGCGGAGGGCGGCCCGGGCGGCGACATGCGGATCAGCCACGTCTACTCTGGCGGTCTGGGGAGCGCGAGCTTCTTGCCGATGGGAAGGACGGGCGCGTCGTAATCGAGACCGTTGAGCGC
>CAYQZE010000090.1:0-27195 GCA_964421985.1 uncultured Dehalococcoidia bacterium | reverse complement strand
GTCGCTGATCAAGCTGGCCCAACCGTGCACGGTGAGCAGCGGCGGCGCCGTGCCGTCGCGGACGGCATAGGCGATGCGCGTCCCGTCGGCGCTCGTGCAGAACCGCGTCTCGAACGTCATGGGTTGCATGATATCGGAGCGCGGGAAGGTCGGCGAACGGAGGGGCGGCCGCGGTGAACGGGTGGCCGCACAGGGGGCACCTACGGCGAATCTTCGAGCGCCGCTCACGGCGTTCACGCGACCGCGCGGGCTGAAGCCCGCGCTACGGCGGGAAGGGCGGCCACACAGGGCCGCCCCTACAATATGAGAATGAGAACCGCGAACTACGTCGCCTTCATCGCCAGCGTGGGCGTAGGGTCCAGACGGATGCCGGGGCCCATCGTCGTCGACATCGAGATCGATCGGATGAAGTGGCCTTTGCCGCCGGACGGCTTCGCCTTGACGATCTCCGACACGAGCGTCGCCATGTTCTCTTCCAGTGCCTGCTCGTCGAAGCTCACCTTGCCGACGGGCACGTGGATGATGGCGGTGCGGTCGAGGCGGAACTCGACGCGGCCCTGACGCGCATCGTGCACGGCCTTCGCCATGTCTTCCGCATCGACGACGGTGCCCGACCTTGGGTTCGGCATCAGCCCCTTCGGGCCGAGCACGCGGCCCAGGCGGCCCACCTTGCCCATCAGGTCGCGCTGCGAGAGCGCCACATCGAATTCGGTATAGCCGCCTTCGACCTTCTTGATCAACTCATCGCCGCCGACCTCGTCGGCGCCTGCCTCCGTCGCCAGGCGCGCACCTTCGCCCTCGGCGAAGACGAGCACGCGCACCGTCTTGCCCAGGCCATGCGGCAGGAGTGCCGTGCCGCGGATCTGCTGGTCGGCGTGCCGGGGATCCAGGCCCGTCCGCAGGTGCAACTCGACCGTCTCGTCGAACTTCACGAACGAGCACGCCTTCGCCAGCCTGATCGCTTCCTCCGGAGCGTAGAGCTTGTCCGGATCGACCAGCTTCGCCTTCTCTTCGTACTTCTTGCCGCGCTTCATCGTCCCTCGTCTCCTCTGGTGACGTCACCCTCTCGGGCCGAGTCGACCGACGTTGTTCGGTCTCCGTCACCTGCTAGCGGGGCTGCCGGCCCCGCGCCGCACATTCGATGTCCGCTCCTTAGCCCTGTGCGCGGCACCGGGCAGGGCGAGCCCTGCCCCTACGCGATGCATCTCTCCTCGCAGCCACGGCGCGGACTGAAGTCCACGCTACGGTTAGCGGCGGCCCGCTGCCAACGCAGGCTGTGCACTACCAAGTACGAACTACCAACAGCTAACTCACCTCGATGCCCATGCTGCGGGCCGTGCCTTCGACCATCTTGATCGCCGCCTTGATGTCGTTGGCGTTCAAGTCCTTCATCTTGACCTCGGCGATCTTCTTCAGCTCGTCGCGCGACAGCGTGCCGACCTTCTCTCGCTTCTGGGCTCGGCTGCCCTTTTCGAGTCCCGCCGCCTTCTTCAGCAGGTCCGAGGCGGGCGGTGTCTTCAGCACGAAGGCAAACGACCGGTCCTCGTACACCGTGATCTCGGCGGGGATGATGCTGCCCGCCTGGTTCGCAGTCTTTTCGTTGTACTCCTTGCAGAAGCCCATGATGTTGATGCCGTGCTGACCCAGCGCAGGGCCCACCGGCGGCGCGGGGTTTGCCTTCCCCGCCTGTATCTGCAACGTGATCACCGCCCGAATCTTTTTCGCCATATCAGCATTCCCGTCCGTGGGCGCGCCGCAGCGCGCCCCTACAAGCAGAAGCCTCGCGTCGGCGAGGCATCCTACAACCTACAACCTACCACCTACAACCGCGCCGGCCTCTACATCCGTTCGACCTGCAGGAAGTCCAGCTCCACCGGCGTCTCGCGTCCGAAGAACGACACGAGCACCTTCACCTTGCCCTTCTCGAGGTTGATGTCGTCCACGGTGCCGTGGAAGTCCATGAACGGGCCATCGACGATGCGCACGTTCTGGCCCACTTCGAAGCCGACCTTCACCTTGGGCGCCTCGACGCGCATCTGGCGCAGGATCCGCTTCACCTCGGGCGGCTCCAGCGGCACGGGCCGCGTGCCCGAGCCGACGAAGCCCGTCACACCGGGTGTGTTCCGCACGACGAACCAGGCCCGGCTGGACTCGACATCGTCTTCCTTCAGCTCGATCATCTGCGTCAGCACGTAGCCGGGGAAGATCTTGCGCGCCACGGTGCGCCGCTGGCCGTCGCGGATCTCGATCTCGTCCTCGGTAGGGATGACGACCTGGAAGATCAGGTCTTTCGCGTCCATCGTCTGGATGCGGTGCTCCAGGTTCGTCTTCACCTTGTTCTCGTAGCCAGAGTAGGTGTGGATGACGTACCACTGACGGCCTTCCTGGATCGCCGCTTCTTCGGGCGATTCGGCGCCGTCCTCGTGCTCCACGGCCGCGACTTGCGCGGTGGCTTTGCCTTTGCGGGCCATCTGGGGACCTACCTTAAGAGGGTGTGGTCGACCACCCAGTTGAAGCCGATATCGATGCCGCCCAACACGAGACCGATGCTGACCGCCACGACGACCACGGCGACCGTGAGGCGCGTCGTCTCTTCGCGCGTTGGCCACGTCACCTTCCGCAGTTCGGAGAAGATGTCGCGGAAGAACTTCGGCATGAACCGGTCGTACGCCGAGCGGTGCTTCAGCGCTTCCGCCGTTGCCGCCGACTCCTGCTTCTTGGCCGGGCGCCCGCCACCTGGGCGGAACGCGGGCGTCTTCGATGGCGGCTTCTGCACGAGCGGCTGTCGGCGCAATGCGCGGCTCATTCGCGGATCTTCCTATCGCACTTCGCGGTGAGGGCGGTGCAGCCGGCAGCGCGGGCAGAACTTGCTGAGCTCCAGCCGCTCCGGGTCGTTGCGGCGGTTCTTCGATGTCGTGTACGTGCGTTCCTTGCACTCGGTGCAGGACAGGGTAATGATCTGCCGGTCTTCCTTCTTCGCCATGTTGCCTCTGCTGTCAGCCGCTCAGGCTGCGTCCGCCTTCGGACAGGGCGGCGCGCCTCATTGTATAGCGGGCCCGCCGACGGCGGACGGGCCGGACTGTTCGTGGATTCGGCTACTCCAGGATCTTCGTCACGGCGCCGGCGCCGACGGTGCGGCCGCCTTCGCGGATAGCGAACCGGAGGCCGTCCTCGACGGCAACGGGCGTGTGCAGGTCCACCGTCATCTTGACGTTGTCCCCGGGCATCACCATCTCGACGCCTTCCGGCAGCGCGATGGTGCCCGTCACGTCGGTAGTGCGGACGTAGAACTGCGGCCGGTATCCGGGCAGGAAGGGCGTGTGCCGACCGCCCTCGTCCTTCGAGAGGACGTAGACCTCGGCCTCGAACTTCTTGTGCGGGGTGATCGAGCCGGGCTTGCAGAGCACCTGTCCGCGCTCGATGTCCTCGCGCTCGATGCCTCGGAGGAGGCAGCCGACGTTGTCGCCGGCCTCGCCCTGGTCGAGGGTCTTCTGGAACATCTCGACGCCAGTGACGGTCGTCTTGCGCGTCTCGGCCATGCCGACGATCTCGATTTCGTCGCCTACTTTGCAGATGCCGCGCTCGACACGGCCCGTGACGACCGTGCCTCGCCCCTTGATGCCGAAGACGTCTTCGACTGGCATCAGGAACGGCAGGTCGCGCGGGCGGTCGGGCGTCGGGATGTACTCGTCGACGGCCTTCATCAGCTCGAGGATGCTGGCGTAGGCCGGGTCGTTCGGGTCGGTGCTCGTGCTGTTCATGGCGGCCAGCGCGCTGCCGCGGATGATCGGGATGTCGTCGCCGGGGAAACCCTGCTTGGTGAGCAGCTCGCGCAGCTCCAGCTCCACCAGGTCCAGGAGTTCCGGGTCGTCGAGCTGATCGACCTTGTTCATGTAGACGACCATGCTGGGGACCTGCACCTGACGCGCCAGCAGAATGTGCTCGCGCGTCTGCGGCATCGGTCCTTCGGGCGCGGCGACCACCAGGATGGCGCCGTCCATCTGCGCGGCGCCGGTGATCATGTTCTTGATGTAGTCGGCATGGCCGGGACAGTCCACGTGCGCGTAGTGCCGGTTCTCCGTCTCGTACTCGACGTGGGTGATTGCGATGGTGATGCCGCGCGCCCGCTCTTCCGGCGCATTGTCGATGCTGCCGAAGTCGCGGTAGGTGGCCAGCTTCTTGAGCGCCAGCATCTTGGTGATCGCCGCGGTCAGCGTGGTCTTGCCATGGTCGACGTGGCCGATGGTGCCGATGTTGACGTGCGGCTTGGTCCGGTTAAACTTCTGCTTCGCCATCTCCGGCTACTCCTCTTGGCTGCTAGGCCTGCTGCTGATCACCGCACGTGCGGGTCGATATCGGATGGTGGACACGCCCGTTCGCTGACGCCGCGTCCGCCTGGTGCTTCGCCACGCTGCCCCGTCTGGCGGGGCTTCGTTCCCAATGGAGCCCACAATCGGATTTGAACCGATGACCTCACCCTTACCAAGGGTGTGCTCTGCCAACTGAGCTATGTGGGCAGACCGGCGTATTCGCTGCGGTGGAAGCGTCCGAAAGCGCCCGCCGAACCCGCCCAGGGCAACCATATGGAGCCCGAGAGGGGATTCGAACCCCTGGCCTACCGATTACAAATCGGTTGCGCTACCACTGCGCCACTCGGGCTCGAAACGCCCTTTCTCGCCGTCGGATAGCCTTGCCGGCGACCGTGGGCCAATTGTCCATGTGCGTAACAAAAATAGTCCCCGCCACTTGGCGGGTTACGCTGCACAGTATATGGAGGCAGATTCCGGCAAGTCAAGGAATCGGGGTAAGCCCGAGGCTTCACGCGCGGCGCCCTCCAGCCCGAGGCGACCGCATGGCGGGACTCGTCGAACGCGGGTGTTGTCCCGAACACGAGAGCGGCACGTCGGGCACCGACGCGGCGGCACGAGCCTTCCGCCACAGGCTGATCCCGTCGTCGGCGCGCACCTGGTCGAACCCCAGCCGCGGCAGCGCGGCCCGGCACGCCTCATAACCGCCGGCGATGTCCTCGAGCGAGATCGGCCCGAACCCATCGAGCAGCACGAACTCGGCGTCGAGTAGTCGTGGGAAGACGTAGATCTTCCGTCGCTCCGCCAGGTGCGCCACGAACGGCGACTGGGCGCTGACGACCGCCTCCGCCGGTACGCTGCTAACGAACTGGCTTGATACGTTTGCGTGATGGTCGACATCGAATCGGTCGGCCTCCGCAACGAGCGACGGCGGCAGCGGCGAGCGAAACACGAGCAGCAGGACTGGGATTGCGACGAGCGCGATCGGCCACGCGCTCGCGAACCGCGAGAGCAGTGGACGAGCTTTGTCAGGTGTGCGATCGCGTAGCGCAACGGCCGCCATCGCCAGCGCTACAGTCGACGGGACGAGAAGATAGTGGAGATGAAGCGAGCCCTGCGGAATCGCCTTCGACATCAGCGGCAACAGCGTCACCACGACGAGCGGCGGAAGCAGCCGCCGCGTGGTGAACGGCAAGAACGCGGCGCCCGCGACTACGATCGTGGCGGCCTCGATCGCTTCAAGCCGGGTGAGTTGCGACCAGACGAGGTCGGGGTGCCGGAAGCAAGCCGCGATGACTTCCGCCGGTGAATCACCGAGGTAACCATAGCGTTCGACGAACGGATTGAGGTCGCCAGCGCGATAGTGCGGAATGATCAGCGATGTCGCGACAACGGTGTACACCGCGGCCACGACCGCAACGCCTGCTGGCCACGAGCGTTCTTTGAACGCAAACCACCCAATCCAGCACAGCGACAGTGTCAGAAGCGCGGCGTCTTCCTTCAGCGTCAGGATGAGCAGCGCGGCCACGGCGAACGCCAATCGGCGTCGCGTGGCAAGCGCCCAGAGCGCCGTGAACGCGAATAGCGGCGCAAACGCCTCGATGTGAAAGTCGAACGAGACCGCCCGCGCAGGCCCCAGGCCCAGTAGATACGCCGCCCCTAGCGCGCATGCCGCGCCTCGTCCCGCCATGGCGCGCGTTGCTGCATACAGCGGGATTGTCGCCGCTGCCAACACGACAGCCTGTGCGATGAGTAGCGTCTCAGGCCCCGTCCCCATCCACTTTAGCGGTACCAGCGTCAACAGGAACGGCTCCCAGTGGTCGCCGGCGAAGGAGATATCTCGGAACGAATAGTGGAACAGGCGGCCGTGCGCGCTGTTCCAGATGACCTGGTCGATGAGCCCAAGATCCCACCCATTGGAGTGAAACGAACGGTGAATAAGTACGCTGCACGTCGCCCAGTACCCTGCCATCGCGCACGCGACGGCGCCGAGCACGGCCACTTCGATCGCAACGAGGCGCCGCGTATCGATGCGATCGCCTTCGCCGGAGTCTGCGGCTGTCGTTGTCATGTGCGTCCTCTGCCGCATTCTGCGGGCGCCATCGCAAGCTACACTACCACCACCGACGAACTCATCGCACTACCCACTGCGAACTGCCCATGCACCACCTGAACATTCTCGAAACCGTCGGCCGCACACCGATGCTCGAACTTAAAAGCCTCTCGCCCAGGCCGGATGTGCACCTCTACGCCAAGCTGGAAGGCTGGAACCCAACCGGCTCCGTCAAGGACCGCATCGTCAAGCACATGATCCAGCATGCGGAGCGCGATGGCCGCATCACCCCGGGCGACACTGTCATCGAGGCCAGCACCGGCAACACCGGCATCGCTCTGGCGATGATCGGGCGCGCCATGGGCTATCACGCGCGCATCGTCATGCCGGAGAACGTCTACCCGGAGATCCCCCGCGCGCTCGCCGTCTACGGCGCCGATGTCCACTGGGTGCCCACGGCCGATGGCGTGACCGGCGCCATGGCCGTCGCGCGCCAGATGGCCGCCGACGAGGGGTGCTTCATGCTCGACCAGTTTTCCAACCCGCACAACGCGCGTGCCCACTACATGTGGACCGGGCCGGAGATCCTGGCAGACGTGCCGCAGGTCGATGTTTTCGTGGCGGGGCTGGGCACGGGCGGCACCCTGATGGGCACCGGGCAGCGCCTGAAGGAGGCGAACCCGCGGACGAAGGTGATCGCCGTCGAGCCGCACCCTGGCAACCAGCTCCAGGGCCTGAAGAGCCTTGCCGACGGCTTTATTCCGCCGATCCTCGATCTCGCTTTCCTCGACGGCAAGATCCTGGTGCGGAGCGGGCATGCCTTCCGAGCCGCGCGGCTGATGATGCAGCGCGAAGGCGTGTTTGGCGGCGTCTCCGCCGGCGCCGTCCTGCATGCGGCGCTGAAGTTCGCCCGCCGCCTCGAGAAGGGCAACATCGTGATGGTCTTCGCCGACTCCGGCTGGAAGTACCTCGAGACCAACCTCTGGTCGAAGGATCTGCCTTCTGAAGAGCACGAGGAGAATCTCGATGACATCATCTGGTGGTGAGGGCGAGCGTCGGTCGTCAGTCGTGGGTCGTCGGGGGATGGATGAATTAATGACCGCTGAGGATCGTTCGCCGCGGCTGTTCACTTCGGTCGACGATGCGTGGCCGTGGTTCGCGGCGGGCGGGCAGCTGATCCCGATGCACGCCTGGCGGGCACGGCTGACCGCCGGCCGCGCGCAACTCCTGTCGTTTCAGGTGCCGCTGGACGACACGGTCGTCGCAGATGAGGTCGAGATGGCGCAGTCGGCGCTCGCCGGGATCGACGGCCTTGCGATGTTCGAGCGAGAGATGCTGCACATCTCGTTGCGCGCCGTCGGCTTTCAGGTGATCGCCAAGAGGCGCGCCGATGACGTCTCGCGTGAGGACGTCAGCCGCATCACAAAACAAGCCGCCGGCGTGATGCGCGGCGCGCAGCCGTTCGCCATCGAGGCTGGTCCGGTGAACGTCTTGCCCGGCTCAGTGATCCTCGAAGTGCGTGATGGGGGAGAGCTCGCTGCGTTGCGGGGGCGCCTGGCCGCTGCCTCCGAGGACGCGTTCGGCATCGACGATACGCAGTACATCCCGCATGTCACGATCGCCATGTTCGCGGATCCCGCCGCGGCCGCACCGGCCCTGCGACAGCGCCTGCCGGCGCTGCGCCAACGCCCCCCAGTCGCCACCGCGATACGACACATCGAACTGACGCGCTGGTGGTTTACGGGCGACGACACCGACCTCCCCGAGCGCGACCCCATCCGCACGTACACCCTTCACTGACGGGACGCTCTGCGTCTCCAAGTCGCCGCACGCAAGCGATCCAGTCCTCTCCCGACGACCAGCGACTGACGACTGACGATTGACGACCGACGACCGACAGCACATCGGGACTTCACCCTCCGCGTTTAGGCGTTAGCACCCATTGGAGGCGGGGGCGCTACCCCCCAGACTTGCAGCGACCGGACAAGGAGTCCGTGGAGGGCGCCATGAGGAAGATCGAGACCCAGCTGCACGATGTCCGAGTCGAGGTCGTGACCACGACGTTCGTCGCTTCCGGCCAGCCGGAGGGGATCCAGAACCTCGATCGTTTCATCGAGATGCTCAACCATCCGCAAAGCTCGGGGCAGATGACACTGATCGATCCGGCGGTGCGCCCGCTCTATCGCGCCGCCGACCAACTGCACCTTGGCGCGCCGCTCTTGATCCGCCGGGAAGAGATCGTCTTTGCGAATTTTGAAGGTCCGAACTTCGCCGGTAACGGCGCTTCACCTCAGATCGACGCGCCGGTCCTCCTGCTGGCGCCGCCGTTCCAGATCCAGGGCCTCGTATCGCTTGCGGCGGGAGCAGAC
Source organism: uncultured Dehalococcoidia bacterium (assembly GCA_964421985.1). Taxonomy (GTDB): domain Bacteria; phylum Chloroflexota; class Dehalococcoidia; order DSTF01; family JACRBR01; genus JANXYW01. Next base: position 18,466 of record CAYQZE010000090.1, on the reverse strand, counting down.
CCGACGCAAGCGCTGCGGGCCATCCTTGGCGGCTTCTTTGCGGTCCGCACTGCATCGGTCTTTGACGCCGACGGCAACGCCCTGGGTGAGGGTGAGCAGATCATCGTCAACGGCGCCGCCGTCCAGATGGCGACTGCTACCGGACAGCACATCGACGTAGCGGCAGCGTCGCGGCCAGCGGGCGGCGCCCCGGTGACCACCGAAGCAGACACTGCCGCGGAGGCACCGGCGCGCCGCCCGCGCGCGGCATAGAACCAGATACCCGTCTGGTGCGGTTGTGGAGAAGGCGGCCGCACGGAAGCGCCCGCTTCTTCGCGCCGGGTGATGCCACAGCCCGGCCGGGCGCAGCTACAGCTACGCCGGTACGCCCATGGGTCTCCGGCCTCTGTGGTCTGTGGTGGATCCCCGGTAATCTTGGGCATGACCGCAGCGATCCGCGTCCTTGTGTCCGGCGCCGGCAAGATGGGCCGCGTCATCCTTGACGCTGTTGATGCCGACGCTTCCGTGACGCCGGTCGGCGTCGTCGATGCGCTCGCCGGGGCCACGCTGATCGCGCTGCCATCCGGGGCGGTGGTGCCGCTGATGGCGGACGCGGCAGCCGCGTTCGACGAGACGAAGCCGGACGTCGTCGTCGATTTCACAAACGCCGCATGGACACCCTTGCTCGCCGATCTCGCCCTCGATCGGGGCGTGCGCCCGGTCATCGGTACGACCGGGCTGCCGCAGTCGTTCGTCGGCGATCTCGCAACGCGATGCGCGGAGCGTAAGCTGGGCGGCCTGATCGCCGCGAACTTCACGATCGGCGCCGTGCTGATGATGCACATGGCGAAGCTGGCCGCGCGCTTCTTCGAATCCGCCGAGATCATCGAGCTGCACCATGATGCGAAGGTTGATGCTCCCTCGGGCACGTCGATCACGACCGCGCGAGGCATGATCGAAGGCCGCGGCGGCCGCCCATTCGAGCGAAACACGCCGGATGCGCAGCCGATCGAGGGCACGCGCGCGGGCGCCTACGACGGGATCACCATCCACAGCGTGCGTCTGCGGGGACTCTTCGCGCACCAGGAAGTGCTCTTCGGCAGCACCGGCGAGACGTTGTCTATCCGCCACGACTCGATGAGCCGAGAGGCGTACATGCCCGGCATCCTCCTGGCGGTGCGCGAGGTGATGCGGCGCGAACATCTGGTCGTCGGGCTCGATGCGCTGATGGGCATCGCATAGCCAGCGTCGCGACCCGGCATCGCCGCTCACCGTTTCGCAACAAGTCGCGGCTGTCACGTTGTGTACGCTGACCGCAGCCGGAACGCAGCACGCGGAGGGCATTGATGGACAACGACGACGTTCAGATAGGACGATTGCTGAGCCGCCGCGAGGTGCTGGCGCTGATCGGCGGCACGGGCATCGCGCTCGTCGTGGCGGGCTGCTCGGACGACAGTGCGCCCGCGGCTACGGCGACCAGCGGGCGCGCGGCGACACCGGCCAGTACCGCCACGGCGGGTGCCTCGAAGTCCGCGTCGACGGCTGGCGCGGTGGCAGCGCCCTCGTGCATCGTCCGCCCCGCTGGGACCGAAGGTCCATACTTTGTAGACGAGAAGCTCAACCGCTCCGACATCCGTTCCGATCCGTCGGACGGCAGCGTCTCGCCGGGAGCGCCTCTCGCTCTTACGTTCAACGTGTCCCGCGTCGGGGGCGACGGCGGCTGCATGGCGCTCACAGGCGCGACGGTCGACGTGTGGCACTGCGATGCGCTTGGCGTCTACTCGGACGTGCAGGATCCCGGGTTCTCGACCGCTGGCAAGAAGTTCCTGCGCGGCTACCAGGTGACGGATGCGGCGGGACAGGCGCAGTTCACCACGATCTATCCGGGCTGGTACCAGGGCCGCACGGCCCACGTCCACTTCAAGATTCGGTCGCAGACAGCCAGCGGAACGGCGACGGAGTTCACGTCGCAGCTCTACTTCGACGACGGCCTGAGCGACCGCGTGTACGCACAGGTACCGTATGCGCAAAAAGGGCAGCGTACGCTCCGCAACGCCGACGACGGCATCTTTCGCGGCGGCGGCGACCAGCTCACGCTCGACGCGAAGCCGAGCGGCGACGGCTATGCAGCGACGTTCGACATCGGACTGCAGTCTGCCTGACGGCGTCAGTGCGCGCCGTTCGTCAGAGGCCGGGCGGCGGACCCGTCCGCTCGAGGTCGCGCGGGCTCTGCAGTCCGACGATGTTGCCGTTCGGATCGTCCACTTCGGCGTAACGCGAGCCCCAGTACGCGTCGAACGGCGGCAGATGGCCATGATGCCCGGAGGCCGTGAGCACGGCGTACAGGTCGTCCACGGCCTGCCGTGAGGGCAGCCGGAACTGGAGCGCGTTCGCGCCGGTCCCGGAGGGCTCGCGCCATCCCGGATCATACGACTTCGAGAGCTGCGCCGAGCCGAATTCGATCGAGAGCCCGTTCGGCAGGATGGCGCTCGCGAAGTGTTCGTCCCACGTCGTCACGTCGATGCCGAGATGCCGGTAGAAGGCGAGCGTCTCTTCCATGTCGCGGACGAAGATGTGCGCCCCGCCGAACGCCGGCTCGCCGTCGGACATCGCACCTAACCCCCAGCCCCTTCCCGGTGCGGGAAGGGGAGCCCAACGAGATCTCCCGCTGACCCGCTACGCCTGTTCCAGATCGCGCGCCCACTCCGGGATCGTGGCATCCGGCACGGCATCATAGTTCGGGAAGTACGGCTTGATGTCCAGCACCGGCGTGCCGTCGATGGCGTCCAACGCCTCGACGCGCAGGACGTTGTGCCTTCGCCGCAGCAGCCTCACGACCGACACACCGATTGGGCTCGGCCGCACCTGGCTGCGCGTCGCCAGCACGCCCTGCTCGGGAAGCCGCGGGTCGCTGCGCGGCCGCACGCGCGATCGCTGTTCGGCTTCCGGCACCTTGTGGAAGGCGAAGATGATGATCACGTGGGAGTACGCCTCGATGCCGTCGAGCGCATCCGCCAGCTCTTCGCGGATCAGGATGTCGGAGCGCACATCGACCCAGCCGTCCATCCGCGGCTGCTTGATGTTGTTTCGCACAACGCCGATCGGCCGCACCATCACCGGCTCGCGCGGGATCACGCTGCGGCCGATGCCGAAGCGCTGCGAAAACCAGTCGAGGAACTTCAGCCAGAGTGGCTTCACGCGGGCGCGATCGCCGGCGGCTCCACGACGATGCGCAGATTCTCCGCAGCAGGCATGCCCAGCGTCACGGTGCGCCCCTCGATGTCCACAGTGATCGTCGAGTTGTACGACGCCACGTCCACCACCTTCACCTCGGCGCCGGGCACGAAGCCGTTTCGCTGGTAGAACGTCATCAGGTCGTGGTCTTCTTCCGCGGGCTCGTTGATGCCGTCGATGGCGTACGATTCGCCGGTGCGCGCCGTGGCCAGCGGTCGGGTCGTCGGCCGTGTGGCCGGATCCACGCCCGGGAAGGGATTGCCGTGCGGGCACGTCGTCGGGTTGCCCAGCACGGCCATAATGCGCGCTTCGACGCGCGGCGTGATCGTGTGCTCGATGAGGTGGGCCTCCTCGTGCGCGTCCGCCCAGTCCAGCCCCAGGATGTCCACCAGGAGGCGCTCCGTCAGGAGGTGCCGGCGCTTGATCGATTCCGCCGCCTCCAGCCCGGCCGCCGAGAGCGTGATCTCCTTCGCCGCGTCGATGTCCACCAACCCGTCACGCTGCATACGGTGCACGGTGTTCCAGACGGTTGGCGCCGTCACACCCATCTTCTCCGTCAGGCGTGCGGCGATGACCGGGCGCGCGGCGCGCGTCCAGTCGTAGATCTCCATCAGGTAGTCCTCGATCGTGGACGACGGTTTGTACGCCATATGTCCGATCGGTTCTCGTCGTTCCGGCTCGCGGTAACCCGAGTATACCCGGCTTCATCGCGTCACGGCTCACCGGTCGCGGCGAAAACCGAGGGAGTTCCCCGATACACACTCCCTCGGTGCGACCCTACGATGCCCCTATGACGTGGGAGTTTCTGCACCGCTGGTGGATGCCGTTTCTGTGGCTCGCGCTCTCGTCGGCGATCACGGTGCCGGTCGCCATCTACTTCCAGCGTGAGATGACGCTGCACCAGGGCGCCGAGTTGAACCTCGCCTACGGGCACAGCTGGGTGCTGCGCGACGAGTTCCTCACGTCGATCGTCGTGTATCTGCTGAACCTCGGTTGCGCGCTTTGGCTGCTCGATGCCGATGGCACGACGCGCTGGGCCGCCTTCTGGGCGCTGCTCGCCGGCATCGGGCGCATCGTCGCTCCCGTCGCGCTCGTCTCGCTCTCCGACGTAGCGATGCCATCCGGTCAGCACTACGTCGACTGGAACACCGTGCGGATGGTCCTCTGGTTCGGTGACTTCCAGATGTTCGCCTTCGGCATCATGCTCTGGGCGCTCTTCTCGCACTTCCAGGACCAGACCAACGGCGTGTCGCCCCATGCATCGCACGTCGAGGCGGCGTACGGATAGCGCCGCCGCGCCTCAACTCGTCGTCTCCCGCCGCCGTCCTCCGCCCGCCCGGAGGACGGCGGCCTCAGCGTTCGCTTGCGGATGTGGCACAGCCCTCGCCGGCGGTGGCGCGCCCGCCGGGGTCTGCTCCGTACCGTCCGAGATTGACACTCGGACACCACCGGTCGTACCGTGTGCCCACAGTGATGGGAGGCACGCATGTCCGGCTTTTTCCACGACGGTAGCCGCACGCTGCAGGAACAGTTCGACACGACGCGGCTGGCTGAGCGGGTCGGCGGGCTAGTGCACGACCACATCGACCAGAACGACACGGCGTTCATCGAGCGCATGGACATGCTGTTCATCGCCACGGTCGACGGGCAGGGCCACGCTAACTGCTCCTACAAGGGCGGCGAACCCGGCTTCATCCGCGTCGTCGACGATACGACGATCGCGTTTCCCAACTACGACGGCAACGGCATGTACCTGTCGATGGGCAACGTCCTGCAGACGAAACAGGTTGGCCTGCTGTTCATCGATTTCGAGCACCGGCACCGCATGCGACTGAACGGCGAAGCGTCGATCGACGTTAACGATCCGCTGATGGCCGACTACCCGGAGGCGCAGTTCATCGTCCGCGTCAAAGCGCGCGAGATCTTCCCCAACTGCCCGCGCTACATCCATCAGATGAAGCTCGTCCAGCGATCGCGCTTCGTGCCGAATGCGGAGTGCGAGACGCCCGTGCCCGCCTGGAAGACGGGCGACTGGGCGGCGGACGCCCTTCCTGCCAACGACCGCGCTCGCAATGCCGACGCGGAGGTGCTGGACGCCTGATCGGCCGGACGGCGCGTGGCTGTACGGACGCGACGACCGACGACCGATGGCCGGCGACTGACGACAGGAAACCAACATGCAAGCAACCACCGTCGATCTGGGCGCCGAGTACAACGACCTCACCGACCGCCAGCGCCATTTCGTCGAGATGGCCGCGCGCCACGCCGACGACTTCGCCACGCGCGCCGCCGAGCACGACCGCGAAGCCACCTTCCCGTTCGAGAACTTCAAGGCGATGCATGAGTCGGGGTACGCGCGCATCTGTCTGCCTGCCGAATTCAACGGCGAGGACGCCGACATGGAGGAGTTCTGCATCGCGCAGGAGCGGCTCGCGCAGGGCTGCTCGTCGACGGCGCTCTCGGCGAACATGCACGGCTTCGCCACCGGCACATGGGCGGAGCGCTGGCGCCAGGGCGGCACCGACGTCGAGACACCGATGCGTCTCGTCGGCGAGACCGGATGGACGCTTGGCGGTAGCCTCTCGGAGGCCGAGAGCGCCGACCCCTTCAACGCGCCGGCGGGCCGGATTGAGCGCGTCGATGGCGGCTACAAAGTTAATGGACGCAAGGTCTTCGGCAGCAACACGCCGATCAACCCTATGGTCTCGTTCAACGGCATCTGTGAGCAGGACGGAAAACGCACGGTGATGCTCTTCCAGATCCCGAAGGAACTGCCGGGCGTGACGGTGATCGACGACTGGGACACGATGGGCATGCGCGCGACCGGCAGCTTCTCGATCGAGTTCAAGGACTGCATTGTGCCCGACGCCTTGCCGCACATGGAGTGGGAGGTGGGTGGCATGCTTGCCGATCATCCGTTCGGCGCGCCGTTCTCCTGCTGGTTCGGCCCGTCGATCGGCGCCGTCTACACGGGCATCGCCGTCGCCGCGCGAAACTACGTGCGCAGCGCCCTGGCGAATCGCTCGCGTCTGCCGAACGGCCCGCTGAAGCACTATCCGTCCGTGCAGTACGCGTTGGGTGAGATGTACATCTGCATCGAGGCATCGCGCGCGATGGTGCGCCGGTCGGCGCGCCGGCTCAGCAATCCTGACTGGCGAGATGCCGATGCGTTGGCGCTCGCCGCCGCCACGAAGCACTTCGCCGCCGAGAACGCGAAGCGCGTGGTGGATATGGCCATGGAGACCGGCGGCGCGGGCACGTTCTTCAAGCGCTCGCCGCTGGAGCGCATGTACCGCGATGTCCGCGCCGGCAGCTTCCACCCACTCCCACGCTATGATGCGTACGAGGCCATCGGCAAGGCCGAACTGAAGATCCCGGATAACATCGAGCCGCGCTTCTTGTAGGCGCCCGTCATCGGCTGCCGGATCAATCACCAGGAGAGACAGCGTATGGACGCCGTATCGTTCGCCGATATCGAGGAAGAGTTCATGGCGCGAGTGCGCCGTATTGCTTGGTGCACGGTCGCCACCGTCGACCGGAGAGGGCGCCCGCGCACGCGCATCCTGCACCCGATCTGGGAGGGCGCCACCGGTTGGATCGCCACGGGCCGCCACTCCTTCAAGGAGAAGCATCTCGCGAACAACCCGCACGTCTCGCTCAGCTACTGGGACCCGCAGCACCAGCAGATCTATGCCGACTGCACGGCGGAGTGGTGCGATGATGCGTCCGAGAAGCGGCGCATCTGGGATCTGTACAAGAACACACCGCCACCATTGGGCTACGACCCGGCGATCATCTGGCAGACGGGCGTCGACGATCCCACCTACGGCCTGCTCAAGCTCACGCCCTGGCGCATTGAGCTCTGCGGCCTCACCAACGTGATGACGCAGGAACCTCCGAAGATCTGGCGCGCGAAGGCGTAGTTTCTGTCGTCGAACACGTCGCCTTGGGTCAGAGATCCCAAACGGTCACCACCCGCCGCTCGCCCGCCGGACCTCTACGAGCCCGCCTTCTCCACCAGGTTTCGCAGCTTGCGGCCGTTCGCGAATCGCTCCAGGTTGTCGAGGAAGATCGTCATCGCACGCCCCATGTTCAGCGGCGACGGCCCGGAGTTGTGCGGCGTCACGATCACGTTCGGCAGGTCCCAGAGCGGGCTCGTCTCCGGCAGCGGCTCGACCGTGAATACATCCAGGCAGGCGCCCGCGATCGAGCGCTGCTCGAGCGCCACGATCAGTGCAGCCTCGTCGATGACCCGCCCGCGCGCGACGTTGATCAGCGTCGCTGTCGGCTTCATCGCGCGAAGTTCCTGTTCGCCGATCAGGCCTTCGGTCTCCTTCGTCAGCGGACACGCGAGTACCACGAAGTCGCTCTGCTTCAGCAGGCGCGAGAGGCGCCCCGGCGTCACCTGCTCGTCGATGTGCGGCGTGCGTTTCGGGGAGCGCCGCATGCCGATCGTGCGCATGCCGAACGCCTTCGCCAGCCGCGCCACCTCGCCGCCGATGGCGCCGGTGCCGATGATGCCGGCGGTCTGCCCGGTCAGCTCCGCCGGAGTGAGCTGCATCCACTCGTGGCGCTGCTGCTGCGCGTGCCACTCGTCGATCCGCTTCGCGCGATGCAGCATCATGGCGATGACGTACTGCGCGATTGATGGCGCCGATGCGCCCGACGAGTTCGTCAGCATGCCGCCGCGGTCGATGATCACCTGGAACGCCGGCGAGTCGACGCCCGCGCTGAACGTGTGCAGCCAGCGCAACCCTTCGACGCGGAAGAACGCCGGCAGCGCCTTCTGCCGCAGGTTCAGATCCTGCCACAGATCTTCCGAGAGGAGAGCGACATCGGCACCGGTGACCTCGCCCGACCATGCAAAACGGCCATCAGCCGCGATCACTGGCGTTACCAGCTTCGCGCGCGGCACGATCGCCCGTATGCGCTTGCCGTACTCGCGCGCCACCGTCTCGGACACGATGATCTTCATCGGCGTCAGGGTAGCGCGATGGGGGCGTTCGCTACACCCGCCGCCGCTCTCGGGCGCGGAAGGCACGCAGCAGCGGCGCCACGTAGGGCTGGTCCGTGCGCAGCGCGATCTCCTCGACGCCCGCGGCGGCGAATGCGCGCCGCCGGCCGGCGCGGGCTTCTGCGGCGCGCCGGGCGTACGCTTCCCGCACGCGGCGGTCCGATGTGTCCACCGTCACGCGCGCGCCCGTCTCGGTGTCCTCCAGATCGAGCAGACCGGCCGGGGGCAACGTCTCCTCGCGCGGGTCGTTCAGCGTCAACGCCACCACCTCATGGCGCAGCGCCGCTGCGCGCAGCTGTGTCTCGTACCCGCCGTCGAAGAAATCCGACAGCAGGAAGATGACCGCCCGCCGCTTCTGCACGCGCGCCAGGTACGCCAGTGCGGCAGCGATGCTAGTGCCGCGGCTCGCTGGTTGCAGGTACAGCAGCTCTCGGATGATGCGCAACACGTGGCGGCGGTCGTTGCGCGGCGGAAGGTACTCCTCCACGCGGTCCGTGAAGGCGAGCAGCCCGACGCGGTCGCCGTTCGCCGCCGCTGAGAACGCCAGCGTCGCGGCCACCTCGGCGGCCAGCTCACGCTTCGTGGCGGCAGTCGTCGTGAATGCGGCCGAGGCGCTGACATCGACCGCGAGCAGCACGGTCAGCTCGCGCTCCTCCACGTACTTCTTGATGTACGGCGCGCCCATGCGCGCTGTGACGTTCCAGTCGATCGCGCGTACGTCGTCGCCCGGCTCATATTGCCGGACCTCCGAGAACTCGATGCCGCGTCCGCGAAACACGCTGTGGTACTCGCCCAGGAACCGGTTCGCCACCAGCCGTCGGGCCTGGATCTCGATCCGCCGGATCCGCGCCAGCAGCTCAGGCGGGATCGCCTGGCGGTTGGCGTCCGGGAGCCGGCCGATCGTGGCCATGTCAGAAGACATCCGCGGATTCGTCGATGAACTGCCAGGGGATGCCGGCGTGGTCGCCGAGCCGTTGCCCGAGCGCGCGGATGCCGGGCGCCTCCGTGGCCTGATGCGTGCCGAAGACCAGGTTCATGCCGATCTCCTTGGCGAACATGCGGGTGTACATGCTGCCTTCGCCGGTGATGTAGGTATCCGCGCCGGCCCGCCGTGCCGCATCGAGGTCGGTGGTCATGCCGCCCGCGCCCGTCATGATGGCGACGCGGCCAAACGCTTTCGCGTGCTGGTGCGCCTCCACCTCAACCCGCAGCTCGCGTGATGTGCGCTGGATGAGCTCGCCGAAGCCGCCTCCGCAGGCGCCGATGACGCCGGCATGACCGACCGCGAAGTCGCCAAACGTGCCATCAACGGCGATGCCCAGCAGCTCCGCCAACACCCAGCCGTTGCCGAGGCCGTCCGCGCCGTCGAGCGAGGCATGCGCGCCGTAGAGCGACAGGCCTGCCGCCCGCAGCGCGGCGAGCTTCTCGTCGCGAAGGTGCAGGTCGATGCTCGGCCAAGTGGTGTGGTGCACCACCAGCAGGTTGGCGCCGCTCTTCGCCGCGCCGACGATCGTCGTGAGCGATGTATTCACAGCCACCGCGAACTTCGAGACGCCGTCGCCTGACGGGGACGCGTACAGCAGCCCGTTCGAGTCCGGCTCCGACGCCGCGTACTTCGCGACATCCAGCTTGTCGTCGAGCCACGCTACCATCTCAGTCAGCGATGCGTTCGCGTGCATGCGCGCAGTGTACTGGTCGCTGGTTGCTGGTTGGAGGCGGGAGGTTGGAGGCGGGAAGCGGTCGCAACGGCGAGCGACGACGACGATGTCGTGGCCAACGTGTGCCAGCGGCGCGACCGATGACCAGCGAGCGGCGACCAGCGACCACCAACCTACGTCTTCTCGAACCGCTCGACATCCATGACGAAGACGATGGCGCCGCCGGTCCGCACCTCGATCGGCTCCTGCAGCACCGAACCTTCGCCGAAGAACGGCAGTGTCTGCACCGGCACGTACTCCGTCCGTGCGTGACATTCGCTACGCACCATCGCGACCACGCTGTCGACTTCGTTCGCCTCGACGCCGGAGAGGATGGTGGCGTTGCCCTTGCGCAGGAATCCGCCCGTGCTGCTCACTTTGGTGGCCGGGTACCCCTGCTCGACGAGTTTGCGGGTGAGCTTCTCGGCGTCGGCGTCCGACGCAATGATGATCACAAGCTTCAGGTGCTCGATCGGGTCGTCCTGCAAGAGACCTCCGTTCACGCGGCGATGCTCCGTGAAAGCGTAGTGCGGCGCCGTTCCGCCTGTCAATCAGCTTCGAGCGCGCTCGCGTCTGGGCACTACGGCGGATACGCTATGGCACATAACGGAAAGATGAACACCGCCCATCGCCTTCGCGGCCAGCGGAGGCCGGAGGTTGAAACGTGACCAGCGAGGCAGACGCGAAGCCGCACGTCGACATGGAGACGATCGTCGGGCTGTGCAAGCGGCGCGGGTTCGTCTTCCAGAGCAGCGAAATCTACGGCGGACTCCAGGGTGCGTGGGACTACGGACCGCTCGGCGTCGAGATGACGAACAACATCAAGCGCGCGTGGTGGCGCGCCATGGTGCAGGAGCGCGACGACATCGTCGGCCTCGACGCCGCCATCCTCATGCACCCGGAGGTCTGGCGCGCCAGCGGCCACGTCGAGACCTTCACCGACCCTATGGTCGACTGCCGCAACTGCCAGGGTCGCTTCCGCGCCGACGAGCTGACCTCCGACGCCTGCCCCACATGCGGTACGCGCGGTCAGTTCACCGAGCCGCGCATGTTCAACCTGATGCTGCGCACCTTCCTCGGTCCCGTGCAGGACGATGCCGCTACCGTGTACCTGCGACCCGAGACGGCGCAGGGCATCTTCGTCAACTTCGAGAACGTGCTGAACACGATGCGCCGCAAGCTCCCCTTCGGCATCGCCCAGATCGGCAAGTCGTTCCGCAACGAGATCACGCCCCGCAACTTCATCTTCCGCGTCCGCGAACTCGAGATCATGGAGAGGGAGTACTTCTGCCACCCTGCCGACTCCGTGCGGCTGCACGGCGAATGGATCGAGACGCGCCGTGCCTGGTACGCGCGCCTGGGCATGAAGATGGAGCACCTGCGCGTCCGCGCCCATCAGCAGGCGGAGCTCTCTCATTACTCGCAGGCGACGTCCGACTTCGAGTACCTCTTCCCGATCGGCTGGGCCGAGCTGGAGGGCGTCGCCCATCGTGGCGACTTCGACCTGACCCAGCACGCGAAGGCGAGCGGCAAGGCCCTGACCTACTTCGACGACGAGACAAAGGAGCACATCGTGCCGCACGTCGTCGAACCCGCGCTCGGCGTCGGCCGCTGCATGCTGGCATTCCTCACGGACGCCTACGACGAAGAAATCGACGAGAAGGGCGAGAAGCGCACCGTCCTGCATCTCCATCCGGCGCTCGCACCGATCAAGGTCGCCGTGCTGCCGCTGAGCCGCAACGAAAAGCTCACGCCGACCGCGCGTGACGTCGCCTCCCGGCTACGCAAGCACTGGATGGTCCAGTACGACGACGCGCAGAGCATCGGCCGCCGCTACCGCCGCCAGGACGAGATCGGCACGCCGCTGTGCGTGACGGTCGACTTCCAGACCGTCGAGGAGGACCAGGCCGTCACCATCCGCGAGCGCGACAGCATGACCCAGGTGCGCGTCCCCATCGAAGGCCTCGTCGACGCGCTGCGCGAGCGGCTCGTGGACGCCGGCTGAGGTTGAGAGAACTGACCGCGGAGCGTGAGCCCGTTGAATGCCTCGGGCGAAGAGGAGGCAACATGACACCGCGGATGAAGCTAACAGCGACCGTTCTCGACGCGCCCGATCCGCGCGCGCTGGCGGACTTCTACGCGCGGCTGCTGGGCTGGACCGTGATGCAGGACGAGCCGGATTGGGTGATGCTCCGTCCGGCCGACGGCAGCGCCGGGCTGTCCTTTCAAACTGAGTCGGCCTACGCGCGGCCGACCTGGCCCGCGGGTCCCGGCGATCAGCAGATGATGATGCACCTCGACATCGAAGTCGACGATCTCGCGGCTGCCGGAGCGCACGCGATCGCGGCGGGCGCCGTCCTCGCGCCCTTCCAGCCACAGGACAACGTGCGCGTCTATCTGGACCCCGCAGGTCACCCGTTTTGCCTGTGGACGCGTGACTAGCGAACCGATCATTCACACATGATCGTGCTGGCCGATAAGCTCACGAGCGCCAGCGCGCTGGAGCTCCTCCTCGCCGGCCTCGAGCAGTTCTGGCCGCTCGTTGTCGTCGTCTGCGCGCTCATCGTCTTCCCGACGATCGCCCGCATCGGACTCGCGATCTACCGCTACCGCCGCCTCGCGCGGTCCGGCATCAAGGACATCGATCGGTTCGGCGGGAAGACGTTCGAGGAGTACTTAGAGGTGCTCTTCAGGCGCCTCGGCTACAAGGTCGAGCGCACGAAGTTCGTCGGCGACTACGGTGGCGACCTCGTGCTGCGCAAGAACGGCGCGCGCACCGTCGTCCAGGCGAAGCGCTACGCGAAGTCAGTCGGCGTACGCGCCGTGCAGGAGGTCGTCGCGGCGAAGGGCTACTACGACTGCGACCAGTCGATGGTCGTCTCGAACTCCAGCTACACCAAGCAAGCCCGCGAGCTGGCCGGCAAAAACGGCGTCGAGCTGTGGGACCGCGATATGCTCACCCGCCAACTCACCGCGACGGGCGCGAAACAGGCAGCCCGCCGCGCCGCGACGTCAGGTTAGTGGGCGGACCGCTCAACCGGGCCCCCGCCCCCAACACCCGACGCACAGAGCATCGCCCCGACCCGTGCAGCCGCCGAAGGACGATGCCCGTTTGGTCAGCCTTCCCGCCAGTTGACCTCGAACACGCGCACCGGTTCAGGGAATCCCTTGAGTGCGATCGTTCCGAGGTCGCCGAAGGCAAAGGTCTTGCCGATGCAGAGGTCACGTACCACGCCCGCTGTGAGGATCTGATCGGCGCCCGCGTGCGCGCACAGCCGCGCCGCCAGTTGCACCGAAGCGCCGAACAGATCGTTGCTGTCTTCGACCGGCTCGCCCGCGCTCAGACCCACACGAAGGTGCAGCGGCGTGTGGATGTCGCCCACGTTGTGCGCGACGATCGTCCGCTGAATCGAGATCGCGCACTCAACTGCCCGAGAGGCGGACCCAAAGGACGCCATGACGCCGTCGCCCGTGTGCTTGACCTCTCGCCCTCCGTGTGACGCCAGGCAGTCCCGGACGAGGCCGTTGTGCGTCCGTAAGACGTCCATTGCGCCGGCATCGCCGAGTCGCGTGGTGAGAGCGACGGAACTCTCGAGATCGGTGAACATGATCGCCCGGAGGCCGCTGTCGTTCTGCGCGGCACCTGCCATCGCCACTCCGGGTACGAACCCCTGCCAGTCGCCGAGAAACTGTTCCACCGTCGGGGTCTGCACCTCGATGATCTTGTGCGGCAGCAGCCCGTGCGACTCCTTGTGCACGGCGATCGCCATCTCCGGACTCGGCGCTTCCACGAGACAGAAGGCGCGGCCGGCCTTATCGTTCAGCCAGTACGTGAGGAACTTCGCGCTGTGCCTGTCCTGCACCTCCAGATCGCGTTCGTGCGCCGCCTGGAGGTCAGCAGGCGTCACCTCGCCAAGGTCGTGATGTACGTCCATATAGAGCGGCATCTCAGCACCTTATCCCGGCGCGCGCCCGAGCACGCCCGCGCCGCGCAGCGACGCGATCCGCGCGTCGTCGTACCCTAGCTCGCGCAGCACGTCGTCGGTGTGCTGGCCCAGCGTGGGCGATGAGCCCTGCGCCTCCAGCGGCGTGCCCGTCATCTGGATCATCGGCGCGGCCATCCGCACCGGACCGAGCATCGGGTGCTCGACGCTCGTGAGGAAGTTGTTCTCCAGCACCTGCTCGTCTTCCAGCAGCTCTTCCGTGTAGCGCACGGGGCCGGCGGGCACGCCGTGTTCGTCCAGCACGCGCATCCACTCGGTCGTCGCCTTCGACGCGAACAGATCCTCTGCCTGCGCCACCAGCTGCTTGCAGATCTCGATCGTCTCCGGGTCCGTCACGTCCACATCTTCCGGCCGCTTGCCGATGCGGAAGTCGTGCAAGCCGGTCGCAGCGAGGAGCTTCCGCCGCAGCGGCGTGCTGAGGCAGCCGATAGCGATGAAGCCGTCGGCGGTCTTGAAGCAGCGATAGTAGATGTTGCCGATCGCGGGGCGCACGGCGGCGATCACGTCGAGCTGCTGCTTGTAGGTGCCACTGCCGTCGCGCATCTGGTTGATCTTCGCCAGCGCGGCCTCGCGTCCTTCCGTATCGACTGCTTCGATCGACATCAAGCGCGTGCCCTGAATCGCGCGCGCGCTGCCCATCAGCGTCGTGCTGATGCACTGGCCGCGGCCCGTGCGTTCGCGCGCATACAGAGCGGCGCTGATCCCCCAGGCGATGGCGATGCCGGTCGAGATGTCGGCCGACGGCAGGCCATTCATCATCGGCACGCCGCTCTCCTCGCGCCGCCCCTCGACGGTCATCAGGCCGCTCAGCGCCTGGGCGATGATGTCGTAGCCAGGGCGGTGCGCGTGCGGGCCGCGGCGCCCGAACGCTGTGTTGTCGCAGTAGATCAGCCGCGGGTTCTTCGCCGACAGCGTCGCGTAGTCGATGCCGAGCTTTTCCGCCACGTCGGGGCGATAGTTGATGATCACGACGTCGGTGCGCTCGGCGAGCGCGTGGACGATCTCGCGCCCGTCGGCGGTATTCAGGTCGATGGTGATGCCGCGCTTGCCGCGGTTAAGCGAGATGTAGCCGCGGCCTTCGCGTAGCCCCAGCGGCTGGAACGCGCGCCACGGGTCGCCGGCAGGCGGCTCGACTTTGATCACGTCGGCGCCCATGTCGGCGAGCAGCATGCCGCCGAACGGCGCGGCGATGATCTCGGAGAACTCCAGCACCTTGACGCCGGCCAGCGGGCCCGGATGTCCGTTCGCGCTCATGTCACCTCTACCACGTGGAGGAAACCACAGATTACACAGATTACACAGATTGGGGGAGACAGTTGCGAGGACCGTTTGGTTGATCTTTGTTTTTTCGCGATTTTGCTCAGCGCTGGTCGCGGCGGAGGTGCGGGCGGGCGTCGCAAGTTCGGCGGCGGCCGGTGAGGGGCGCTGCGCGGGCGTATGGAGGGCGGTTCTTTGATTGGTGTGATTGACCGGGGTGGGCGGACAATCAACGAGCATGGGGTGGATGAGCTGGACGATCTTGCCGATGTTGGCGCGGGTGGCGCCGAACGGGCCGACGAGGCCGGCGTCGGAGCAAGCGGTGACGATGGCGCTGAGTTTCGGTTCGTCGTGGCGCTGGATGAGGAGATTGATGGCGCGCCAGGTTTCTCGCATGCGGCGGGAGTTGGCGCCACTGCGGAGGGCGTTGGTGTTGCCGCGCGGTGCGCCGGAACCGGGGCGGCGGCCGCCGCTGGGCATGGCGGAGCTCCTTTCGGCTGGAGGCGGGAAACGAGAGGCGGGATGCGGGATCGAAAGGGCCGCAAGGCGAGGGTAAGGGATGTGGAGGGGGATCTCGAAGGGGTGGGTGTCGCCCGGGGGCGCGACGAGCGGCGCGAGAGTGTGAACGAACGGCGGCTGCGGCGGGAGGAGGCGCGGGGCTCGCCGCGATAGGGCGTTCGGTCTTGGTATCACAGAAAGGCCCAGGTAACGATTGAAGGCGAGGTACCTAAGAACGCAAGAAGACTTCGATCCACGTCGGCGAGCAGGTACGCCGTCGCGCGGGTATGTCCCTCGACAAGCACAAGTCCTCCGGTCAGATCGGATACGGCGATTAGTTCACGAAAGACGACACCATCGCGCATTTGCGCCGCCATCGCTCGGACAGCGCCGAAGGGCTATTCCAGGGCGGCGGAGGTGCGCACGGAACGAGCCCCGTCGCTGACCTGTCTTGTGCCGCCAGAGAGAAGGTTCCATGGCGGACAATCGCGAACATACTTGAGCCGGCGCACGTCGTTATGAACGAGATCGACGCGACGCCATGACACGTCTGTGGGGAAGCCCCTGAATACGTTGTCGTTACGCCGATAGCCACGAATCGCGCCCAGCAGAAAACGCGCTATCTGCATGCCCTCGGCGGTAGAGATGTTTGCCGTAAAGTACTCGCGTGGCACACCGATCTGCGCAAGAACCTCGGCGTACTCTTTGGCGTGATGGGGCGATTCGAGTTCGGCGAGAACAAACGCCCTAACAACGTCGTCCTCGTGGCTGGGACTGAGATCTATCATGTGGAGAGGGCTCAAATGTCAGCTGGTGAAAGCGTTGGCGTGGCAGTATCACACAGCAGGTAGAGGTGGCGATTCTCGATCGCGTTAGCGGTTCTCGATCGCGGTGGAGGCCTCGAACTGGCCGGCCCACCCTTGCGGGTCCTTCGGTGCGACTCACATGCCTTATCATGACGCGATGGCAACGTCTTCGCTAAGCGACTTGTACGCCCTCGACCCCGAAGAATTCGAACGCCTCGTCGGGACGGTGTTCGAATCGTTGGGGTACGAAGTCAGACTGACGAAACGCTCGGGCGACGAGGGCATCGATCTCGAACTCCGTAAAGGAGATGAGCGATCACTTGCGCAATGCAAGCGATATCGCGGAACCGTCGGGCAACCAGACATTCGTGATTTCTACGGTGTTCTCGTTCACGAGAACGCGGCACGCGGGTACTTCGTGACGACCGGACAGTTCTCGCTCGCCGCATCTATGTGGGCGCAAGGCAAGCCGATCGCCCTAATCGACGGCGTCGATTTCGTGGCGGCACTGGAGAACTCCGGCGCGGTGCCCCCGGTTAGATCGGTCGTGGCAGAGCAGGCAGCGCGAGCCGTGATTGAAGCGCGCGGGTCAGCGGAGGAATATCTCGCCGCGTGACTCCTAGACCAACTACATTCGGATCTGCGAGTCCTCTCCCCAAACGAGCGGAACGTGATCGAAGCGCGCTTCGGTTTTAACGGTCGTTCCCCGCTAACACCGGAAGAAGTGTCAGACGAGCTGCGCATGACGCTGGAAGGCGTGCGGCGCACCGAGGCGCAGGCTTTGGAGAAACTAGACCGCGAGACGACGCTCGATGAACGCGCGCCCGAAGCAACCGGGGGGTGGGACGAAGAGCGCGTATTGCGAGCCAGCCGTAAGCAGGTGGTTCGAGCTCTCATCTCGGAGGGGACAACACTTGAAGAACAGGCGACGCGCAAGCGTTTGAAATGGTGTCTTGCCGCTCTCACGCCTGTCGAACGACGCGTGATTGAAACGTGGTCCGGGTTCAAAGACAGTCGCCCACGCGAGATAGACACCGTTGGCGACCCACTCGCGCTAACGGCCTCGGGCGTAGTGGCCGTTCATGTTGAGGCACTGGAGAGGCTCGCGCGGACATGGTCCGAGAGCGCGGGTGCTGTTGTTTCCGAGCTCACGAGGGCCGCTCAAGCCCGAGCGAGGTTCGATCATGACGCCTCGCGCGAGCGGCGCGACGCCGGCGGTCTGGAGGCAGAATTCGTCCTGCGGTTCGCGCCCACGTGCGTGCTCGACGCGGGTTGCGGAACGGGCCGTGTCAGTCGTGAGCTTACACACCGCGGTGTCGCCGTCGTCGGCATCGATCGGTCAACCGAGAAGCTCGACATCGCGCGGGAGAGAGCACCCGATGTCGAATGGCACGCGGCCAACCTCACGTTCGTTAAGCTCGGCCGCCTGTTTGATGTCGTAATCCTCGCTGGAGACGGAAATTTCTTCCTATCGCCAGACGGGGAGAGCGCGGTGGCCGCCAATATGGCACGCCACTTGCGCTCAGGTGGTGTGCTGATCACGAGCTTCCCGATCGCGCCCGACTTGCTCACCGTCGAGCAGTATGACGAGACTGCTAGTCAAGCCGGCCTCGTGTTCGTGGAGCGATGGTCGGAGTGGGACTGCTCCCAATGGACGAGTGCGAGCGGCTATGCCATTTCAGTGCATCGTAAGCCCTGATCTCCTTGCGGCGAATAGCCACGAGGGGTCCGCGAACGAACCGGCGGGCGACTGGCTGAATCGCAGCCCGCATCACACACGCTTCTGCATGTCGACGTGGGGGATGCCGACGTCGTTGTAGGTGGGGCCGTGGGGGGTGTAGCCGCAGCGTTCGTAGAAGCGGCGGGCGTGGAGTTGGGCGCTGAGCTTGAGGTGCCGGATGCCGTTGGCTGCGGCTTCGCGCTCCAGCGCGTCGAGGACGAGTGCGCCAAGGCCGCTGCCTCGATGCGACGCGAGCA
>CAYQZE010000089.1:0-16741 GCA_964421985.1 uncultured Dehalococcoidia bacterium | reverse complement strand
GACGCCATTCTCGAGGCGTTCGACGCCGGCATCCCGCTCGCGGTCTGCATCACCGAAGGCATCCCGACGCTCGATATGGTCAAGGTGAAGCGCGCCCTCGCCGGTGGCAAGACGCGCCTGATCGGCCCCAACTGTCCGGGCGTGATCACCGCCGGCGAGTGCCGCGTCGGCATCATGCCCGGCCACGTTTTTTCGATCGGTAGCGTCGGCGTCGTCTCGCGCAGCGGCACGCTGGTCTACGAAGCCGTCGACCAGCTCACGCGGCGCGGCATCGGACAATCCACGTGCATCGGCGTCGGCGGCGACCCGATCATCGGCACCGTCCAGCGCGAAGCCCTGGAACTCCTCAACAACGACCCGGACACCGCAGCGATCGTGCTGATCGGCGAGATCGGTGGCAGCGCCGAGCAGGAGGCCGCCGACTACATCAAGAAGCACGTGACCAAGCCGGTCATCGCCTTCATCGCCGGCGCGACGGCGCCGCCCGGCCGCCGCATGGGCCACGCCGGCGCGATCATCTCCGGCAACACCGGCACGGCCGAGTCGAAGAAGGCCGCGCTCGCCGCCGCCGGCGTCACGATCAGCGATTCGCCCGCGGAGATCGGCGCCACGACGGAGCGCGTCCTCCGCGAGCGCGGCCTGCTGTAGGGGCACGCGGTGGCGTGCCCCGCGGTGGCGTGCCCTCCGTGTGCCCTGACCCGCTGCATTCGCTCGAAGGGATCACCGCATGCCGATCGTTGCCGTCGCATTGCTGCTTGCGGCGGCCGTGGCCCACGCGACGTGGAACTACGCCGCGAAGGGCGCGCGTAGCAGCGCCTCCTTCATCTTCCTCTTCACGCTTTGCGGCGTGGTTGTCTACCTGCCGCTCACGCTGGGGGTGTTCCTCTGGACGCGGCCGTCGTTGGGTCTCGATGCGCTGCTCTTCGTCGCTGTCTCGGGCGCGCTGAACGGCCTGTACTTCGTGCTGCTCAGCGAGGGTTACAAGGCCGGCGACCTCTCCGTCGTCTACCCCCTCGCGCGCGGCACCGGGCCTGCCCTGGCCGTCGCCGGGGCGATCGTCATCTTTGGCGAACGTCCGAGCGGGCTCGCGCTCGCCGGCGCGGCGATGGTGGTCGCCGGGATCATCGTCATGTCCTGGGGCGGCAGGACGTCAGGCGGCGCCGACGTCACGCGCTCGATCATCTTCGCGTTGGCGACAGGCGCTTGCATCGCTACTTATTCGCTCTGGGACAGCAAGGGCGTCACGATCGTCACGCCCGTGCTGTACGCGTGGGGGCTCGAATTCTCGCGCATGCTGCTGATGGCGCCCGCGGCGCTCGCGCCGCGCTCCGCTCGCGCGGAGATCGCCGCGATCCTGGCTGACCAGCGGCGCGCGCTGATCGTGATCGGCGTCTTGAGCCCGGGCGCGTATCTTCTGGTGCTCGTGGCCTATACGCTCGCGCCGGTAAGCTACGTCGCCCCGGCGCGCGAGATCAGCATCCTGTTCGGCGCCATCCTCGGCCTGCGGCTGCTGGGCGAGTCCGACGCTCCGCGCCGCATGGCGGGTGCGACGGCGATCGTCGCCGGCGTGTTCGCGCTGGCGCTGGGGTAATATGCACGTAACGCCGACGCAACATCGCGCTGGTACGATACGGCCGCTACGATATGGCGATGTTGACCTCACCGAACGGACGCTCTTCCGGCGTCGAGCGCTTGCGCGACGTTGCCGGGATCACCGTGCGACCGGCTGAGCGGCGCGACCTCTCGCGACTGAACAACCTCTATAACCACTACATTGTCAATACGGCGATCACGTTCGATCTCGAGCCATGGAGCCTCGAACTGCGCGAGGAGTGGTTTGGGCACTACGGGACAACGGGCCGGCACCGGCTGCTCGTGGCCGAGGCCGATGATGTCGTCCTCGGTTACGCCAGCACCAGCCAGTTTCGCCCCAGGCGCGCCTACGAAACGACGGTGGAGGTAAGCGTTGTCTGCGCGCCCGAGGCCGTTGGACTCGGTATCGGCCAGCGCCTGTACGAGGTCCTCTTCGAGTCGGTGCTCGGAGAAGATATCCACATGGCCGTCGCCGCCATCACGCTGCCTAACGACGCGTCATGCGCGCTCCACGAGCGCTTCGGGTTCACGCGCCTGTGCGTGCTGCGCGAAGTCGGCCGCAAGTTCAATCAGTACTGGGACGTCGTCTGGTACGAACGGCCGATGGGGTAGAGCCAGACTGCTATACTGGTGCGCGATGGTAACGAAGAAGCCGACCGCGCACAGCTCACGGCCAGCGAAGCCGCGCCGCAAGCGCGAACTGACGCTCAGCGAGCGGATCGTCGCGATCGGCAAGAAGATCCCGCCGGACGAGCGCGCCAAGATGCCGAGTGATGGCGCCGCCAATCACGATCACTACATCTACGGTACCCCTAAGCAGTACTGAGCGTGCCTGGCATCTTCGCTGACACGGCGTACTACATCGCGCTGCTCACGGATAGCGACGACCTCCACGTAGCCGCACGCGAAGTAGGGCTATCGTTGAGCGCTACTGACATCGTAACGACGGACTCGGTCTTGGTGGAAGTGTTCGCGTACTTTGCTGGACGCGGGCCTCGCCAGCGCATGAAGGCGGTCGAACTCGCCGCCGTACTCAGAGCGGCTCCAAACGTGACGCTGATCCACCAGATACCGGCTCTCTTCTTCGCAGGCGTCGATCTCTATCGCGCCGGCTCGACAAGGGCTACAGCCTGACGGACTGCATGTCGATGGTGGCCTGCCGCGAGCAGGAGATCACAGACGTCCTCACGCACGACCGCCACTTCGAGCAAGAGGGGTTCGCGATCCTCCTGTAGCGCCCGCTCACGTCACGACGGCGCCTCAGCGACGATCTCCGGAGCGTCCAGGGCGCGCCGGGCGTCGCGCGTTCGCCCGAACGAAAACACGTCGTCGAGGCTGAGCCCTAGCGCCCACATGGCCGCGACGCCGGCAGCCGTAATCCAGGCGATGTTGAACACGTGCGCCCCGATCGCGAATCCGCCGGCCGCGCCGGCATCGACGCCAAGCGCCTTTGTCAGCTCGGTGATCGCCACCTCGAAGGCGCCGATGTTGGATGGCGTGATCGGTATGGCACTGATCAGATTCGCCGCAACCATGATCAGCATCCACGCCGGCATCGACAGATGGATCCCGAAGGCCAGCCCGAAGAGCACGAACATCCCCACCTCCAGCAGCCAGATACCGAAGGAGAGCACGATTGCCACCGCGCCCAGCCGCGCATCGCGGAACACGGCCAGCCCTTCGATGAAGTGCGGGACGGCCTCCTCCACAGCCAGGCGCGGGCGGTCCGGCAGCTTCGGCATGATTCCGCGCGCGGTCCAGCCTTCTTGCAGCTTCAGGTGGGAGAGCGGGATCACGGCGATCAGCCCGCCCGTCACGCCGCCGAGGACGCCCCAGAACACCGCCGTCGGGAAGTTGGGCAGATCGATCAGCGCCAGTCCGATGAGCCCCAGCACGGCGAACGCGATCCCATCGAGCAACGACTCCGTAGCGAACACCGTCGCCGCCAGCCGCGCGCGGCTCAGTTCGTAGCGTTGTGCCGGCACCTGCACGCGGACCAGATCGCCGATGCGCGCCGGCACGATGTTGTTCGCCAGGTTCGAGACGAGCAGGATGCCGAACAGCGGCCACAGCGGCAGGACGGCGAACGTCGACATCATCAGGCGCCACCGCTGAGCTACCAGCACCTTCGCCAGACCGAAGAGCGCCAACCCCGGCATAACGTAGAAATAGTTCGCGTCGCGCAAGGCACGGCCCGCAGCGTCCAGGTCGAGGCGCCAGACGAGCAGCGCGATGAGGGCGGCGCTGGCGGCAGTCCGCACGAGCAAGCGGCGTTTCGTGAAGCGCAACATCCCTGTACAGCACCCCCGGCGCAACGGTAGCATGATCCACGCAGATTACGTGTGTGTTACGAACCCCCAGGCACTCGCGAACGGGCTGTCCAATCGCGTAGCCCATAGGCTATAACAATTCCAGCTATAGACGGCATGCTCTCATTCGAAGCTGTGCCGGGCAATGGAGGAGGAGCGAGAGATGGTCACCGCGACGAAGGTGAACACCGACCGGGTGTACTACAACTACCAGGGCAACCTGCCGCCCGTCACGCTGGAACCGGAGCCCGTGACGCCGCCTTCGATGCGCGACGGCCTGCCCAAGTTGATCACCGACACGACGCTGCGCGACGGCGCCCAGGACAGCCGCTTCGCCATGTTTCCGCCCGAGACCCGGCTGAAGTACTACGATCTGCTTCACCGCCTCGACAACAACAGCGGCGCGATCTACGCGGTCGAAGCGTTCATCTACCAGAAGCGTGACGTCTGGACGCTGGAGAAGCTGCTCGAACGGGGCTACGAGTGGCCGCGCGTGACCACGTGGACGCGCGCGACGCCGAAGGACATCAAGCTCCTCGTCGAGGTGTCGCAGGGTAAGGTGAAGGAGACGGGCATGCTCGCCTCGGCGTCCGACCACCACATCTTCGACAAGCTTGGCTACGCCTCGAAGGAAGAGGCGATGGAGAAGTACCTGCAACCGATCCGCACGGCGCTGGAGAACAACATCGTCCCGCGCGTCCACCTGGAGGACTGCACCCGCGCCGACATCTTCGGCTGGGTGGTCCCGTTCATCCAGCGCGTCATGGAAGAGAGCAAGGGTATCGCCAAGTTTCGCATCTGCGACACGATCGGCTGGGGCAGCCCCGACCCGTACGCCGCGCTGCCGTGGGGCGTACCCCGCCTGTTTACCGTGCTCCGCGCCGAGACCGGCGCCGAGCTGGAGTTCCACGGCCACAACGACTTCGGTCTCGCCACGGCGAACTCGATCGCCGCATGGCGCTACGGCGGCAAGAAGGTCAACGTCGCCTTCGCCGGTCTCGGCGAGCGCACCGGCAACACGTCGCTCGAACAGACCATCGCGGCGCTGATCCGCCACTACGGCGACCCGGGCTTCGACCTCAAGGCGCTCGACCAGATGCGCCAGCTCGTCGACAGCGAGGTGATCGAGCTGAACGACCGCCTGCCGCTGATCGGTGAAGTCTTCACGACGACCGCGGGCATCCATCAGGCCGGCGTCGGGCGCCAGGACGCGGCGCCCGGAGGGTTGATCTATCTGCCGTTCGCCGCATCGCTCTTCGGCCGAAGTGAGGTCGAGCTGAGCCGCGTCGGGTCGCTTTCAGGCTCGGAAGGCATCATCGCGGTGCTGAACCGCGAGCTCGAGAACACGGGCAGCGCCACGCGCGTGAAGGAGACCAGCCGCGTCGTCAAACAGATCTACGACCGGATCCAGGACGAGTACAACGGCCAGTTCGACGAGCAGCACGACCACTGGGTGAACGCCCGGCGATCGTTCTTCACGTCGGAGGACATCATCGCGCTGGCACGCGAGTTCGGCGCGCTCTAGGCGGTCGCCCCGCGCAGCCGCTCGACGGCGGCAGACGCCAGGAACCTCGCGCGCAGATCATTGTCCGTCAGGCCGGCCGCTACCGTTTCGAGGACATCGAGCGCGGCGGCGTACGCCGCGCTCGCGTCATCCGCGCGCCCCTGCGCCCGTCGCAGATCGCCCATCGCTTCGTGCGTCTTCCAGAGCTGACCCGGATTACCAACTTCGAGTGCCAGTTCCAGCGCAGCAACGAGATCGGTCTCCGCCGCCGCGAGCTCGCCCAGCGCCATGCGCGTCTGTCCGCGCAGCCGCCGTGCCTTCACGATGTTCTTGCGCGTATTCGTCTCTTCCGCCAGCCGCAGACACTTGTCCGCGAGCATCGCGGCCGTCTCGGCGTCACCTCGTCGAAGTTGCAGGTCGCCGTAGCTGTGGTAGTAGTGCTGCGAGTAGCGCCAGAGCATGAAGCGGTCTGCCTCTGTGGGTGCATTGACGATGCGGCCCACGAACGCAAAGTGCTCCTCTGCCTCGGCGGTGCGTCCGAGTGCCACCAGGTTATCGGCAAGGTTGAGCCGGGCGTTGCACTCGATCTCGGGGTCGGGAAGACCCAGCGCCTGGGCCGCGGCGGCACTGCGCTCATTCCATCCGATGGCTACATCGGGCTGCTCCAATTCGCCGTAGATCCAGCCGATCGTATTCAACGTCCGTGGTGGATAGAGCACTTCTCCGACGCGCTGACAGAATTCGAGGACCAACTCGAACAAGGCGAGCGCCTTCTCACACTCACCGTGATGCGCCGAGGAATTGGCTTCCGCCCAGTCGCAGGCGATGGTCCACTGAGATTGGTGTGTCGCATCTACCAGTGGACGAGCATACGCGAACGCATCGAGAGCGCGATCGTAGTAGCCGGTCCAGTGCGCATCGACGACGTGCATCGCCCAGTAGACGGCGCGCGGTAGGCTGTCCGGCGATGAGTCGGCCAGTGCCGCCGCAACCACCTGATACGGCTCCACCGAAGGCGGGCCGGACGTGATGTCGTAGAGCACGCCCGAGTAGGCAAAGGCGATGAACCTGGCGGCGTCTGTAGCGTCGCCCGCTAGTTCCCGCGCCCTCGCCAATGTCGTCTCCGCCGCAGCGAAGTCGTGGAGCCAGACCTGCGCCAGGCCTAACGTGCCAAGCGCACGGACTTCGGACGTCACGTCGCCGGCGCTCTGACTGACGCGCACAACACGTTCCATGTCCTCTACGACCGCGTCCATTTCGCCGACAAGCATGGCGATGCCTGAGCGAGCCATCGCGATGTCGGTGAACTTCGCCGTAGGGGCGTCACTGCCGGGTCTCAGGGCCACGTCCAACGCGCGGGCGTAGTACGCCAGTGCGTCGGTGTTGGCGTAGGCGCCCATTGCCTTCTCCGCGGACTTCACCAGGTAGTCGAGCGCTTTCGGCCAGTCCTCGCTCTGCTCGTAGTGGTAGGCGAGCGTCTCGTACTGCTCCGCGAGGCGGTCGGCGTACAACTCCTCGACCGCCAGCCCGACGACGTGGTGCAGCGCCTTGCGCCGCTCGTTCAGGAGCGTCGAGTAGGCGACGTCGTGCGTCAGCGCGTGCTTGAACATGTACGACAGCTCGGGGTAGTACGCCTTCTCGTAGATCAGCTCTAGCCCCTTCAGCTCGCCCAACAGGTCGTCCAGCCCGTTCTTCGCTTCGGACATGCGGCTCAGCAGCCGCACCGTGAACTCGCGGCCGATCACGGATGCAAGCTGGATGGCGTCCTTGGCGTCCCGATCCAACCGGTCGATGCGCGTCAGGATCACTTCCTGGATCGTCTCCGGGATGCGCACCTGGTCGATCGGCCGCGTGAGCGCGTAGGCGCCGTCCGTCACGCGCACCATCCCGGACTCGACCAGCGACTTCGTCACCTCCTCAAGGTAGAACGGATTGCCTTCCGCCTTGCCGGTGATCAGCCTCCGGATCTCCTCCGGGCAGGTGCCGGCGTCAAGCATGCCGCCGAGCAGCGTGTCGCTCTCCTCGACGGGCAGGTGCCGAAGCGAGACGCGGTTGTAGTAGGTGCGGTCGCCCAGCGACGGTGCGTAGCCCGGACGATACGTGAGGATCATCAACACCCGCGCCGATGCGGTGACCTCGACGAGCGCCGCGATCGCCTCTTCGGATTTCTCGTCGATCCAGTGGAGGTCTTCGATCAACATCACGATCGGGCGCTGGCCGCTACCGCGGATCAGCAGCGCGCGCAACGCGTCAACGATGCCCGACCGGCGCTCATTCGGGTCCATCGTGGCGACGCGGGTGTCTCCGGGGTCGACGCTCATCAGAAACTTGACGTAGGGCAATGCCCGGCGCGTTGCGTCATCCCAGGCCTCGGCACGCTCGTCCAACCGGGCGACGATCGCGTCGTCGTCATCCGTCTCCTCGATGCCGAAGTTCCGCTTCAACAGATCGACGATGGGCAGATAGGGGATGGTGCTGCCGTAGGAGATGCACTGACCCGTGAGCCACGAGAAGTCCTGGCCTTCCAACGCGCGCCGGAACTCGAGCATGAGGCGGGATTTGCCCATCCCCGCCTCACCGGAGATGAACACCACCTGCCCGTGGCCTTCCGTCGCCTGCTCGAAGTGGCTACGCAGCACCGACAACTCGTGCGCGCGGCCCACGTACGTGCTCAGACCATGGTCGGCCGCGACATCAAGCCGCGTGCGCGAGGCAAGCTCGCGCTCGACCTCGAACGCGCGCACTGCCTCGCGCTTACCCTTCACCTCGAGCGCTCCCAGATCGGCGAACTCAAAGTAGCCGGACGCCAGGCGCCGCGTCTGGTCGGTGATATAGATCTTGCCGGGCGCCGCCCATTGCTCCATCCGCGCGGCGAGGTTCACCGTGTCGCCGATCGCGGTGTAGTCCATCGACAGGTCATCGCCGATGCGGCCGACGATCACGGGCCCTGTGTGCAGTCCGATGCGGTAGGTGAAGCCAGCCGAGCCGGCGTGGCGCAGTTCGCGGTCGTACGCCGCCAGCGAGTCGCGCATGGCGATCGCGGCGGCGATCGCGCGGCGGGCCGTGTCCTCGTGGGCGATCGGTGCGCCAAAGAGTGCCATGATGCCGTCGCCCCGGAACTGGGCGACCGTGCCCTCGAACCGGTGCACCGCGGCGATCATCCGCTCCGTGGCTTCGTGCGTGATGCGATGCAGCTGCTCCTGGTCGATCCGCTCGCCGGCCGCCACCGAGCCCACGGCGTCGATGAACAGCACCGTCACGGTGCGGCGCTCCCCTTCGAGCGTCGCGCGGTCGCGGAGGATCTTCGCCGCCAGATGCGGTGGTGTGACGTCGCGCGCCTCGTGCTGGTGCGCCGCATCCGCCGTTATGCCCGCGTCGGCCAGCTTGCGTCCGCAGCCACCGCAAAAGGCCGCATCAATTGCCGAAGCACGCCCGCAGTCCGGGCAGACAATGCCCAATTTGGAGCCGCATCCGCTGCAGAACGACGCGTCGGCCGGACTTTCTCGCTGGCAAGAAGCACACTTCATGCTGCGATCATGCACCTTCGCGGCACGAAACGCCAATGAACGCGTTCACAGCCCACCGAAGGCCCGGCGCGACAGGATCGGCGCCTCGAACCAGGGTTCAAGCAGGCCTACTTCGGTCTCAAACGCGGGCAGCTACCGGACGTACTGGTCAGCGGCCACGATCGCAGCCAGCGTCTCCGCCGGAACCGCGAGCCGAGGATCCGCGGCGGTGATCCGCCGCAGCTCCTCGAGCGCACCGGCGTCAGCGCTGCTCGACATTCGCGCCAAGCCGTCGATGAGCTCCGCCTCGTTCTCTGCGGCGCCGTCCTCTTTGGCGAGCCCGTACCAACCCCACGGCAGCAGCTCGATGTTCTGGAGCGCGGCGAGGTCGAGCAAGAGGTCACCGAGCACTTCTATCAGCCCCCAGTTCTCGGTGCCCGCGACGCCGAACGTCATCGGGTCGGCGCCTCCCGTCCGGCACAGCGCCCACGCGTCGCCGGCGACGAGGAAGCGGTCCCGCGGAACATTCAGCAGATCGAAATCGGGTTTATAGAACTTCGCCTGCGGCTCGTCCACCTGCGCATCAACGAGCACCCAGCGCCGCTCGCCGGCGTTCCAGTACTCGCCCACCCAGTGATCGACGTTCTTGCCCGGCTGAAAGTAGTTCGCAAACCCGCAGCGAGCGCGCGCAGCGATGCCCTTGCGCCGCAAGCACGCAACGAAGAGCGTCGTGAAGTGCCGGCAGACGCCAACGACGCGCCGGTCCGGCTGTCGCGGCTGAGCCAGCGGCCGATCGTCCATGCCGAACGCGCAGCTCAGCATCGCCGTTGCGCCATGAAGTTGTTTCTCCGCGCGCCGCTCAGTCGAAAGCGTCACCTGATATGCAGGCGCCAGTGCCTCGTGAAGAAGAAGCCCCTGGACGACCTTCGCGATCGTGCCTACGTCCGAAGGCAGCGCGTCAACCTCGTCCGCGAACGGGCCGAGCGTGGTGAACGCGCCGGGCGATGTGTAGTAGTCCAGTAGTTCGTCGTGGGTCATGCGTGGGGAGTGTGCCTGCGATCCGTATCGACTGTCAATGGGATGGCGACACCAAGCAGCACCAGCTTCCGTCGTCCCGAAACGCAAAGCAAAACGCCCCGCAAGAGGGGCGTTGCTCGTACATGCCATCAGCACGGGATCGAGTCCGCACATCCACGGTATCAGGCAGAGCTACCACGAAGAACTCCGCACTGTGAACTAAGAACTAAGAACTAAGAACTAAGAACCCTACGCCTTCTCCGTCACCTTGTACTCAAGGCGACGGCCCAGCGCGAGCCGGATCTGCGCGTCGAGCGCCGGCATGGCGGTGAAGAACAGCGTGATGGGGGCCATCAGCGTCCACTGCGCGAGCTGCACCGGATACAGCCACACCGGCCAGCGCTTGGGCCGCGCCGGCCGCATCATCATGTCGAGCACGATCATCAGCAGCAGCGGGATCATGCACGGCAGGAGGATCCAGTGCGATGCGTGGATGAACCACGTGGGGATGTTGTGCTGCGCGAACGGGTGCAGGTTCAAGCCCACCCAACCGCTCCAGCCGCTCGCCGACATGTTGGCGGCGACGCCGGTGATAAGGAACCACTGCGACGACCACAATACGTGGTTCTCCGTGAGGCTCCACGTGCGCCGCAGCTTGCGCAGGAACGGGATCTCGGGATGCGCGATGAATTGTTTGATCGCGTACGGGATGTCCGAACAACCCCAGGCGTGGCGCCGCGCCTGCTGGTAGTGCTCCCAGAAGGTCCGCTTGTACGACACCGCGCGCACGCCGTCGTTGCCGACGGGCAGGAGGATCGGTTGCACCTCGGGCTCGCCGCCCAGCGCGAAGAAGCACTTGAGGAACATGTGCCAGTCCTCCGGCACCACGTCCACATCCCAGTAGCCGACGTCGTAGCACATGCGCATGCTCAGGCTGTAGGTCGACTGCGGGAAAAGCACCGTGTACTTCCGCATCAACTTGGCCAGGTGATTGATGCCGCCGAGGCTGTTTTGAATGCGCAGCGGCGCCGGCACATCCCACACGTTGTTGTAGTAGAAGATCGGGCCCTGCCAGAACGTGCGATACCGCTTCGGATTCGTCGCGAACTCGTACGTGAGGGCGCTGAAGTAACGCGGGTGGAACAGCGTATCGGCGTCGCAGCTGGTCACGGTCATGTGATCGAGGCTGTAGCCCATCTCGTCGCAGAACAGCCGCTTCGCCTTCTTGGCCGCCCATGCCTCGTTGGACGACTTTCCTCGCACCTCGCCCGCTATGTCGCCGGGGTGCGTCGTGCCCACCAGCGCCAGGAAGCTGCGGCCGAACTCCGAGCGCAAGATCTCGAACCGGCGGGGCGCGTCGGTGTCCGGCTCCTCCATCGCGATCACGACGAGCAGCTTCTCGCGCGCCACGTCGCTCTCGGCCAGCTTGCCCAGCGTCGCGCGCAGCTTCTCCACCGTCTCCTTGTACGTCGGGATGATGATCAGGTGGTGGACGTCGTCCCACGCGAGGAAGTCGCGGCGTTCGCCGCGCCCGTTATCCGCCGCGAACGGCCCGTACGGCAACGTCTCGGACTCGTAACGCTGGCGCCAGTCGATGCGCGCGGCCGCCTTCATGGCGCGATAGCCGCGCACGGTGTGGATCCCCATGTTCAGCGAGCGCCACGCCCAGTAGATGTCGAATCCCAGCAGCATGACCACGAGCGGGATCGGCAGAAAGTACGCGCCCCACACCAGCGTCGAAATGAGCAACGCCGCGCAGGCGAACGGCAGCATCTCCAGCCCGCGCGTGAACAGCCGTTCGCGCGTGGCGGCATCGGCGCGCCGGCGGACGGCCGTGGCCGCTTCGACGATCGGGTGCGCGATCTCGGCGAAGTCGATCACCGGCGCCGCGCGCGGGGCATCGAGGACGGCGACGCGCGCGCGCCCGCTCGTCGACGGCGTGCGCTCCGCTCGCGGCGAAGCGATCGTCAGCCCCCCGCCGAGGCGGTGCGGCGAACCGGGCACGTCACTGAAACCGGGAGCGGCGACGGGCTCCCACACCGCGCGGAAGCTATTCGCTCTGGCACGCCGGCTGGTGGGTTTGATGGATCCGTTGCCTCCGTGCACGATCGGGTCCGGGTACGAAAAAAGGTCGTCCATCTCAGAAGTTGGTCCGACCTTCAAAGCCTACGAGGTTAGCTGGCGGCTTAGGGGAGAAGGTTCCCCCGGCCTCATACTGAGACCTTCAGCCCGGGATCCTGTTCGGGTCCCCCGCTCCCCACCCTGCGGCGGAGACTCGGCTGTCATGCGTATTCAGTTGTACGACGATCTTAGGGGTGCCCCGGCTGGCCTGTCAAGCGCCAAACGCGCCATTCTGCCCGCCGATCGTGGTCCGTCACGTCTGCGAACGTGAAGCGGAAGGGCGCGGCGCGAAGCTGATCTGGAGCTCACCCGCGCCGTCGACAGCCACCTCGACGAATCGGCCGGCGCCTGCACCCTGAATCGGCAGGGCAGCGCCCGCGAAGGTCGCGGCGACGGCTTCGCGCCCGCCGCTGGCGAATACGATTCGTCGTGCGCGCCGCCCGATGGGCGCAAGTCTGACCGACAGGATCGCTTGCGCTTCGTCCCAGTGCTGGGCCGTTATGTCCAGCGCGCCCCCGCCGATGTGCGCGGTGCTGCCGACCAGACGGGGGGCTTCGCCGGTCGCGGGGCGCAGCGACACGACGCGGCTCGCATGGGGTGACACGAGCGCACATGTGAGCTCCCCTTCAACGACGCCGCGGTACCGCTCCTCCCACAGTTCGAACGCGTGCCAGCGCCCCGGCGGCAGCGGCAGCACGAGGTCGCGTGTTTCGTCTGCGAAGTTGAAGAGCCCTACGACGCGCAGCGGATCGAACTCCCGGTCGAAGGCGATCTCGTAGCGCTCCGGCATGTCGCGCGCCATCAGGTCGACGGGGTCGGCGGAGCGCGGCAGCGGCGGCAACAGCATCGACATGAGGTCGAGGCGCTCGGCCGGTAGCTTCTCCAGATCATCGCTCGAAAGCATCATCCCGCCGGAGAGCCCGATCACGCTCGCCAGGGTCCGCGTCTCGTCCAGGGTCAGCTTGGTACGATCGGTGCGTACCAGCAGGCAGTCCGGATCGTTCACCCAGAGCCGCCCCTGCATCCACGATCGCGTCAGCGTGTTGCGCATCGCCGTTTCCGCGCTCAGCGGATCGTCAGGCGTGCGCGGGCGCGGTGTGGGAGACTCCCGCTCGGCGAGCGTCATAAAGCGCCAAATCGGTGCCACGTCCGGCCCGATGCGGTTGCCGTCGAAGAACCCCACCGACGGCGCCATCAGCGAGCCGCAGCCCAGGATGAACCGCTCCGGCCCGACGCCGTCGCGCACGGCCTGCAGCGCCGCACGATAGGCGCGGATCCGCGTCGTTGCGCCGTCTGATCGCCGGCCCCGGATCGCGGCGCCGAACAGGAAATCGATCTTCACGTAGTCGTAGCCCCAGCCGTCGCAGATCGAGCGGAAGAGCTCGGTCAGCCACGCACGCGCCGCCGGGTGCGAGCCGTCGAGGCCGTAGTTCGCGCGCTCCCAGTTGTGCTGCGCCAGCACCGGCTCGCCGTCGTCGCCGCGCACCACCCAGTCCGGATGCCGCGCGAAGGTCTGCGACGACTCGGCGAGGAGAAATGGCGCCAGCCAGAGCCCGGGCGTGTACCCGGCGTTCTTGATCTCCGAGGCCAGCCAGCCCATGCCGCGCGGAAACTTCTCGTTCACGATCAGCCAGTCGCCGATGTCCGACTGATATCCGTCGTCGATCTGGACCGTATCAATCGGCAACTCGCGACGCAGTCGCTCCAGAGCACGCAGGTTCCGCACGATGTCGACCTCGCTCACCTGCGTATAGAAGTAGTACCAGGAGCACCAGCCCGAAGGCGTCTTCGTCGGAACGCGCGCCCGCATCTCGCGCCCGAGCGCGTCGCCGTAGCGCTCTAGCTGGGCGTTCGGGCGCCCGATAACGTCGATCAGCAGCCGCTCGGACCACACGGTCTCGCCCGGCGCCACCGTGATGCCGTCCGTCAGGCAGCGAGCATCGAGCGCCTTCGCAGGCGCATCGATGAAGATCTGCGTGATGAAGTCGCGCGCAGTCACCGCCCCGACCAGCAGCGAGCGCTGCGTCGCGGGATCGTACAACACGCCAACGTCGTCCGAGGCGAAACGCCCGGCTTCGGACTGCGGCGGCTCGGGCGAGAGTTGGGTTGGCGCGCTCCGCACGTCGCGGCCGGCGCCGCCAAACGACATCGTCGGCGCCCACGACTGCCAGCCGTTGCGATAGATGCGCAGGTCCGCCGCACTCGACGCGAATTGCAGGCGGCCGCGTCCTTCATCCGGCGTGGCGAACGCGTGCAGCGCCGCCAGCGCCAGCGGACGTTCGCCGCGGCTGGTTACTCCAACCCGCGTGACGCAGAACGGATGCGCATCGTACACGACGACCTCGCGCCGGAGCGTGACGCCGCGGCGCGCCTGCGATGCGACCAGCGTCAACCGGCGGCCCCTGCCGATCGCATCCTCGTACGGTTGGACGTCGTAGTCGGCCCGTTCGAAGTGCAGCGAGGGTTCGCCAAGGGGCTCGGCGTACGCCAGCCCGCGCTCGGTCGGGCGAAACGCGCCGTCGAGCGCCAGCGGCGAGATCGATCCGTCATCCTGACGCGTCTCGACGCGAAGCCACTGGTTCTGCAGCCACGGCCCGCTCCGGCCGAGGCCCGACGAAACCGGCTCCGCCATCAGCTCCCCCCGGGGCCGCACCATCCGGACGCGTCGCCGGCGTTCAAGGCGTTATCGCCAGCCGCCGAACCGGATCAGTGTGCCCTCACCGGCCTTCTTCAGCGCCGCGATCACGCGTGGATCCGTCGGCCGCTCGTAGTCGTTGCCGGAGCCGATGTGCTTGAACCCCAGCGCACGGTAGACGCCGATCGCGATACGGTTGTCCTCTTCGGTGCGCAGCGCCAGGTGATCCGCCCCCTGCGCGAAGGCCCATTTGGCCGCGCGCACCGTCAGCGCCGGACCGACGCCGCGCCCGCGATACGCCTCTGCAACGGCCAGCGAACTCAAATAGCCTTCGCCTGCGCCGTCGTACGAGTACAGCGCAAACCCGGCGACCTCATCCGCCACGCTCGCAATCGTCAGTTCGTCGCCACTCGCCAGGTGGTGGCGGTACGCCGCTTCCGGCATCGGTGTGTCCGGGAATGCTTCGCGGTCGATGCGCATGATCGCCTTGATGTCGCCGGCGCCGCCCTGTCGTATGCTCACGCCCTCGGGGGCGACCGCCTTCGCCAGCACACCACGCTTCTCCAGCGAGAACACAAGCCACGGTCGCTGCGGCGTGAATGAGAGCTTCTTCAACACCGGCTCCACCGCCATACGCGACGATCCGAGGCCCAGCCGGAAGCGCACGGTCTCCGCGCCGAGCAGCTTCCTCATACGTGGGAGCAGCAGTTCGAACATGGGAGGAAAGAGCTCGATGAACTCGCCGTCGCTTGCGAACGAGTACGCGAGCCGCGCCTGCGCGGCGCCGCCGAACGCCGCCAGCACATTACCCGCGCGCTCCACGATCAACTCAGGGGGGATCGCATCGACTTCCGCTGGGCTCCACGCATAGCACAACGCTTCGCGCGACAGGCGGGCATGCAGACTCGGGCCAGTGGGCGCTTCCAGGCGGCGGAGCTGTCGTAGAGGCATCAGTCGGGCCACGTTCCGCGGAACACCTCGACGACCGGGCCCGTCAGGATCACATCGCCCTCCCCATCCCACTCAAGCCGCAACTCGCCGCCCGGCACGCGCAGCTCCATCGCGCCATCGACCAGGTCCAGCAGCCGCGCTGCCACCATCGTCGCCGAAGCGCCCGAGCCGCACGACAGCGTCTCGCCGACTCCGCGCTCCCACACGCGCATCTCCGCGTGTCCCCGGTCCAGCACGCGCACGACTTCGAAGTTCGTGCGCTTGGGGAACAGCGCGTGGCGCTCCATCAGCGGCCCGATCGTCTCCAGCGGATAGTCCGCCACCGGCGCACCCTGGAAGTACACGGCGTGCGGGTTCCCCATGGACACCGGCGTGATGGGCAGCGAGTGGCCACCGACCTGCACGGCAAAGTTCATGATCGGCGGCGGCGCTTCGATGGCTACGGGTATCTCGCGCGGATCGAGGCGCGGCGGCCCCATGCTCTCTCGCACGCTCGTCACCAGCCCGCGCTCGCTCGTGATGCGCACGCCCAGCACACCCGCCCCCGTCTCGATGTCCAGGTCGTCGCCGTCCGGCGTCACAATGCCGCGGTCTACAGCAAACTTGACGAGGCAGCGCATGCCGTTGCCCGACATCTCGGCTTCGGAGCCGTCGGCGTTGAAGATCCGCATCCGCACTGGCGCTCGCTCCGATGACGCGGCGAGGATCATGCCGTCGGCTCCGACGCCGAAGTGTCGGTCGCAGATCGCCACCGCCAGCGCGCTCCAGTCGCGCTCCAGGGAGCGCGCATCGATCACGACGAAGTCGTTCCCGGTCCCGTGCAGCTTCGCAAAGTCCATGATGGCTCAGGATACCCTCCCGGGTGCGCACCGGGAAGATCAGGCCGATGCCTTCAGCGTCCGGCGCCCACCCGTTATCCTGAGGCCACCCCTGCCCGAATCAGGGTCGGAAGGCTGTCCCTCGATTGCGGCGATGCTCTCGCTTGCTCCCGCCCATCGTCATCGGCTGCGCGCTCGTCGCGGCGGCCTGCACCGGCGCGTCCGGCTCCAGCCGGACGGCCACGCCGGCCCCTCCATCGCCGACGGCCACGCCCGAGCGCGCCGAC
>CAYQZE010000088.1:0-28224 GCA_964421985.1 uncultured Dehalococcoidia bacterium | reverse complement strand
TCACGGCGGCGAATGGCCGGCCAAGCTCGTCGCCATGAAGTACAGGGCCGTCGAGGGGGCGAAGAAGGTGGTCGACATCGCCATGGATATCTCCGGCGGCACCGGCATGTTCAAGGCAAGTGAGCTTGAGCGCATCTATCGCGATGTGCGTTGTGGCGGCTTTCACCCGGCCAACGCCGGGCTGGTGCATGAGATCGTCGGCAAGACCGCCCTGGGCGTTCTCGGCGAGGAGCCTCGCTGGTAGACATCGCCGCGACTGAGCCGCGGACGCCTAGCGGCCGCGGCTGGCCTCGACAACACGGCCGCAGCCGCTAGATCAGCGGCGTCCCGGGGTCCAGACCCATCATCACGCGGCCGACGGTCTCGTAGTTTGATGCTGCCATCATGAAGTGTTGTGTGACTGCGTTGACGTCTCGGAAGCAGCGCTGGAGCAGACTGGTCTCGTAGTTGGCGGCTCCGCCGCCGAGGCGGTAGGCGATCTCGGTCGCCTGCGCGGATGCGTCAACGGCGTATGTGCCCGATAGGCGCGTCCTGGCGCGGAGCGGCATGTCGAATGCATCACCGTGCGCGACGAGCTGCATGAGGGTGCCGATCGTCTCATAAAAGAACGCTCGCCCGCCCTGAAGGATGCCCTCCGCTCGCGCGATGTCATGCTGGACGACCGGCTTCTCACGGAGCTTTGTGGAACTCAGCAGGGGCGTCTTGCCCTGCGCCATTGCCAGCAGTTCGTCGATCGCGCGCCGCGCGGCGCCTAGCGCCACGGGAGCGAGCGTGAGGCCGAACAGTGTGAACATCGGGAGCCCGTACTGCTGGGCGGCGGCGCCGGATCCGTCGAGTGACACCGCGCTGGATCGCTCTTCGGGCACAAAGAGATCGTTGACCGCGACGTCGTGGCTGCCGGTGC
The DNA here is from genome assembly GCA_964421985.1 of uncultured Dehalococcoidia bacterium. Lineage (GTDB taxonomy): Bacteria > Chloroflexota > Dehalococcoidia > DSTF01 > JACRBR01 > JANXYW01. The sequence continues at coordinate 27,320 of CAYQZE010000088.1, read as the reverse complement.
CACGTAGGCCGGACACGTGCCACGTATCGATGATCTCGATCTCCGACGTTGGCACCACTGCGGCGCGGAACTCGGGGAGTCCGTTTGGCTGGAGCCTCGGCTTGTCGCCGTCAAACGTGATGTTGCCCAGGAAGATCCAGTCGGCGGCCTGGCAGCCGCTAGCGTAGGCCCAGCGCCCCGTGACGCGGTAGCCTCCATCGACGGGTATCGCACGGCCGGTCGGTGAACCTACGCCAACCAGCGCGCTGCCGGGCTTGAACAACTTGCGCGCGACATCGCCATCGAGACCCGCCATACCGACGGTGCCGCTGCCGATGGCGGCGCACCAGCCGGCGGAGGCGTCCGCGATCGAGATCTCCTCGATCGTGCGCATGGCTGTGAGGAGATCCAGCCCGCGGCCTCCGAACTCGATGGGGCGGGACATGCCGAAGACCTGGTGCTCGCGGAAGATGCGTGCCAAACCGTCAGGCAGCCGTCGTAGCTGTTGCGCTTCCTCGCTGTACGATTCGATCTCCGCGCGAAGCTGTCGCGCGGTGGCGACCATGTCTGGTGCGTCAGTGGTGAGCGTGGTCATGTTCGATGCCTTCCTGGTAGATGCGCGGCGAATCGCAACGAGCGGGTCCGTGCCGGCGTCAGGCTCGTTCTACCGCAACGCTGGCGGCTACGTCGAGGAGTGCTCGCTCAGTGGGGCGAGGGCATGTGCTCCGGGTTCTCGACTGGCCGCGCCAGTTCGGGATGCTGCGCCTCGATCACGGTCGCGGCACGGCGCTTCGCGTAGGGCAGGGCGACCCGCCTGCCCGGCACCATCGGATGTTCGCTCATCGCAACCTCCACTCCGAAGACGTCGCGGATGAGGTCGACGGTCAGCACCTCGTCGGTGGGTCCGCTGCCCACGACGTGGCCGCCGCTCATCGCAATCACGCGCTCGCAGTAGATAGCCGTGAGCCAGAGGTCGTGCATGGAGAGCAATACCGTGACGCCGTGACTCTTGAGGTCGGACAGCAGGTCCAACAGCTCGAACTGATGCGAGAGATCGAGGAATGCCGTCGGCTCGTCGAGCAGGAGGATGTCCGGGCGTTGCGCCAGCGCCAGCGCCGTCCAGGCGCGGCGCAGTTCGCCGTGCGAGAGGTGCTTCAGCGGCCGCTCGCGCATCGCTTGCAGCTGCATCGCGGCGAGCGCCCACTCCACGGACTGGCGGTCGCCGGCGGGGTCGCGGTGCAGCAGCGACTGGTGGGGGTAACGGCCGCGGACGACCAACTCCTCAACCGAGAGGTCCGGCACGCCATCGACCATCTGGCCGAGGAACGCGAGCTTCTTCGCGACCTCGCGGCCCGGCCGTTGATGCAGGACCTCGCCATCGAGCAGCACGACTCCACGTTGAGGCTTCAGCAGACGCGCCAACGCGCGCAGCAGGGTCGACTTGCCGGCGCCGTTCGGGCCGATGAGCCCGGTGATGCGCCGGTCTTCGATGACCAGATCGACGTCCTCGACACGGAAGCCGTGCCCGTAGCCGGCGGCCAGGTTGCGCGCTTCCAGCCTCATGCGCGCCACCGCACCATGTACAGCAGAAACGGCGCCCCTGCGATCGCCGTCACGATACCGAGCGGGATCTCGACGGGCTTGTCGACGACGCGCGCTAGCAGGTCCGCGTAGACGACGAGCGCCGCGCCGAGCAGCGCCGACAAGGGGACGAGGCTGCGATGGTCGTCGCCCGTGAGGAAGCGCGCGATGTGCGGGATGACCAGCCCGACGAACGCCACCATGCCGGCGACGCTGACCGACGCGCCCGCGAGCACCGCCGCGGTGGCGATCGCGAGGACGCGCGTGCGCTCGACGCCCAGGCCGAGCGACTGCGCCGCCTCGTCGCCCAGCGAGAGGATGTTCATGCTGCGGGCGAGCAGCAGCGCCGCGACGAGTCCTGCCGCGCAGTACGGCCAGACGGCGTAGAACTCGTCCCAGCCGCGGCCGTAGAGCCCGCCGGCGAGGAACGAGAGAGCTGCCTGGGTGCCCAGGTTCGACGTGACGAGCACCATCGTTATCGCCGCCGTGAGCATCGAGGCGATCGCAACGCCGGAGAGCGCCAGACGCACGGGCGAGACGCCGCCCCTCCACGACAGGCCGTAGAGCAGCGCCGCACCGACCAGCGCGCCGCCGAACGCCACGGGCGCAAGCACGTCCGCGGAAACGTCCTGGGACATACGGATCGCCAGCGCGGCCGCCAATCCGCCGCCGGCCGTCAATCCGAGGATGTGGGGGTCGGCGAGCGGGTTGCGCGTGACGCCCTGGAGGAGCGCGCCGGCGACGCCGAGGCTGGCGCCGACGAGCAGGGCAAGCAGGACGCGCGGCAGCCGCACGTCCCAGACGATCGTGCGGGCGAGCACGTCGGCGTTGCGGTCGAGGAGGCCGTCGAGGACGCGCGCGGGCGACAGGTTCACGGCGCCCAGCGACAGCGCGAGCACGACGGCGAGCGCCACGAGCGCCAGCGGTGCACCCCACGCGATCAGTACGCGCGCGAGCGTGCTCGTGCGGGAGGCGGCCGCAGGTGGCGCGGCTGCGATCACGGCCGGATGTCCGGGTAGAGCAGTTTCGCCAGCGTGTCGAGGGCGACACCGGCGCGCGGGCCGGGCGCCTGCAGGAAGAGTTCGACGTTGATCTCGCTGACGTGCTTGCTGATCACCGCCGGCACTTCGGCCCAGGCCGGGTTCGACGACAGCGATGCCGTGATCGTGTTGGCGCCGGGCGGTCCCGCGGTGATCGAAAGCACAATGTCGGGCTTCGCCGTGAGGATCGTCTCGAGGCTCAGCTTCGTGTAGCCGGGGAAGCGGCCGACGTCGGGCGCGCCCTGGGCGACGTTTTCACCGCCGAGCAGGCGCACCAGGTCGCCGACGTACGATTCGGGCTTCGCGGCGTAGAAGTCGTCGGGCGTGCCGTTGAGCACGAGCACCTTCGGCTTCGTCGCGGGGAGCCTGGCGGCCAGTGTCGTGGCCGTCGTCTCGATCTTCTTCGCCTCCGCTTCCGCCTTCGTCTGCTGATCGAGCACTTGCCCGACCAGGCGCAGGCCCTTCGGCGCGTCGGCGAACACCTGCGCGCCGACGAACAGCACCGGCACCTTCAGCCCTTCGAGCGCGTCCTCGAGCTGTGGCTGGCTGACGCTGTCGGCGACGATCAGGTCAGGGCTTTCGGCCGCGATCAGCTCCAGGTTCGGCTGGTACGACGGGCCGATTTCCTTCGCGCCCGCCGCCGCGATCGGGAAGCGCACGGACGACGTGCGCGTCTTGCTCACGGCGCCGACAGCGAACACGTACTCGACCGTCGTCGGGCTGAGCGCCGCGATGGCCACCGGCTTCTTCGCGATCGTGACGCTGCGGCCCAGCATGTCGGTCACCGTTAGCGGGTACGTCGTGGCCGCCGCGGCCGTGGCGATGGGCGTCACCGACGCCGGCTGCTTCGTCCCCGCGCCCGCGGGCGTCGTCTTCGTCGCGTCGCCGCTGTCGCCGCAAGCCGCCACCAACACAACCGCCGCCAACGCCAACCCCGCCAGCGGCCGCCGCGCGGCCGTAAGCATCCCTCGTCGCATCGATCCTCCTCCAAGCTTGGGCGGACACAGCGCCGCGCCGGATCGAGCGTAGCGGGACGCGCGGCGCTGCCGGAAGCCCGGAAGCGCGCAGGTTGCGCGACGTCAAGCGCGAACCTTCGCAAATGAGTGCAAAGCTGCGGGTGAGGGCGTCGAGGCGGTGTACTTTTGATTGAGGTTTGTTTTTTGGCGTTTTCTCGCCTGGCGATTGGCGCTGAAGCTGGCGCGAGGGCGGGTGACTGAGCGACCGAAGCTGCGGCGCGCGGCGGGCTTGATTGGACTTGATTGAGTTTGATTGCCCGCTCACCGGGTAATCAAACGCGCTGGGGGTGACCGGTGGTGGGCGGCGTGGCTCGTGCATGGAGGTGATGATATGCCAATCGCCGACGATCTCAAAGCGCGCGGCGGCAGGGGGCAAGGGCCGGAACGCGGCCGTTACAGGCAGACCACCGGCCCGAACACCCGCTTCGCCATGAACACGAGGTCGCCGGTCGAGTTGACGAAGCCGTTCTTGTCGATGTCAAAGTCCTGCGTCTTTCCTGTCGGCGTGAAGATGGCCTTCGCGAACGCGACGAAGTCGCCGGTCGAGTTCACCACGTCGTTGCCGTCGACGTCCAGCGCCTCCTTGCAGTCGCCCTTCGCATCGCCGTCGGTGTTCGAGTTGTTCGGATCAGTCCCCCAGCCGCGACGCTCCCAGCCGTTCAGCACCCCGTCTCCGTCGTCGTCCAGGCCGTCATCGCCTAGCGCCGGCGGCTTCGACGTCCGGTCGCGCGGGTTCGTCCCGTTCCCGCACTCGTAGCCGTCCCGCACGCCGTCGTTGTCGGTGTCGCCTGATGACCCGTTGTCGGCGGCGTCTGCCCCCATCGGCGGCGCCGGCACACCGTTGCCATTGTCGTCGTTCGTGTTGTCGCCGCTGGCGGGGCTCGGGTGGCCCGCGACCACGCCGTTGAAGGCGCCGCAGTTCGCCAGCGGATCCTCGTCCGTGTTCGCCAGCCCGTCGTTGTCGAGGTCGGGATCGCAGGCATCGCCCTGGCCGTCGCCGTTCGGCACCGTATCATCGACGAGCGCCAGGCCCGGGCCGTTATCGATCGTCCCCACGTTGCCCGCCGGCGGCATCGGGCCGCTGTCGCTGTTCGTCTGCAACGGGTTCGCGTCCGTCGGGCAGTTGTCGGAGGCGTCGAGCACGGTGTCACAATCCGTGTCACCTGCGGCGCACCCCAGCAGGATGGACACGGTGTTGGCGGCAAAGTTGGCGACCGCGAGGTCGGGCTTCCCCTCCCCGTTGAAGTCGCCGATGGCCACGGACTCAGGAGCGGCGCCGGTCGCAAGGTCGGTCTTCGGGCCGAAGCTGCCCGTGCCCGTGCCCAGCAGGATCGACACGGTGTTGGCGCCGTTATTCGCCGCCGCGAGGTCGGGCTTCCCGTCCCCGTTGAAGTCGCCGATGGCCACGAACCGAGGATTGGCTCCCGTCGCGAAGTCGGTCTTCGGGCCGAAGCTGCCCGTGCCCGTGCCCAGCAGGATCGACACGGTGCTGTCGCTGAAATTGGCGGCGGCGAGGTCGGGCTTCCCGTTCCCGTCGACGTCGCCGATGGCCACGGACCGAGGACCGACGCTGGTCGCGAAGTCGGTCTTCGCGCCGAAGCTGCCCGGGCTGCCCGTGCCCGTGCCCAGGAGGACGGACACGGCATTGGCGCCGCTATTGGCGGTCGCGAGGTCGGGCTTCCCGTCCCCATCGATGTCGCCGATGGCCACGGAGAAAGGGTCGCTGCCGGTCGCGAAGTCGGTCGGCGCGCCGAAGGCGCCCGTGCCCGTGCCCAGCAAGACAGACACGGTGTAGGCGCCGCGATTGGCGGCCGCGAGGTCGGGCTTCCCGTCCCCGTTGAAGTCGCCGATCACCAAGGACCGAGGCTGGAAGCCGGTCGCGAAGTCGGTCTTCGCGCCGAAGCTGCCCGTGCCAGTGCCCAGCAGGATCGACGCGGTGTCGGCGCCGTAATTGGCGGTCGCGAGGTCGGGCTTCCCGTCCCTGTTGACGTCGTCGATGGCCACGGAGACAGGACCGACGCCGGTCGCGAAGTCGGTCTTCGCGCCGAAGCTGCCCGTGCCGTTACCCAGCAAGACAGACGCAGTGGAGGCAGCTTCATTGGCGACCGCGAGGTCGAGCTTCCCGTCCCCGTTGACGTCGCCGATGGCGACGGAGTAAGGAACGGCGCCGGTCGCGAAGTCGGCCTTGGCACCGAAGCTGCCAGTGCCCGCGCCCAGGAGAATCGACACGCTCGGGCCGCCTTGATTGACGACCGCGAGGTCGGGCTTCCCGTCCCAGTTGACGTCGCCGATGGCCACGGAGACAGGGGCGGCGCCGGTCGCGAAGTCAGTCTTCCCGGCGAAGCTACCCGTGCCCGTGCCCAGCAGGATTGACACGGTGTTGGCGATGCCATTGGTGACCGCGAGGTCGGGCTTCCCGTCCCAATTGAAGTCGCCGATGGCTACGGAGCGAGGAGCGGTGCCGGTGGCGAAGTCGGTCTTCCCGGCGAAGTTGCCCGAGCCCGTGCCCAGCAGGATCGACACCGTGTTGTCGCTGGCATTGGCGACGGCGAGGTCGGGCTTCCCGTCCCGGTCGAAGTCACCAATGGCCAGGGACCAAGGGGTGCCTCCGGCCGCGAAGTCGGTCTTGGGGAGGAATGGCACCGCGCGCGCGCTGCCCACCGACTGCAGTACGCTCAGGAGGGCGAGCGTCACGCCGCCAAGCGCCACCGCGCCGCGTGCCACCCGAGGTCGTCTCATGTCTTGTCGCGTTTTGCTAGGCACGGCGCCAAGGGCTTTCCAGCGTCAACGCCGATCGCACTACGGCCGGCCTCGTGCGCTTCGGCTTGTTGCGTGCTGAACTCGATACTACACCTGCGAGCCGTCGCTGTCACCTACCTCAGCGCCCCAGTTGACAGGTTTGTTAGCGAATCTGTATACTCCGCGCACATAGCAGGCGTTGAAGCGCAGCAGTAGATTCGCGACGGCCTGAGCGAGCCGGTGTTGGTGCGAGACCGGCGGTAGCGGGCGAATCGAACTCGGCGCGGAGTTGCGCGGGTGGGCCGATAGGGCGAGCCCGGGCCGGGTAGCGACCGTTAGCGCGCTCCGAGAGCCTTGTCCGCCGCGGGTGGATGGGGAAGAAGGGTGGCACCGCGGGCTTGTACCCGTCCCTTTAGTGGACGGGTCTTTTGTTATCTGAGAGCCGTAGCAGGGAAACTCACCACAGAGAGCACAGAGGTCACAGAGAACCGGAAGGGAATGGGGCACAGCAAGCAGTGCCGATACAGGGACAGACGTCAGGGAAACTCACCACAGAGAGCACAGAGTTCACAGAGAGAAGGAAGGGAACGAGGCACGAAGAAGTGCCGATACAGGGACAGATGAACGAGCAGCATGCTTCTCTTGAGGTGACACCGGTCGCGGTCGCGTCGCCGACGGCGACCGCGTCGTAGTACGCCCCCTCTCCCGGGTAGCCGGCGAGCTGATCGCGCTCGCGCTACCGGGACTCCTCCTTTAGTCGTCCTCGCATCCGCCGCGGCGGGAACGCAGGGGACGATACCACCAACCAATGAGGTCGACGGACACCGCCGAGACGCGGGCCAGTCGAAGGAGAAGCAGAAGATGACGAAGATCAAGGGCGCAGAGATCATCATGGAGTGCCTCCGCAAAGAGGGGGTCGAAGTGATCTTCGGCTACCCCGGCGGCGCCAACCTGCCGATGTACGACGCGCTGAAGAAGTACCCCGACATCAGGCACATCCTCGTGCGGCACGAGCAGGGGGCGGCGCACGCGGCCGACGCGTACGCGCGCGTGTCCGGCAAGGCGGGGGTCTGCTGGGCGACGTCGGGACCCGGCGCGACGAACCTCGTGACGGGCATCGCCAATGCGTGGATGGATTCGGTGCCGCTGGTCTGCATTACCGGACAGGTGGTCTCGTGGCTGCTGGGGCGCGACGGCTTCCAGGAGGCGGACATCACCGGCATCACGATCCCGATCGTCAAGCACAACGTGCTCGTGCTCGAGGTCGAGGACATCGCGCCGGCGATCGCCGAGGCGTTCCACATCGCGATGACGGGGCGGCCGGGGCCGGTGCTGGTCGATATCCCGCGCGACGTGCAGCAGGCGCTGTGCGAGTTCGAGTATCCGGAGAAGATCGACCTGCCGGGCTACCAGCCGACGGTGATGGGCCACCCGCAGCAGGTGAAGAAGGCGGCGCAGCTGATCGCCGAGTCGGAGAAGCCGCTGATCCTCGCAGGGCACGGCGTGGTCATCGCGCGCGCGGCGGAGGAGCTGAAGGAGCTGGCCGAGAAGGCGCAGATCCCGGTGATCACGACGCTGCTCGGCATCGGCGGCTTTCCGGGCTCACACGAGCTGAACATGGGCATGCCCGGCATGCACGGCATGTACTGGAACAACATCGGCATCCAGGAAGCCGATCTCCTCATCGGCATCGGCATGCGCTTCGATGACCGCGTGACGGGCGCGCTGAAGGACTTCGCGCCGAACGCGAAGATCGTCCACATCGACGTCGACCCGGCCGAGATCGGCAAAAACGTGAAGACGATGGTGCCGATCGTCGGCGACGTGAAGGCGGTGCTGCAGCAGCTGATCCCACACGTGCAGCCGATACGCCACGATGCGTGGCGAGCATGGTTCGCCGACATGCGGGCGAAGCACCCTTCGATCGCCATCCCCGAGACGGACAAGATCCTGCCGCAGTACGTGATCAAGAAAATCTACGACCTGTCGGGCCCGAAGGCGTACTACGCGACGGGCGTCGGTCAGCACCAGATGTGGGCGGCGCAGTTCTTCTGGGGCGACAACCCGTACTCGTTCGTCACGTCGGGCGGGCTGGGCACGATGGGGTTCGAAGTGCCGGCCGCGATCGGCGTCCAGGTCGCGCGGCCGAAGGACACGGTGTGGGCGTTCTGCGGCGACGGCGGCTTCCAGATGACGATGCACGAGCTGGCGCTGTGCACTGAGTACGAGCTGCCGGTCAAGTTCGCGATCATCAACAACCACTACCTGGGGATGGTCCGCCAGTGGCAGGACACGTTCTACGACGGCAACAAGCAGTCGGTGCGGATGTTCCAGCCCGACTTTGTGAAGATCGCGGAGGCGATGGGCATCACAGGCATCCGCATCAGCGAGAAGTCGATGGTGGAGTCGTCGATCGAGGCGGCGCTGCGGCATCCGGGCGCTGTGTTGCTCGACTTTGAGGTGGAGGAGGCGGAGGACTGCTACCCGATGATGCCGCCGGGCGTCAGCCTGTCAGACACCATCGACCAGCCGAAGATCGAAGAGCGACAGCGCCAGCCCGCAGGCGGGAGGGCACGATGAGCGGCAGACTGCACACGATCGTCGCGCTGGTCGAGAACCGTCCCGGCGTGCTGAACAAGATCGCGAACAAGTGGCGGCAGCGGGCGTTCAACATCGAGAGCCTGACTGTCGGGCCGAGTGAGGTGCCCGGGCTGTCCCGGATGACGTTCACGGTCGATGGAGCCGCGCACGACATCGAACAGGTGACGAAGCAACTCTACAAGGTGATCGAAGTCGTGAAGATCAGCGACGTGACGGAGCTCAGCGTCGTCGCGCGCGAGCTGGCACTGGTGAAGGTGGCGACCTCGAAGGAGACGCGCGGCGCGATCATCGAGATCGTCGATGTGTTCCGCGCGAAAGTGGTCGACGTCAGCACAGACTCGATGGTGGTGGAAGCGACGGGCACCGAGGACAAGATCGACGCGCTCGTCGGCATGCTGCTGCCGTACGGGCTGAAAGAGCTCGTGCGGACGGGGCGCGTCGCGATGGTGCGCGGTGGCACAGCGACGGTGCAGCAGCCATCGCAGAACGGCGCCTACCACAAGTATCGCTCGGCCGGCGAAGGCAAGCCGAAGGTCGGGAGCCTGATCTAGATGTTGGATGTTGGATGTTGGAGGTTGGAAGTCCTGGTGGAGGCCGGCCCTCGGGCGCTCGCGCTCACACTTCGCCCGCCCTCGTCCGCCTAGGCGGATTGGAGGGCACGGCCGGAGGCGTGTGGCGGCTGCGCCGCCTGATCCAACGATAGACAGCGGAGGAACATCCATGGACAAGGTGATCATCTTCGATACGACGCTGCGCGACGGCGAGCAATCGCCTGGCGTGGCGCTGACCGCGACGGACAAGATGGAGATCGCACGCCAGCTGGAGCGGCTGGGCGTCGACATCATCGAAGCAGGATTTCCCAGGACATCACCGGGCGACTTCGAGGCGGTGCAAGCGATCGCGCGCGAGATACGTGGCGCGCAGATCGCGGGGCTGGCGCACGCGAATCCAGAGGCGGTCGATGCCTGCTGGGAGGCGGTGAAGGGTGGGACGCAGCCGCGCATCCACGTGTTCCTGTCCAGCAGCGACATCCACATCATGCACCAGCTCGCGAAGGACAAGGAGACGGTGCTGGAGATGGCGCGGACGATGGTGGCCCGCGCGGCCAGCTACTGCAGCGACGTCGAGTTTAGTCCGATGGACGCGACGCGCAGCGACCGCAAGTTCGTGTACTGGATGCTGGAGCAGTGCATCGAAGCGGGCGCGAGGACGGTGAACATTCCGGACACGGTCGGCTACGCGATCCCGGAGGAGTTCGCCGCGTTCATCAAGGACATCTACGAGCACGTGCCCAATATCCACAAGGCTCGTATCTCTGTCCATTGCCACAACGACCTCGGCCTGGCGGTGGCGAACTCGCTGGCGGCCGTATCCGTCGGCGCGCGGCAGATCGAAACGTGCATCAACGGCATCGGCGAGCGCGCGGGCAATGCGTCGCTCGAAGAAGTGGTGATGGCGATCAAGACACGTCGCGACTTTATGAACGTCGAGACGAACATCAACACGCGCGAGCTGTACCGGACGAGCCGCATGGTGGCGAACCTCACCGGCATGAGCCTGCAGCCGAACAAAGCGATCGTCGGCGCCAACGCGTTCCGGCATCAGGCGGGCATCCACCAGGACGGGATCCTGAAGATGCGGGAGACGTACGAGATCATGGATGCGAAGGACATCGGCTGGCCGTCGGGGGGCGCCGAGATCGTACTGGGGAAAGTGTCGGGGCGGCACGGCTTCAAGGCGCGGCTGGTGGAGCTGGGGTACGAGCTGACCGAAGAGGAGCTGTCGCGCGCGTTCATGGCGTTCAAAGAGCTAGCCGACAAGAAGGCCGAGATCGACGACCGCGACCTCGAAGCGATCGTGGCTGACAAACTGCGGACCCAAACGGAGATCTACCACCTGGACTTCGTGCAAGTTTCGTGCGGCGACCACGCTACGCCCACCGCCACGGTGCGGCTGATCGGGCCGGACGGGTCGGTCCGCGCCGACGCGGCGCTTGGCACCGGACCCGTCGATGCGGTGTATCGCGCGATCAACCGGATTGTCGAGATGCCGAACGAGCTGACGGAGTTTCACGTCAAGAGTGTCACCGAAGGGATCGACGCCCAGGGTGAAGTGACGATCCGCATCGAGGGTGGTGGGCGCAGCTATTTAGGACGAGGCGCCGATACGGACGTGATCGTCGCTTCCGCGAAGGCGTATATGAACGCGCTGAACCGCATGCTTGCCATCGACCGCCGACAGGACTCCGAGGTACGGGCGAAGCCGTAATAGCCAAGCGCAGTCCGCGTGCGTAAAGGAGTTCTGAAAAATCCTTGACAGCAGGTGAGATGGCTTGGTACACTGCGAAGAACCAGAGGAACGTTCCATGCCGAAGCGAAAACAGACCACAGAGTACCCCATACGCGATCAGCCCAGCGGTGGCGGGATGATCCAGGACGCCGCCGTGGCCTACCGGATCGATACCGAGGATGATGCCGATGCGCTCCACGGGACAACGCGGCTGAGCGGCAAGAACCAGATCACGCTGCCCGTGGCCATGGTGCGAGCACTGGCGTGGCGGGCGGGAGATGAGGTGGACCTGATGATAGACGGGGAAGAGATCTGGCTGCGGCGCCGGCTGCAAGGCAAAGCGCTGCTGGACAGCCTGCAGGGGGCGCTGCGTCATGTGCCGGAGTGGCAGACGCAGGAACGTATCGACGGCTGGGCGCGCGGTGAACGCGATAGTTGGGATCGTGAGTGGGATTCGGACGCGAAGCCTTCGAGGAGCGGATCGGGGGGCTGAGACACGTCGGCATAGATACTTGCGCTTGCATCTATCTGCTGACGCGAACAGAACCGCTGGCTGAGCTCGTGCGATCGCTGTTCGAGCGTGCCGACGCACGCCGGCTGGCCATCTCCATCTCGCGGCTCGTGCAGATGGAGCTGCTGATCCATCCGCTACGGCATCGCGATCTGCGCGAGCGCGAGGTGATCATCGATCTCACGGAGCGTGCTTCTGGTGTAGAGACGACCGATCTGACGCGAACTGTGCTGTTCCTCGCGGCGGAGATTCGAGCGCACACGCGGCTGAAGACACCCGATGCCATCGTGGTGGCTTCGGCGGCCGCAGGAGGATGCGACGCGATCGTCGGGAACGACAAGACATTCCGCGACGTGGAAGCGCTTCACGGTACGCGGTTCCTCGCCGCGGGATCGCGGGCGATCGCGATGCCCCAGTATGTTCACCTGGAAGACTTCTTAGAAGAGAAGCCGCAGGCCGCGAAGGCAACGCGGAGATAAGTCCATGGCACAGACACTTTCCGAAAAGATCTGGGATACCCACCTGGTCCGGCGGGAGGCGGGGAAGCCGGACCTGTTGTACATCGATTTGCACCTTGTGCATGAAGTGACATCGGCGCAGGCGTTCGAGGGGCTTCGGCTTGCCGGCCGGAGGGTGCGCAGGCCGGACCTGACGCTCGCGACGGTCGACCACAACGTTCCGACGCGGGACCGGGACAAGCCGTGGGCGGATCCGCTCTCGACGCAACAGGTAGAGACGATACGGCACAACGCCGAGGAGTTCGGTGTGCCGTACTTCGGCGTCGACGACCGGCGGCAGGGGATCGTGCACATCATCGGGCCCGAACAGGGGCTGACCCAGCCGGGCATGACCATTGTGTGCGGCGATAGCCACACGTCGACGCATGGGGCCTTCGGATCGCTGGCGTTCGGCATCGGCACCTCCGAAGTGGAGCATGTGCTGGCGACGCAGACGCTCGCACAGGCGCGACCGAAGACGATGTCGGTCGAAGTGCATGGCACGCTGTCGGAGGGAGTGACGGCGAAGGACGTGATCCTGGCGATTATCCGGAAGATCGGTGTGGCGGGCGGCGTTGGCCACGTCATCGAGTATCGCGGCGACGTGATCCGCTCGTTCTCGATGGAAGGGCGCATGACGGTCTGCAACATGTCGATCGAAGGCGGGGCGCGCGCGGGCCTCGTCGCGCCCGATGAGACGACGTTCGCCTATGTGGAGGGCCGGCCGTTCGCGCCGAAAGGCGCGGACTGGGAGCAGGCGTTGGACGCATGGCGGGGACTGCCGAGCGATGACGGCGCAATGTTCGATGCGCAAGTCGAGCTTCGCGGCGAGGACATCGAGCCGTGCGTGACCTGGGGGACGACGCCGGCGCAGAGCGTACCGGTGACGGGCCGCATCCCGGATCCGGAGAGCTTCAGCGACGAACGCGTGCGCGAGCTGGCGGAGCGATCGCTGACCTACATGGACCTCAAGCCCGGCACGGCGATCGAGGACATCAAGCTGGACCGGGTGTTCCTCGGCTCGTGCACCAACGGACGGATCGAGGATCTGCGTGCCGCGGCCGAGGTCGTGCGCGGCCGTACGGTGGCGGAGCATGTGAGCGCGATGGTGGTGCCGGGTTCTGGGCTGGTGAAGGCGCAAGCGGAGCAGGAGGGGCTCGACGCGATCTTCAAATCGGCGGGGTTCGATTGGCGCGATGCCGGTTGCTCGATGTGTTTGGGGATGAACCCGGACTTCCTGCTGCCGGGCGAGCGCTGTGCTTCCACATCGAACCGCAACTTCGAGGGACGGCAGGGGCCGGGCGGGCGCACGCATCTGGTCAGCCCGCAGATGGCCGCCGCGGCGGCGATCGCCGGGCACTTCGTCGATATCCGGACGTGGGGGCGAAACTGATGGAACGATTCAAGAAGATCCGCGGGAAGATCCTACCGCTGCCGCGCGCCGACGTGGACACGGATCAGATCATCCCGGCGAAGTATCTGAAGCGGATCGAGCGCACCGGCTTCGGCGAGTTCGCTTTCGACGCCTGGCGTAAGGACCCGAACTTCGTTCTCAACGATCACAGGTATGACGGGGCCGAAGTGCTGGTCACGGGTCCGAACTTCGGCTGCGGGTCGTCGCGCGAGCACGCGCCGTGGGCGTTGCAGCAGATGGGGCTGAAGGCGATCGTGGCGCCGTCGTTCGCGGACATCTTCCGCAACAACTGCGCGAAGATCGGGCTGCTCACGGTCGAGCTGCCGCAGGCAAGCATCGATCGCCTGATCGCGCGGGCGGAGGACTCGCCGGGCTACGAGATGGAGGTCGACCTGGAGACGCAGACGGTGAGCCTGGGCAACGGCAAGTCGCGCCAGTTTGATGTCGACCCGTTCGTAAAGCACTGCCTCCTCAACGGTCTCGACGAGATCGACCTGACGCTGCGGGAAGCCGACGCCATCGACGCGTTCGAGGAGAAGCGGTCGGAGCTGCTGCCGTCGACCGCCGGGGCGGCGTAGACGGCCACCTAATCGCGCGCCGGGGGATATCGAAGCAAGACGTGACACGCCGGCCAGGCGCGGCCTTTGCTCTCGCTCTGCGAGGTCCGTTGTATAGTGACCGAATGAGCAGGTCGTTGCTCGACGATGCGTTTGCCCATCATGTTTGGGCGACGCTGCGGCTGATCGATGCGTGCCTCGCGCTCAGTCCTGCGCAGTTGGACGCCGCAGTCCCTGCGACCGACCGCTCGATTCGCGCGACGATGCGCCACGTCATCGGGAGCGACTCCTTCGACCTCTTCGTCGCAAGTGGTGAGCGTGGCTCCTTCATCAGGGCGGACCAGATGGGGCTTGCGGAGCTCAGGGCTGCCATGGAGGACATCGGCAGGGGATGGACGCGACTTCTCGACGAAGACATCGATGCGGACGCCGTGCTTCGTGAGGTCGACCCTGACGACGGGTACCAGAAGTACGCTCCGATGGGCATCCGTCTGGCGCAGGCGCTGCACCACGGGACGGACCATCGGAGCCAGATCTGCACCGCGCTCACGACGCTCGGTGTGGAACCGCCGGCCGTTGACGTGTTTAGCTTCGGTCTGCAGGAAGGCCGCGTTGTCGAGGTACCTGCCGGATCCTGATCTCTTTGCCATGTTTCATGGATGGAGCCGACCGTTCGAGTTCTGTCGATGTACCCGGCCTCGATTCGCGAGACGCGCAGTGGGACAGAGCTAGCGGCAGCACATCGATGGTAAAGCAGAGAAGAGCCGCATCTCTGCGGCCCTTCCCAACTCCGCGCCCTAACGCACCACCCATCACATCCCGCGGAGCGCGCCCTATGTGCCTACGGTCTCATCTCTTCTCATCGCGTCCCGTCGGTGCTCCGGAGGGCGGCCTATCACGCCGAGCTGTCCCATGACTTCAGCGTCGCCGTGATCTCGATGTCTTCGCCGTCGCGGTGGACGCCGAGGTTCACGTCGTCGCCGACGCTCTTCGCGTCGATGTAGTCGGCGAGATCGTCGAAGGTGCGCATCGGGGTGCCATCGATGCTTACGATGACGTCGCCCTTGCCGTTGGCGGATGATTGCACGCCCGCCCTGCCGGCGCCGCTGCCGCTGTCGACGGAGACGACCGCGACGCCGTGGTCGAGGCCGAGCGACGTGAGTTCCGAATCGGTGAGGGTCTTGCCGGAGATGCCGAGCCTTGCGTGTGTGATGGTCTGGCCGGCGACCAGCTGGGTGAGGTAGCGCTTGGGCGTGTTGATCGGCACGGCGTAGGCGACGCCGGCGAAGGAGTTGCCGCCGGGGTTTTCGATGGCGGTGTTGATGCCGATCACTTCACCTTTGGCGTTGATCAATGCGCCGCCGGAATTGCCCGGATTGACGGCTGCGTCGGCCTGGAGCAGGCCGCGCATCGGCCGGCCGTCGCTGCTGGACTGGAGGGTGCGCTGGAGACCACTGATGACGCCCGTCGTGAACGTACCATCGAGGCCGAAGGGGTTGCCGACGGCGGCGACGAAGGAGCCGACCTTCACCTGGCTGGAATCACCGAGCGTGGCCGGCTTGAGCACGGCGGGGTTGGCGTCGGTCTTCACGACGGCCGTGTCGTTGCCGGGGTCCTTGCCGACGACGCCGGCGCTGGCGACGGTGCCATCGGAGAACGTGATGGTCACCGTATCGAATCCGTTTACGACGTGATAGTTCGTGAGGATGTGTCCGTCCTTGTCGAGCACGATCCCCGAGCCGAGACCGCCCGCGCCGTTGCCGGAGAACGGGTCGGAGGCCTGCTGGCCGGTGGTGATGCGCACGATGGATGGGCGTACCCGGTCGTACAGCGCCGTGAAGTCGTCCACGTTGGCGAGCGGGGCGCTGTTCTTCGTTGCGCTGGTGTCGCTCGTTGCCTGGCTGGAGGTCGCCGGAGCCGCCGTCGCGGCGGACTCCGAGCTGCCGCCGTCGTCGCGGGACCAGACGATACCGCCGACGAGCGCAGCGCCCGTGAGCACGCCGAGCAGGCTGGAGGTGAAGGTGGAAGCGAATCGTTTCATGTTGTTGTCCTCGCGCCGTCTTTCGGTTTGTCTGTGCAGCCTGGCCGGTTGGATGCTCGGGTCTTGGCACGCCGGAACGCTGATTCAGTATGGCAGCCGCGGCCGCACGATCGTGCTTCGAAGGTGTTACGAGTCGTTGGACGTGCGGAGATGTTCGCCACGCTCGATGCTATCCTTTGCGCATGCCTGACGATGACCACGCTGACCTGATCCGGCGGTTGTCAGGTACGCCAGGCTGGCTTCATAACGCTGTGGCTGCCGGTCCTATCGGCAGATCGGACGATGCACGCCGGGAATGGGGCATCCGAGACATCGTCGGGCACGTGCGAGCGGCCGACGCCATCCTCTCGACGCGCGTCTTCCAGGTGCTGGTTCGGGAGGGGTTGCAGCTTCCGGGGTTCGACGAGCGGCGATGGGGAGAACTCTACGCTGCCGCGGCGGTGCCACTTGACGACCAGGTGACTCATTTTGCGATGAGGCGGGCTGAGCTCGCGGCGGTGCTGCGCTCGCTGACGCCGGAGCAGTGGCTGAGGAGCGGCGAGCACGAAGAGGCGGGCATGCTGACGGTGGCCGATCTCTGCCGCCGTATCGTTGAGCACGAGGCTGAACATCGTGCTCAACTCGACCAGATCGTGGCTGCAGGGGGCGAGGCTTGACAGGGCGGAGGTGCGGTACTTATTATCGTGGGTAACTGAAGAGAATTGACCTGGCGGTCATACTTGCTGGCGGTTCAAGCCAGTCGCCGGGCTGATGCGAGACGCTGATGAAGCGTGCTCCACGGCGCGGCTCTTTTGTTCGGCTGGCCGGTTGTTGGGGATGGGCATGATCGAGACCGCAACGGGTGGCATCGCCGACGTCATCGACCGCGCGTTGGCCGGCGAACGGCTGGCGCGGGACAATGGATATCGGCTGATCCACGCCGACGCGACTGATCTTGCCGTGATGATGGCGGCGGCGTCGGAGCTGCGCGACCGCGGTCACGGGCGGGTGGTGACGTACTCGCGCAAGGTGTTCATCCCCTTGACGAACCTCTGCCGGCAGAAGTGCGGCTACTGCACGTTCGCGCGCGGCCCGCACGATCCGATCGCGCACACGATGACGCCGGACGAAGTGCTGGCCATCGCGCGCGCCGGTGCGCGGCAGGGGTGCAAGGAAGCCCTCTTCTCGCTGGGTGAACGGCCGGAGGAGATCTACGAGAACGTCCGCGCCGACCTCGCCGGCTTCGGACACGCGACGATGTCGTCGTACTTGCGGGAGATGGCGGAGCTGGTGCTGCGCGAGACCGGGCTTCAGCCGCACATCAACCAGGGGCTGATGGAGCGCGATGAGATCGTCTCGCTACGCGAGGTGAGCGCGTCGATGGGCATGATGCTCGAGACGGTGTCGTTGCGGCTGCACGAAAAGGGTGGGGCGCACTGGAACTGTCCGGGCAAGATCCCCGAAGAACGTCTGAGGACGATGCGCATCGCCGGGGAGGAGAAAGTCGCCTGGACGACGGGCATCCTGATCGGTATCGGCGAGACACGGGAGGAGCGCGTCGACTCGCTGTTCGCCATCCGCGACCTGCACGACGAGCTTCGCCAGATCCAGGAGGTGATCGTGCAGAACTTCCGCGTCAAGGAGGACATCGCCATGCGCCACCGCGACGAGCCGAGCGTCTTCGAGATGCTGCGGACGATCGCGACTGCGCGGCTGGTGCTGGGGCCGCAGATGAATCTCCAGGCGCCGCCGAACCTGACGCCGGACGCGCACGGCATGTACCTCCTGGCCGGGATCAACGACTGGGGCGGCATCTCGCCGGTGACGCGCGACCACATCAACCCGGAGCGGCCATGGCCGAACCTCAGCGAACTGCGGGAGACCTGCGCGGACGCCGGCTTCGAACTGCGTGAGCGGCTGGGGCTGTATCCGGAGTACATCCGGCAGGACGCCGGCTACGAAGGGTTTATCTCGGAGGGTGTGCGCGCGCAGATCGAGCGACTTACCGACAGCGAAGGGCTCGTGAAGCGAGAAGAAGAACGATGGTGATCGGATGGGCGCACCCTGCGACACCCGGACCTCACCCCGGCCTGTCTCCAGGGCGACTCTGCGATCGGCCACCCCTCTCCGCCCGGCGGAGAAGGGATAGATGGAGGTCCTGCTGGGAAGCGGCGGCGGTCGGACACATGCATTAGCGAAAGCGACGAGACGATGAGCGCGAACCAATCACCCATCACCAATCACGGAAACATCGTCGACTGGTCGCGGGCGCTCCCGGTGGACCGCGAGGTGGCGCGTATCCTTGACCGTGCGCTGGACGGTGCTGACATCAGCATCGACGAGGCGGTGACGCTGTTCGCCGCGCGCGGACCATCGCTCACGGCGACGATCCAGACGGCGGACGAGCTGCGGCGGTGGACGGTCGGCGAAGTGGTGACGTACGTAATCAATCGAAACATCAACTTCACGAACGTCTGCATCAAACACTGCGGCTTCTGCGCGTTCTCGCGTGACCATCGCGAGGAGGAGGGCTACTTCCTACCGATGGAGGAGGTCGTCCGGCGGGCGCGCGAGGCCTACGACCTGGGCGCACGGGAGGTGTGTGTGCAGGCGGGCCTGCCCCCCAAGATGGACGGCTACTACTACGTCGATCTGACGAAGGCGATCAAGCGCGAGATGCCCGACATGCACATCCACGGGTTCTCGCCCGAGGAGGTGCTGTACGGCGCCGTGCGCGCACGCTGCTCGATCGAGGAATACCTGCGCGCGCTGAAGGACGCGGGCGTCGGCAGCCTGCCGGGCACATCGGCGGAGATCCTGGATCAGGAAGTGCGCGACAAGATCTCGCCCGGCCGCATCACGAAGGATCAATGGGTGGAGGTCGTCACGACGGCGCACCGTCTCGGCATCCGCACGACGTCGACGATCATGTACGGGCACGTCGAGACGCCGCGGCACGTGGCGGCGCACATCGGCCTCCTGCGCGACATCCAGAAGGACACGGGCGGCTTCACGGAGTTCGTGCCGCTCAGCTTCATCGCGTCGGAAGCGCCGATGTACAGCAAGCAGCTTGTGGAGGGCATCCGCCCCGGCGCGACGGGCGCAGAAGTGATGAAGATGTACGCCGTGTCGCGCATCATGCTCAACAACTGGATCCCGAACCTGCAGGCGTCGTGGGTGAAGGAGGGGCCGAAGCTGGCGCAGATGGCGCTGGATGCCGGCTGCAACGACTTTATGGGCACGCTGATCAACGAAAGTATCAGTACGTCGGCGGGCGCGATCTACGGGCAGCGCATGGCGCCGCGGGAGATGCGTGCGCTGATCCGCGAGATGGGGCGCATCCCCGCCGAGCGCAACACGCTGTACGGCATCAAGCGCATGTTCGGCATCGAGCCAGACGACCACTACGACCCGCTCGACCTCGCCGACGCCAGCGACGAGCGCTTCGGCAGCTACATCAAGCTGACGCAGGACGACCGCTTCAAGTTCTCGGAGCAGTACAAGCGCGCGGAGCCAGTGGCGCTGTAGCCGTATCCCAAAGGCAGCCGCATGAGCAAGCAATCCGCGATCTCCGATGCACGTTTCGCGTTCGGCGAATTGTTGGCCGCGGTCGATGGTCTGGACGACGCGGCGATGTCGGCGACCTTCGTTGGCGAGTGGGGCGTACAGCAGATCCTCGCGCATATCGGCGGCTGGCAGCGGCTGAACGGCGAGATGATGGAACGCATGGCGCGCGGCGAACATCCGGTTCCGGAGGGGGAGGACTACGGCGACGACGACGCCTGGAACGCGCGTTTCGCCGCCGAGGCTTCGGGCTCGGGGGAGGATGCCGTGCGCGCGCTCCGCGAATCGTTCGCGCGCTTCATCGCCGCGGCGGAGGCGCTGCCGGAGGAGCGCTTCGACGAAGGCCGGTTCGCTGCGCAGATGCTCGCCGGGAACGGCGTCGCGCACATCGGAGATCACCTGCCGGAGATGCTGGCGTATCGCGCGACGCGTGGGGCTGGCTGATCCGTACGCGTACGACACGCTGCCCCGGCGCGATACGGCTGGCTGGATGTTCAGCCCGCCAGCAGCTCAGAGAGATCGAGATCCGTGATCGCTGCCGCGACGCGAGACAACCACGTCTCATATAAGGCGACGCTGCGTGGGTTCGCGGCGTCCATCATTGACATGACCAGCATCACGGAGGTCATGCAGTAGAACGTCGCGAGGCGGTAATCGCGCAACGCGTCGTCCATACTGTAGTTGCGCACGTCGCTGTCGATTAACATGCAGTGCCAGTCGCGCAGCAGACGCAGCTCGTGCGCGTGGCGGTCTACTGGCTCCAGGCTGCCGCTCAGGAAGAACGCGAGGTCATATACGCCGCGTCCGCGAGATGCGATCTGCCAGTCGGCGACCGTGAGTGTCGATGATCCGCCTGAGTCGATCCCGAAGAACAGGTTGTCGAGCCTGTAGTCCGCGTGTACAAGGGTGTGCGGCTTGGGCGCAAGCTGCTGGAGTGCGAACATCGCACGTTGGCCGAAGCGCTCGCCGAGGCGGTGCATCTCCGGAGACACTGCCCGGCCGGACCGCTCGGCGACCCGCTCCCACATCGACTGCCACCACTGCTCGGCCGAGGGATGCACACCCGCGAGTAGCGGCACCCAGTCGAGTGAATCGAGACGCTCGTTCTGCCACCACGCTGCGTGCAGGCGCGCGATCGTGCGTACGGCGAGTTCTGCCTCAGCGACGGAACACCCGGCCACATGGTCGCCGACATGGGCGGGTGCCATGTCCTCGAGCAGCATGAGGTAGTGATGGTGCTCAACGTCCATCGCGCTGTAGTAGCATCGTGGTGTGCGAATCGGGCTACCGGCCGCCAGCGATTCGTAGAAGCGGATCTCGCGCTCGTCGAACCGCGCGACGGCGCTCATGAGCGCGCGGCGGGGATCCAACGTGGGCAGCTTGGCGACAAGCGTCGCCGGTGCGCCGGGCTCGTTGACATCGTAGCGGAGCGAGATGCGCGAGATGTCGCCGATGAATCCCGCCCCGGCGCCAATGGGCGCAGCTTCGGCCGAGGTGACGGTGGCGCGGGAAATGGTGCCGGATGAGCGCAGGGCCGCCGTCAGCCACGCGGGTGTGAAGTGCTCGATGGCGGTGGGGAGGATCACGCAGGCGCGACGGCTTCCAGCAGCCGCCGTGATGCCTCCGCGATCTCGTCGACCGCGGCTTCGAACGCGGCGGCATTGCGTTGCGACGGCACGCGGTAGCCGCTCACCTTGCGCACGAACTGCAGGGCGGCGGCATGGATCTCCTCGTCCGTCGCCGGCTCATCGGCACGGCGGAGCGTCTTGATGCTTCTGCACATGGGTTCGCGAGTCCTCGGTCGTCAGTCGTCAGTGCATGCCACGATACCAAATCCTGAGCGGCACGCTGCTTTGTGATGCACGCCTCACGCCGCTGCATGGACTGACGTGCTGGGGGAGGTGCGGGGGCCGAGAGGCTCGGTTCAAGGGACGGCCGAATGGCACTGATTCGGCAGGTTTACGCTGTGATATATTGCGAATCAGCGACGAGGGGCGGCACACAGCATGCAGGCGACGCGTCAGCGAATCCTCGATTACCTGCGCCGGCACGCCGAGGCGACCGTGAGGGTGCTTGGCGAGCATGTGGGTCTCACGTCGACGGCCATACGCCAGCACCTGACCGTCCTCGAGCGCGATGGGCTCGTCGAGGCGCGCGAGGAGCGGGGTCACGTGGGCCGGCCGGCGCTTGTGTATCGCCTGACGCCCGGCGGTGATGCGCTCTATCCGAAGAAGTACGACGATCTGGCGAACGCGCTGATCGAGGAAGCGCGGCAACTCCTGGGCCCGGACGCGCTGCAGCGGCTGATGAAGAACGTCGCGGCGCGTTTCAGCGCTCCGTATCTCCCCCGGCTTGAGGGCAAGCCCACTGGCGAGCGATTGGAGTTGGTGGCGCAGATCGTCGAAGAGCGTGGCAACGTCGCCGAGGCCGCGTGGTCGGGCGACGACTTCCTGATCAAGATGCACACCTGTCCGTTTTGGAGCGTGGCGACGAAGAACAGCGCCGTGTGCGCGCTGGATGTGGAGTTCGTGCGGCAGATCGCCGGCGCCGATGCGCGGCTGAGCACGAGCTTGTTGCGCGGTGATGGCTGTTGCACGTTCCGGATCCGCCCGCGCAACGGGGCGGCAGTGGAGCGCCGCTAATCCAGCCCGGTCCATACTGCGAGGGCGAAGCCGAGCGCCAGCAACATCCCGAAGATCATGTGCAAGCCGGCCGTCTGCGCGAGCACGAGGTTGAGAGCGCGGGGCGACGTCTGCCGCGCCTCGAAGCGGACGATGCGGATGGCCAGCGGCAGCGTGAGTAGCGTGATCAGCACGGGCCAAGGGGCGGCGCCCGCGAGCGTCATGGCGATGACGACGCCGTAGCCTCCGAGCATCAGCGCGACGTACTCGTAGTCTGCCAGCGGGCGTCCGGCGAGGGCGGCAAGCGTCCATTTGTGGTGCTGGCGATCGTTGTCGATGTCGCGGACGTTGTTGGCATGCAGGATGGCGGCGACGAGCAGGCCGATCGGCAGAGATGCGACGAATGGCTTCCATGCCCAGGCCTCGATCTGGACGTAGTAGGCGCCCAGCACGATCACCGGGCCCATAAAGATGAAGACGACGACTTCACCGAGACCGCGGTAGGCGAGCGAGAATGGCGATGCCGTGTAGAAGTAGCCGGCCGCCACGCTGGCAAGCCCGAGGACGAGGACGGGCCATCCGACCCGCGCCGCGATCGTCAGACCGATCACGGCGCCGATGGCGAACGCCGCGATGCCGCCGCCGAGCACCGCGCGCTGGGAGAGCAGTCCGCGCTGGATGACGCCGCTCTGCCCGAGCGAGCCGGCGTTGTCGGTGCCCTTCACGTGATCGAAGTAGTCGTTGACCAGGTTGGTCCCCGCATGAATGGCGACCGAGCCGAGCAGCGCAAGTACAAAGAGCAGCGCGTGAAATTCGTCGTCGGCGGCGATGGCCGTGCCGACGAGGACGGGGATGACGGAAGCGGTGAACGACACAGGGCGGATGGCGGTGAGCCAGGGGCGGATGTGGTTCATGTGTATCGATCGTAGAGTCCGGTCACGCCTCAAGCAACGCGCCGATGCGCGCGGCGGATAGCGGTGCGTTCGCCGATACATAACGCGAACTACCATCCGGCGGATGCGCGACCGCTCGAACGGCCGTATACTGTCGTCGGATCGCCGGGGCGCAGACCCCATTCCTGTCTGACTTTTCACGACGTCCCGCCAAGCGATGCCGCGGCATGCGACGGGCCGTCTCGATCACGCCGGCCGGAGGCACATGGCCGTTCGCACGTGGGTAGGGCGCTTCTGCGTGGCCGAGGGTCGCGTCGACGAAGAGGGGCCGTGGCTCGGCTCGCTCATTCGTCAGAGGCCCGATGAGGATGCCGACGAACTCTACGTCCTCGTGGAGCCGGCGTCGCCGGGGAGCGTCGAGTTCACGTCGCAGCTCGTCGAGGTGATCGCCCAGCTCTACCACAAAGATCCGCTGTCGCTGACCGGCGCGCTGACGCGATCGTTGAGCGCGGCGCACGCCCACCTGCGCGAGTGGAACCGCCGCAGCCTGCCCGAACACCAGGTAGGTGCGGGCGCGACGTGCCTGGCCCTGCGGGGTGGCGACGCGTACCTCGCGCAGGTGGGACCGAGCGTCGCCTACCTGCGCAAGGCCTCCGGGGAGGTGCGGCGCATCGAGGCTGACGGCGTCGACTTCGAGCACGCGCTCGGGGTCGCGGAGGAAGCGGAGCCCAAGCTCACGCGCATCGAACTCCAGGCGGGCGATCTACTCCTCGCCGCGTCGAGCCAGCTCGACGAGATCGCGCCAATCGAGCACATCGAGCGCATCCTTGCGCGCGGCTCCGACGATGCGCTGCCTGAGCTGTACTTGCTCTGTCGCGATCGGCCGAACATGGCGCTCGTGCTCCTCTCCTGCTTCGAGCCGGAGGACGAGCGCCCGCCTGACTTCCTGACGCGGGACGGCGAACCCGTGGACGATGGTTTCACCGGCAGTGGAGAGGAGCCGCCTTCCGTGATCAGCGGCGCGCTGGTAGAAGCGCCCGCCGGGGGTGGACCGGGGCGTGCCGAGGCGTCGCTTGCCGCCGGAGCGCTGGACGACTGGACGCTGCCGCAGCGGCCGAGTCACGAGCAGGTGCGCGAGATCACAGGTGCGACGGCGCCCGCGCCGACGACGGGCGTCCGCCTGCGCGGTGACGGCGCGACGCCGCGCTACAAACGGACGACCGGACCGCTCCAGATCCCTCAGCTGCGGGTGCCGAGGCTTGCGGTCTTCGCGACGATCGCGCTGGTCGTGGTGGGGTTGCTTGCGTATCTGTACATCCCGGGTGCGCTCAAGGAGAACCGCGAAGCTGACTTCGCGCGGGCGGTGGCCGCCGCACGCGAGTCGAACGCGCGGGCTCAGGCGACGAGCGATGCGGGCCTGAAGCGGCAGCTCCTCGGCGACGCGCGCACCAACCTGGCGGCGGCCGCGAAGATCCATACGAACGACGCCGGCGTCGTTTCGCTGCAGGCCGACGTGACGTCAGCGCTCGCGGTGCTGGATGCGGTGACCACGATCAAGGACTTCACGACGGTCGCCGACCTGGCGCAGCTCGTTACGGGGTCGCTGTCGGTCACGCGGGCCGTCGTCGGGGGCGAGCAGGCGTACGTGCTGGACGCGAAAGGCAAGCGCGTACTGCGCGTTCCGCTGGACGGCAGCAGCGCGCCCGAGACGATCTTGCAGGACGGACAGCTGGGTGGATTCGTCACGGCAGGGCGGCCGATGCAGATCGCTTGGTCGGAGCAGACGCACGGCCTCTTGATGATCGACGACCGGCGGCAGGCGTTCGCCTACTTCCCGGCGAGCAACGGGACGCTGCCGCTGACGATTCGCGGCGCCGAGGGAGTGGGCTCGTTCGACGCAATCGCGGGGAGCGGGGGCAATCTGTACGTGCTCGATCTGAAGGCGAACCAGGTCTGGCGCTATCTGCCGGGCCAGGGAGGCTTCGACAGCGAACGCACAGCGCTGCTGGATCAGGCGGACCTGCGCGACGCGACCGAGCTTGCGGTCGGCGAAGATGTGTATCTGCTCGATACGAAGCAAGGCATCCGCCGGTTCCGCGGCAAGGCGGAGTCGGCGTTCCCGATCGCCGGCATCGACACGCCGCTGGTATCGCCGGCGTCGATCTCGGTGCTGCCCGGGTCGAACCGCATCGTCGTGGCAGACCGCGGCAACCAGCGCATCATCATCGCATCGCAAGACGGCGCGTTCCTGAGGCAGCTCGTCAGCGCGTCGTTCACCGACCTGCGGGCCGTGTCGGTTGACGAGGGCAAGGGCCTGCTCTACGTGCTGAACGGCGACACGCTGCTGAAGGCTGCGTTCCCGCCGTAGGCGTTGTGCCCGAATCGCTACACTGCCGATCGTGAGCGAACGCGATCAAAGCTCGATTGCCGAATGGGAAGTCGAAGACGCATGGATTGTGCGCCCGTTCGTCATCGAGGTGTGGTTCAAGGATGGAGCGCATCGCATCATCGACGTGAGCGATGAGTTGTACGGCGAGGTCTTCGAGCCGCTCCGCGTCCCCGGATTCTTCCTGCGCGGGAGCTTCGATGCTGAAGCGGGGACCATCACCTGGCCGAACGGCGCAGACTTCGCGCCAGAGTTCCTGCGATACGGGCCGGATCACTCGGATGAGCGCTCGCGCGGCGGACGGAGTGAGTGATTGGCGAGCGTCGAAGCGGCCTCAGGCCGTTCACTTCAACTCGACGTTGTCGGCTACCAGTTCGGCCAACCGAAATACGAATACGTGGAGGACGACAATTGGCTGGTGATCGAGATCAAGGTCGTCGCAGGATCGCGGCGATGGCGCGCCCGGGAGCCCGCACTGACGACGTGGGAACTCGCCGCCTTGATCCAGTGGCTTCGCGAGGTCAGCGTCGGAGCGACGCCGATCGGTCAGTTCGATGCCATGGAACCAAATCTCTCGTTCAACGCGGCGCGCAGTAAAGGCGGTATCCGTCTGACGGCACTTTTTCGCTTGGAGTTCGCCCATCCGGATCTCGACTATGAGAGCGAGTCGAGGGTACCGCCGTGGATCTCGTCATCAAACCCGAAGATCTCAGCCGCTTCGCAGATCAACTTGAGGCAGAGGGCGCGAAGTTCCCAATCAGATCGAAGCTCGCGTGATCGCGCCCTCGCTCGCGCTGGAGACGAGCGCGGCGTACTTGGCCATGACGCCGGTCTTGTAGCGGGGCTCCGGGGCGCGCCAGTCGCGCAGGCGGGCGGCGATCTCGTCGTCGTTGATCTCGACGTCGAGGCGGCGGTTGGGGATGTCGAGGTGGATGGAGTCGCCCTCGCGGACGGCGGCGATCGGGCCGCCGACGAAGGCCTCGGGCGCGACGTGGCCCGCCATGAGGCCGCGGGTGGCGCCGCTGAAGCGGCCGTCGGTGAGCAGCGCGACGGTCTCGCCCATGCCCTCGCCGACGATCGCCGACGTGACGCCGAGCATCTCGCGCATGCCGGGACCGCCCTTCGGGCCTTCATAGCGGATGACGACGACATCGCCGGGCTTGATGCGATGCTGTGTGACGGCGAGCATCGCGTCTTCCTCGCGGTCGAAGACGCGCGCGGGGCCGCGATGCGATAGCCGCTCGTGGCCCGCGACCTTCACGACGCAGCCCTCGGGCGCGAGGTTGCCTTTGAGGATGACGAGGCCGCCGGTCTTCTTCAGCGGCTTGTTGAGGAAGGCGACCACTTCCTGGCCGGGCGTCTCGACGGCCAGGGCCGCCTCTTCGCCTATCGTGTGGCCGCCGGGCGTCGCCTGCGTGGCGTCCATGAAGCCGCCGGCGACTAACCGCTGCGCGACGAGTTGCACGCCGCCCGCGCGGTCCAGATCGGCCGCCAGGTAGCGGCCGCCTGGCTTGAGGTCGGCGATGAGCGGCGTGCGTTCGCTGACGACATCGAAGTCGTCGATGGTCAGGGGCACGTCCGCCTCGCGGGCAAGCGCCAGCAGGTGCAGCAC
>CAYQZE010000087.1:0-12040 GCA_964421985.1 uncultured Dehalococcoidia bacterium | reverse complement strand
CCACAACAGGAGGGCCGGATTAGCAAGGGATTAGCAAGCGGCGCGTTTCGACGTGAGAAGAGGCTCCGAGTGGAGCCAGTTTCGTATCTGGGGAAGTGGTACGCCCGGAGGGATTCGAACCCCCGACACTCGGTTCCGAAGACCGATGCTCTATCCGCTGAGCTACGGGCGCAGGTGTGCGTAACCGGCAGCAGCTTATCACGCACCCGAGGTGCTCTGGACACCGACCGGCTGCTATTGCTTCGTCACTTGCACAGTGACGTCGATGCGCGTGTAGGCATCGTCCTCGGCGAACGTGCCGACCGTCACGCCTCCGCGTAAACTCAGCTGAGCGTCGGCGAACTGGATCATCTTCGCATCCTCTAGCCCCGACTGGCTTGCGTCACCATCTTCTACGGTGAGCCTCGCTTCCTCCAACGTGCTGCGGTAGAAGTCGAGTACGCCGGAGGCCCCGTCCTTCGTGATATAGGACGCCGCGTATCCTTTCGTGCCCGACTTCTGCTGATACGTCGACTCGATGAGCGTCGCTCCAGCATAGGACGGGACGTCGCTGGGGAAGCCGTCAGGAAGCGAACGCGGCGGCGCGGTAACGAATGGAGGGCCCTGCGCGTTCTTGGCGCCAGACGTCACCTGCACGCTCGCAAGGATGGTCGTCGCGTCGCCACCCTTCGATTGCGCTACGAGAACAACGCCCGCGATCTCCGGATCGTCGATCTTACTGAATTGATGCACGGTCGATTCGCGCCCGTCTTGCGTGAGGTCGATCTGCCAGGGATCCTTGCTGAACTTCGTGCGGTAGTCCTCCGCAACGCCATCGCGGCCCTCATCCGTGTCCCAGATCACAAGGTAGGAAACGTCTTCGCTGCTCACTTGCGCGATCGACGACACGACCTTCGCCCGTTCATACACCGGCAGATCCACCGGAAAGCCGGGTGGAAGAGCGCGCTCGTAACGTGTGGTCGTCGCCCCCGCCGCCTGGTTGTATACGTTGAGCACGTTCGCGACATCGGCGGCCAGCTTTGAGCTGGCGCCTCCATCGCCGCCCGACGGCGCGAAAAACCAGACGAGTACGCCCGTCAGCGCCGCGACGGCCACGGCCACGGCCGCCGCAGCGACGGCCATCCGCGGCGGAACAGGCGTCCGGGTCCGGTGAGCGGTAGCGGGCGAAGGGCTCGCCGCGGCGCTGTCATCGACCACGAGGTACGAGTAGCCGCCGGGAGTCGTCGCCGCGTCCGCCCCGGGCTGGCTCTCGGACGGCGGGGTCGGCGCGGGTTCTTCAACTGGTGTCTCGTCGGTCACGAGCGGCGCCTTTCGGTGTGACGTGGTGTGATGGGGTGGACGGAGGGATTTGAACCCTCGATCTCCAGGGCCACAACCTGGCGCGTTAACCGCTACGCTACGCCCACCATGCCAACGTTCACGAACGGCGAAAAAAACGCCCTGCGCGCCATAGGCGCAGAGCCCTGTTTCGGCCGCCCTGAACAACGGGAGTCTATCAAAAGCGCTTCGAACCGGTCAAGAAGGTCACCTTCCCGTCGACCCATGGCCGCCGTTGCCGCGGGCGGTCGCCGGGAGCGCCGGCGTCTCGACCACGTCGACTGGCGCGAGCGCCGCGAACACCAGTTGTGCGATGCGATCGCGATGTCGCAGCTCATAGGTCGCGGTATCGCCGAACGTCCACATGGTCACCAGCAGCTCGCCCCGATAGTCCGCATCCACCGTCCCGAACGCGACGCCGACGCCGCGAGACGAGAGCCCCGAGCGTGGGCGCACTTGGGCGTCGAACCCGCGCGGGAAGGAGATCGCGATGCCGGTCGGCACCATCTGGGGGTGACGCGTCAGCGACAGGGGCTCATCCAGGCACGCGTACAGATCGAACCCGGTTGCGCCCTCGGTGGCACGCGCCGGCAGATTGGCATTCGTCCTCAGCCGTTGGACGAGCAGTTCCATATACGTCACGAAGGGTAACAGCATCCAGCGCACGCGCCAGCATGGGCGCGTTGTTGTGTAGAGGGGCGCGTTGTTGCTCGATCGCCGCGTGTCGATCAGAATCACACGGTGCCTGTGCCGAAAGACGCGGAGGTCGGACCTGAAGCCATTCGTCGCAGCCACGGTCGCCGCGGCCGTCCTCGGGGCGGGCGTGGTATTCTGGTCAGCGCCACAGGCCGCAGCGGGCAACTACGACTGGTTTCGGCCCACATCCACGCCGACTCCCCCGCCGACACCGCGCGGTTCCACACCAACGCCGGCCCCTCCAGCGAACACAGCAGCGCGATCGTTCGCCGCACTGGGACCCGGCGTCATGCGCGCCGAGTGCAGCATCGCCATGGCGGGCACAGCGCGCGTGACCCTGCTTTGGACGCCATCAGGTGCGGGCGCTCAGTATCTCGACCTCAGCATCTACAACAACGGCTTCGCGGCGGGAACCTTCGTGTTCGTCGGCGGCTTCGGGGCCAGCTTGTACGGCTACATCTGGGACGGGCTACGGGCGGCCACTACGCACTTCGCCCGTGTGAACACCCGCACGAACGCCGGATGGCGCGAGAGCACGACACTCGCCTTCTACACACCAGAATGCGGCGTCAAACCGAACGGTCCGCCACCGGCGCCCGACATGCTGACCCTGCGCGACCGGATCGCCGCCGCCATCGACGAATCTCAGATTGATACGGCCGTCGCGATCACGGACTTGCGTACCGGCGAAGTAATCGATGTCGCGGGCGAGACGCCGCGGCTGCCGGGATGCACCATCAATCTCTTCGCGCTCATGCGTGTCGTCGCCGACCTTCAGGAGTATCGCTACCCGGAGCCGGAAGCCGGAGACCTCATTGCCCAGACGATCAACCGGTCGGATCCGGTCACCGCGCGCGAACTCGTGCGGACCTGGCTGGGTGGCAGCGATCTCTACGCAGGCATCGGCCGGGTAAACGACTTTATTCGCGCACTGGGCATGTCTCACACGGTGCTGGACCATCCACCGGGCTTCCCCGAGGAATCGGCCGGCGGCGAAGGGAAGGGCAACACGATCACGGCGATGGACGTGAACACAGGGCTTGAAGCGCTCTGGGACGGCCGCGTGTTGGCGCCGTTCTGGCGCGACTACCTCCTCTACAAGATGACGCTGGTGAAGCCGGGACTGAACTACTTGGTCCCGGCGGGTGCAAGCGCCGACGCCACGGTCTCGCACAAGAACGGCTTTCTCTTCGAGGAAGGTTGGGCGGATAACGACGTCGGCATCGTCTGGTACGAGCGCGGCGGTGAGCGCTACGGCTACGCCATCTCGTTCTTCACCGAGAACGTGCCCGACAAGTACGCTGACATCCCGCTCGGACAGCACATCTCCGCTCTCGCCTTCCAGTGGTTCGTCGGACGCTACGGGTACCCCTGACCGCGGTGCCCTGGGAGCGGGCCGTAAGCCCGTATGGCGCCGCTGCCCGTGCTACCACCGCGGGCGCCCTCCATGCACGCACGGAATTGCCGACCCGAACGGCGGTGCTACCATGTAGCCATGCCGGAACGCGACGAGGTCCAGATCGCCCGCTGGGATGCTATCCGCAGCCGCATCGGCGACGGACTGCGCAGCATGCGGGGCGTCGGACGTTCGCAGGCGCAACTCGCCTGGGAACTCGATGAGCTCGGCTTCCACATCAGCCAGAGTATGGTCTCGCGCTACGAGCAAGGGCAGGGAGAAGTACCGCTCACGCTCGAGCGGATGGTCGGGTGGGCTCTCTGCTGCGACGCGCTGAGCTCCGAGCACCTGCGCGAGATCCTCGAACTCGGCGGCTACGTACTGCCGTGGACGCGCGGAGACATGGCACAGTTCGACGACCTGCTACGGAAGTACCGCGCGCTCTCCCGCCCGGACCAGGGCGTCGTGCGCCGCTGGTTGCTCTGGCACCTGCTGGGGTTAAAGCCATCACCAGCGCAGCAGGAGCAGCGCGTATGATCGACACCGCCGCGCTCGACGATACGCGCCGCCAATTGCGGAGCCGTCTGCGCACACTGCCGCTGGACGGCGACGCCCGCCTCCGAACGTACCGCCTGCGGACCATGCTCGAAGAGATGGGCGTACACTGCGACGACACGGCTGAGTTGCAGGACGTCGACGCCGTGCTGCTCACGTCGGCGCGCGGGACCGAGGCGCTGATCGCGGCGCGCCTGGACGACGACGGGCGGCTCCGATCGTACGCACGGATCGTCGCGCGCGTCCTGGTCGGCGAGATGCACGGTCCCATCGACGCGAAGATCGAGTATCCGTCCAAGCACGCCACCGGGTCGCGTCAAGAGCGCGAAGAGGACGCGCTGGTCGCGTTCCTTGCCGGCGCGCTCGTCGATGGAAGGCTCGATGCGGCGCCGCGGCCGCTGTTCGAAGACGTGCCAAAGCTCGCGCTTGCCTTTACGCCGCGGACGGCGGCGCGCTCTACGCTGGGCGGGTTCCACCTCTGGAGCGACTTCTGGTACAAGCGCTCGAACATGTACCGCCGATGGCGGTCGCGCCGCGACGTGAGCAAGGCGATCGGCCGCATCTGCGTCGCGCTGGATCACCGCCCCTTCGTCGCGGGTCACTGAGCCGCTTCATGCCTGTCATTCACTGCGTCTGCGGTCACCGGTTCGACAGCGCGGATGGCGCCGCTCTGCACGCGGCCTACCGCGCACACTCAGACGCGGCGCACGCCGATCTCGATATGAGTGATGACGACATCCGCAGGCTGGTCGCCGCGAGCGCGCGCATGACGCAGTGGGACGGCACGAGGACACCCATCGATACCGCCATCGAGGTCCGCGCGCTCGCGCCCGAGCTTGCGAGCGACTTCCTCAAATTCTTCGACCGTGATGCCTTCATGGACAACCCGGATTGGGCCGGCTGCTATTGTCTCTTCTACGAGTATCCGGGCGATGACTGGGAGAGGGTAACCGCCGAACAAAGCCGCGCGGCGAAGGCGGAACTCATCAGTCGCGGCGAATCGCACGGCTACCTGGCATATCTCGACGGCGTTCCCGTCGGCTGGTGCCACGCGGCTCCGCGCACGTCACTGCCCGGACTCGATCGCGTCCCGGACTTTCGCTGCGAGGACGATCCGGCGGACATCGGCGCCATCGTCTGTTTCAACGTCGCTGCCCCGTACCGTCGGCAGGGCCTCGCGCGGCAGCTGCTGGGCACGGCATGCGACGGGCTCCGTGAGGACGGCTTTGCTGTCGCCGAAGGGTATCCGGCCCGTCTCGCCGTCTCGGATGCTCGCGACTACCACGGCCGCCTCGACATGTACCTCGACGCCGGATTCACGGTGCATCGCGAGGGCGAACGCTTCGCCATCGTCCGCAAGGCGCTGTAGCGTCTCGGCCGTTCCTCCCGCCGCTAGCCTTACGTGCGGCGTTGGTTCATCATTTCCGTGTTTACACACTGACGTCCCGACTTCACCCACAGGAGCTCGGATCATGCAAAAGCCGTCGCTTTCGCTCGCCGCCGTGCCCGGACGCCGCCGCGCCACGATCGAACTCGCGCGGGAGATCGAGCGCCGCGGTTACCAGGGCATTTATCTTCCCAGCTTCGGTGACGCGATGGGGCTGGCGGTCGCGCTCGCGATCGAGACGAAGGCGATCCCGTTCGGCACGACTGTGCAGCCCATCTATCTCCGCCAGCCTGCCGACTTCGCCGGCCAGGCCGCGTTCATCCACGAGATCAGCGGCGGCCGCTTCCGCTTCGGCATCGGTGTCACACACGGCCCGGTGCACCAACGGCTCGGCGTCGCCGTCGGCAAGCCCCTGTCGGACATCCGGAACTTCGTTGCAACCGCCCGCAAGGCTGCCGAACATGGCGCCGGAGAACTGCCGCCGATCGTCCTCGCGACGCTGCGCCGCAACATGGTCGAGCTATCCGCCGAGATCGCCGAGGGGTGCGTGTGGGCGAACGGTTCCCGGTCGCACATGCGTGCGTCGCTTGCGCATCTGCCGCGAGAGAAGCGCGACGATCCCGCCTTCTTCATCGGTGACATGATCCCCACCTGCATCGCCGATGACCATGACGTAGCGGCTGCGGTCATGCGCCGGACGCTCACCGGCTACGTCATGCTGCCGAACTACCGCAACTACTGGATCGAGGCAGGGTACGAGGAAGAGATGCGCGCGATCGAGGCTGCGCAGCAAGCAGGAGACATCGCCGCCATCCCGGGGCTCATGTCGGAGCGCTGGCTCAAGGACTGCACGCTCTACGGTACCGCCCCAGAGGTGCGCGACGGCGTCGAGGCGTGGTTCGATGCAGGCGTCCGCACGCCCATCCTCGTGCCATCCAGCGCCTCCGGCGGCCAGATGAAGGCGTTTCAGGAGATGTTCGCCACGTTCGCTTGACGGTCTGTCGCGGCGCAACCGCAGCCGATACCCTTTCCGCATGCCCACGATCCGCGCGAACGGCATCGATCTCTACTACGAAACGCACGGCGAGGGCGAGCCGCTGCTGCTGCACCCCGGCTTCGGCTCCACGGCGGAGATCTACTGGGCGAACACGCCGGAACTGGCGCGCTATTTCCGCGTCGCCGTGCTCGACCCGCGCGGCGCCGGTCGGTCGGGCATGGGAGACGGCACGGCGACGCCGAAGACCTTCGCCGACGACGCGATGGCGGTGCTGGACGCCGAGGACATCGGGGCGGCGCACGTCTTCGGCACGTCGTTCGGGGGCATGATGGCGCAGCACATCGCGCTCGAGCATCCGCAACGTGTGCGGCGGCTGGTGCTGGTGTGCACGACCGCCGGCGGCCCGCAGCACGCGTTGCCGCCGGCAGAGAACTTGCTGAAGTTCCATGCCGCGAGCGAGATAGCGGATCCTGTCGCCGCCGCGCGCTCGACCTACGCACTCAACTACAGCGACACCTACATCGCCGCTCACGACGCCGAGATCGTGGAACGCGCGCTGGCGAACGCGAAGCTACGATCGACGCCCGAAGGGCGCGCGACGCAGATGGCGGCGGTACAGGCACACGACACGCACGGGCGCTTGCTCAACATCGCTTGCCCGACGTTCGTCGCCCACGGCACGGACGACGGCACCGTGCCCGCGGAGAACGGGCGCGTACTCGCGGCGGGCATCCCCGGCGCGCGATTCAAGCTCTATCCAGGAGGCCGTCACCTCTTCTTCAGCGAATGCGCCGCGGTGTTGAACGCTGATATCGTCGCCTTCCTGCGAGGCGAAGAGGCGGCGTCGACGTGACACTCCGGGCACTCGCGCTCATCGCGAGACGACTCTTCGCGTCGTGGGAGCAGAGATCGTCATGACAATGGTTCGGATCAATGACATCGACATGTACTACGAGGACCACGGCGCCCCCGCCGCCGTCCCGCTGCTGCTGATCATGGGCTTCGCGATGAACGCGGCCGCCTGGGGACCGCAGATCGCCCGGTTCTCCGAGATCTACCGCGTGATCGCGTTCGACAACCGTGGCGTCGGGCGGACCACCCACCCCGCAGAGGACTACAGCATCCCGCAGATGGCGGCCGATGCGGCGCGCCTGCTTGATCACCTTGGCATCGAGTCAGCGCATGTCGTCGGCGTATCGATGGGCGGCATGATCGCGCAGGAATTCGTGTTACGCTACCCGTCACGCGTGCGGGCGCTCGTGCTGGCATGCACAACGCCCGGAGGGCCTCACGCCGCCGGCTACGAGGAGATGATGGCGAAGTCGGCGGAAGCGATGGCGATGACCGACTTCTCGCAGATGATCACACCGGAACAGATCAAGGAAGGCCTGGACCGCCTGTTTACCGCCGAGTTTCAGACGCACCCGAGCACCGCCGCGCTGCAGATCGGCGCCATCAACTTGCTGTACCCGCAATCCCTCGCCGGTATGAAGGGCCAGCTCGCCGCGATCCGCGCGCACGACACCTATGACCGTCTGCCGAAGATCGCCACGCCGACGCTGGTCATCGCTGGTGATGCGGACACGTTTGTCGACGCACGCAACTCGCCGATCCTGGCGAGCCGCATCCCGGGCGCCCGGTTGCTGATGCTGCCCGGCCAGAAGCACGGGTTCACAGTCGAGAAGCCCGACGAGACGAACCAGGCGATCCTCGACTTCCTCGCGACGGCGTCTACGGCCGCGCACGCGCCCAAGCCTTCGCTGTGGTCGCGGCTGTTCGGCCGGCGCGTCGCCTGAACGGAGGTAACCGCAATGCGCGATCTGGCGATGCGTGCTCTCGATACCGCGAAGCTGCGTGGCGCCGACTACGCGGACGTCCGCATCGTCCGCTTCAAGTCGGAGAACATCACCGTGCGCAACAAGAACGTCGAAGGGCTGACGGCGGACGAGTCGCTGGGCTTCGGCGTGCGCGTCATCGCCGGCGGATACTGGGGCTTCGCCGCCAGCCACAAGATGACGCTCGAGGAGGCCTCGGCCGTCGCAGCGGAGGCCGTGCGTGTCGCGAAGGCATCAGCCCGCGTGCGAGGACCGCGCGCCGACATCGGGCCGCCGCAATCGGTGAGCGGCCTGTACCGCACACCAATTCGGCAGGACCCCTTCGCCGTGTCGCTCGACGACAAGATCGCGCTGCTGATCGGAGCAAACGATACGATGGCGGCGGTGCCCAATATCGTGGCCGCGGAGGGCAACATCTACTGCCAGCGAGAAGACAAGATCTTCGCGAGTACCGAGGACGCGTACATCGAGCAGGAGCTGTACGAGACCGGTTGCGGCCTCGAAGCGACGGCGGTCGATGAAGGCGAGGTGCAGAACCGCTCCTACCCCAACAGCGTCGGCCGTCATCAGGGCACCGAAGGCTGGGAGTTCGTCGAGCGCTACGACCTCGCCGGCAACGCTGGGCGGGTGGCGGAAGAGGCGTCTGCGCTGCTGCGCGCGAAGACGATGGAGCCCGGCACGACGACGGTGATCCTCGACGGCAGCCAGGTCGCGCTGCAGATCCACGAGTCGTGCGGCCACCCGATCGAGCTTGATCGCGTGCTGGGCACGGAAGCCGCGTTCGCCGGCATGAGTTTCCTGACGACGGAGAAGCTCGGCACGTTCATGTACGGCTCGCCGCTCGTCAACATGACGGCCGACGCCACGATCGCCGGCGGCCTCGGCACGTTCGGCTTCGACGACGAGGGCGTGCCGGCGCAGTCGACGCCGATCGTGCGCGACGGGCGCTTCCTGGGATACCTGACCTCACGAGAGACCGCGGCGACGCTGGGGCAGCGGAGCAACGGCGCCATGCGTGCCTCCGGCTGGAACCGCATCCCGCTGATCCGCATGACGAACGTAAGTCTGGAGCCCGGCGACTGGACCCTGGCCGACATGATCGCCGACACCGACGACGGCGTGTACATGGAGACGAACCGCAGTTGGAGCATCGACGACAAGCGGTTGAACTTCCAGTTCGGCCCCGAGATCGGCCGCGCGATCAAGCACGGCAAGCTTGGCGACCTGATCAAAAACCCGACGTACACGGGCATCACGCCTCGCTTCTGGGGCAGCTGCGACGCCATCGCCAACCGCGACGAGTGGGTCGTCTGGGGCACGCCGAACTGCGGCAAAGGCCAGCCGGAGCAGGTCGCACACACGGGCCATGGCGCGTCGGCTGCGCGGTTCAGGAATGTGCAGGTCGGATTGATGAAGTAGGCTGAGAAGACGCATCGGTTGACGTTGGACGTGTACCTCGCAACCGAGAGCTTTCCGCAGAAGGAACGATACGGACTTACCAGCCAGATCAGGCGTGCGTGCAGCTCGATCCCTGCGAACATTGCGGAAGGGTGCGGGCGGATCGGTGATGCAGAGTTCGTGCGCTTTCTCGCGATCGCAATGGGATCAGCCAGCGAGCTTGAGTATCATCTGCTCTTGAGCCGCGATCTCACCTTCTCGAGCGAAGCCGACCACGATCGTCTGTCGGGCGCGACGCGATCCGTAAAGGGCATGCTGGCGTCACTCATCCGGAAGCTGCGTCCTGCGCCAGGCCAACATGCGCGAACATCCGACGACGGCCCGAGCGACCGAACGACTGAGAGACTGAGAGACTGAGAGACTGAGAGACCCCATGAAGACCATCGACTTCCACATCCACCCGCCGGGGCCGGGCGGCATGTCCGCCGCCGAACAGGCCGAGATGGCCGCGTACTTCCGCGGCGATCCGCCGCCGGCGACGACGGAGGAGATGGCCGACTACTACCAGAAGCTCGATATGTTCGGCGTGCTCTTCGCCATCGACACGGAGACGGCGACCGGGCGACCGCCGGTGCCGAACGAATATTTCGCAGACTGCGTGCGGCGCTGGCCGGACACCTTCACCGCATTCGGCAACGTCGACCCATGGAAGGGCGCGGCGGCGCTGCGCGAGACGCGGAAGGTGAAAGACCTTGGCCTGAAAGGGCTGAAGTTTCATCCGTCGTCCCAACAGTTCTATCCCAACGATCAGCGGTTCTACCCTCTGTGGGAAACGGCACAGGAACTGGACTTGATCGTGCTGTTCCATGCCGGAACCACGGGAGTCGGCGCCGGCAGACCAGGAGGCGGCGGCATCAAGCTCGGCTTCGCGCGCCCGATCCCCTACATGGATGATGTAGCCGCGGACTTCCCGGACCTGACCGTCGTGATGGCACATCCGGCGTGGCCTTGGCAGGAGGAGCAACTGGCGATGCTCGTCCACAAGCCCAATGTCTACATGGACCTGTCCGGGTGGTCGCCGAAGTACTTCTCGCCGTCGCTCATCACCTACGCCAACAACATGATCAGCGACAAGGTGATGTTCGGGTCGGACTTCCCGGCGATTACGCCCGAGCGGTGGCTCCGCGACTTCGAACAGGCGGGGTTTCGCGACGATGTGAAGCCGAAGATCCTGCGGGAGAACGCCGCGCGCTTGCTCGGCATCGACCCGTAACGCCACGCCGCCAGCGCGCACGCGGTCCCCAAACAAAGACAGCGCCCCGGATCAGGCGCTGCTTGTTGTAGATGCGAGGCGATGTTTATGCGGCGATGGGGCGCTTCGTCAGCGCTCGCCTGCGGCGGCGGGCCGCCTTGGCGCGCGCGATGCGCCGGCGCTCGCTCTTCGGGATGAAGTGGCGCCGCTGCTTGATCTCGCGCAGAATGCCGTCGCGCTGCACCGCCTGGCGGAAGCGCGTCAAGAGGTGCTCGCCCGACTCGCCGTCTCGAAGGTCAACTGCCGTCATCAATGCTCCTGCGGAAACGCGATCCGACGCGGCTCAGTGTGCCGTTATTCGGCGCGCGCCGCAACCGGCACGCCCGCGCCGTTCGCGGTGCCATTCTTCTTGTGCCAGCCACCATCGCCTGCCCAGAGCGCGCGGATGGCGTCCCACTTCTCCTGCTTCTGCGCCTCGAGGCCATGAAGCTGCTCGCGGACGAGGCTCTTGGAGCCGCCCCGCAGCGAGGAGATCTGCCGTCCAATGTCGGCGATCTCTGCCAGCAGCCGCTCGTGCTCGCCCGCTCGCCACTGCGGCGGTACAAGATCCGTCTCCTCGCGAGTGGCGTCCATCGGTTCGCCGTGCCCCGCCTTACGAAAGATGAGCTTCCGTTTACCGGCCTCGATCGCGCAGTCCACGGTGATGCCCCACAGATCGCGCGTCACCGTATCAGACACGGCCAACACGACCCGCTCCTCAAAGCGATACGTGATGTCATGTTCTATGGGTTCGTCGACGATGAATCGGTAGTTGCCCTGCACGGTGCTGAGTCGAAGACACCGATCGACGGCGGCTCGCGAGAGAAGGATGCTGAGCGCCTCGCACGCGGATTCGGTCACATGCACGCCGTCGAGCCTCCATCCGTATCAGGCGACCGCGCGAAGCGCACGCCGCTCGCCAGCCCACCGCCGGCGGGCCCAACCGATGACCGAGATGTCCCCGAGAGAACTCCGGGATTGAAATACTAGCAGCTTCCGCCCAATTTTGCAATCCGAAACTTACCACGTGTAGGTGTTCCGAGATTCTGTCCTCACTAACTGTTCTGTGATTTTGTCCTTTCATGAAGGACATCATCATGACGCCGAAGGAACAGCAGCGAGCGTTCGTCCTGGCTGGGATGCTGGACGGGCAGTACACGCCGGAGGA
>CAYQZE010000086.1:0-46704 GCA_964421985.1 uncultured Dehalococcoidia bacterium | reverse complement strand
CTGGTGGCTGGTCGCTGGTGCTGGTGGCTGGTGCTGGTGGCTGGTGGCTGGTGCTGGTGGCCGTGTAGGAGCACAGCGCGCCGTGCCCTGCGTTGGTGTGGCACAGCCGTCCCCGGCTGTGATGTCGACGACCAGCGACTGGTTGTCGATGACGTGATTAAACCACGAAGCGCGCGCCTGAGCACGCATCGTTGGCGCTGCCGTGCCGAGTGCCGCGCGCGGACGATACCCAGGCGAGGTTCGCCTGCGTATCGCGCGATCCAGGTCGCGGGCGGAGACAGCACCATCGTCGCACGCCGCAACTGTGCTATCATCCGTCGATTGGTGACGCGGACGCGCCCGTATCGACGGAAGGGAGGTGCCGGTGAGCTGGAAAGCAAGGCTCGATGTGTCATTCGTTCACGTGCGCACCTCGAGCCTCCGCTAGCCACGATCCTTTCGGGCAACACCTGGCGGCCGCGAGCGCATGTGCTCGCGGCGTTTCATTTTCTTAGCCAGGAGTTGTCTGATCATGGAATCGACGAAT
The DNA here is from genome assembly GCA_964421985.1 of uncultured Dehalococcoidia bacterium. GTDB lineage: Bacteria > Chloroflexota > Dehalococcoidia > DSTF01 > JACRBR01 > JANXYW01. The sequence continues at coordinate 46,178 of CAYQZE010000086.1, read as the reverse complement.
CACGACATCCAGAAGACGGCAGCAGCGTACGAGCGTTGGCTGCGGCCCGCCCACTCGCCCGCGCACGCGCGGCGCACCGCCCAGCGCAACGCCGCATTCCTGCTGCCACACCTGCGGCCGGGCATGCGCCTGCTCGATGCAGGCTGCGGCCCGGGCAGCATCACCATCGGTCTCGCCGAGGCGATCCCGCCTCTCCACGGCGAGCAGGCCGGCGAGGCGACCGGGATCGACGCCAGCCCCGGGGCGATCGACGCGGCTCGCGCTCTCGCAGCCGAGCGCGGCGCCGCTAACGTGCGGTTCGAGGTCGCCGACGTGCACGCACTACCGTTCGCGGACGCCACGTTCGACGCCGCGTTCTGTCACGCCCTGCTGCAGCATCTCGCCGACCCGCCGGCGGCGCTGCGTGAGATGCGCCGCGTGCTGAAGCCCGGCGGCGTCATCGGCGTCGCTGACGCGGATCACGACGGCTTCGTCATGTGGCCACGCGATCCACTGATTGAGCGTTCCTTCGCGATGCTGGAGTCTCTACGGGCGGGCGGCGGCTGGAGCAATCCCGGCGCCGGCGGCGGCGACCCGCGCGTCGGCAAGCGCCTCCGCGCGCTGCTGCACGACGCCGGATTCACCCGCAGCATCGGCTCGGCCACCGCTGGGCATGACGGCACGTCCGACGCGACGCGCCTCGCGGGCGACTGGCAGGCGCGCTACCTCGAAGCGCCGCCGCTCATCGAACACGCTGTTGCGCCCGGGCTGGCGACTGCGGACGAGATCGCAGCGATGGCCGCTGCGTGGCGCGCGTGGGGCGCTAATCCAGGCGCATTCCGCGCAGCGTTCTGGTGCGAGGCGGTCGCGTGGGTTGGGTGAACGGCCGGACGACGCGCAGATTCCGCAGCTCACGCCTTCGCCAATTGCCGCAGTACGAACGGCAAGATGCCGCCGTGGTTGTAGTAGTCGACCTCCACCGGCGTGTCGATGCGGCAGATCACCGTGAATGCCTTCTGCGCGCCGTCGTCGGCGGTGGCGCGCACGGTCAGGCGCTTGCCTGGCGTGACGCCGCCGGCTACGCCTTCGATGTCATAGCGTTCGAGCCCGCTGAGTCCGAGCGTCGTGCGGTCCTCGCCGGGCTCGAACTGCAGCGGCAGCACGCCCATGGCGAGCAGGTTGCTGCGATGGATCCGCTCGTACGTCTTGGCGATGACGGCGCGGACACCCAGCAGCGCCGTTCCCTTCGCCGCCCAGTCGCGCGACGATCCCGTGCCATATTCGCTGCCGGCGATGACGATCAGCGGCACGCTGTCATCGCGGTACCGCTCCGACGCTTCGAAGATCGACATCACCTCGCCATCGGGAAGATGCTTCGTCATGCCGCCCTCCGTCCCGGGGGCGATGAGGTTGCGCAGGCGGATGTTGGCGAACGTGCCGCGCACCATCACCTCGTGGTTGCCTCGCCGCGTGCCGTACGTGTTGAAGTCTTCGGGCGCCACCTCGTTCTGCATCAGGTACTTGCCCGCCGGCGTCGTCTTCGGGATCGCGCCGGCCGGCGAAATGTGGTCCGTCGTCACCGAATCACCGAGCAGGGCCAGCACGCGCGCATCGCGGACGTCCACGGGTGGAAGCGGCTCGACCGGCATGCCGTCGAAGTACGGCGGACGCTTGATATACATCGACTGCGGATCCCACGCGAAGCGCTCACCCTTCGGCACCTCGAGGTTCCGCCAGTCGTCCTCGCCTTCGAAGACGTGGCGGTATTGCTCACGGAACATCTCCGACTTCACCGCGCTGCGCGCAGCGGCATGCACGTCCGCCTGCGATGGCCAGATGTCGCGCAAGAAGACCGGCACTCCGTCTTTGCCGCTGCCGAGCGGCTCGTTGTGGAGGTCGAGGTCCATCGTGCCCGCCAGCGCATAAGCGACGACGAGCGGCGGCGACGCGAGGTAGTTCGCCTTCACCTCGTGCTGGGCCCGCCCCTCGAAATTGCGGTTCCCAGAGAGCACCGACGCCGCAACCAGATCGCCTTGGCGGATCGCTTCAGAAATGTGCTGCGGCAGGGGGCCCGAGTTGCCGATGCACGTCGTGCAGCCGTAGCCGACGAGATAGAACCCGAGCGCTTCGAGGAAGGGCGTCAGCCCGGCCGCATCCAGGTAGTCCGTGACGACTTTCGAACCCGGCGCCAGGCTCGTCTTCACCCACGGCTTCGTACTCAGCCCGCGCCGAACGGCGTTCTTCGCCAGCAGGCCGGCAGCGAGCATCACCTGCGGGTTCGACGTGTTGGTGCACGATGTGATCGCGGCGATGACGATCGATCCGTGCGTCAGTTGGAACGACTGCGCGCCGTCACTGCACGCTACCGGAACGAACGGGCTTGCCGGCGGCTGGGTGATGGCGCCACCCTCGGAAACCCAGGCGCTGAGCCCCTGTGGGTCCACGTCCGGCGACTGCCCTTCAATCATGGAGGCTAGGCTCTTGCGCCATTCGCGCTTGGCGTCCGCCACGCGGACGCGGTCCTGCGGGCGCTTCGGCCCTGCGATGCTCGATTCGACGTCGCCGAGGTCAAGGTGAAGCGTGTCGGTGAAGAGCGGCTCCGGTGTCTCATCCGTGCGGAAGATGCCCTGTGCCTTGGTGTAGCTCTCCACGAGCTGCACCAGCGGCTCCGGCCGGCCCGTGAAGCGCATGTAGGCGAGCGTCTCGGCGTCGCACGGGAAGAATCCCATCGTCGCGCCGTACTCGGGCGCCATATTCGCGATCGTCGCGCGATCCGGCAGCGGCAGCGAGGAGAGCCCGTCTCCGTAGAACTCCACGAACTTCCCGACGACACCCTTCGCGCGCAGCATCTGTGTCGCCGTCAACACCAGGTCCGTCGCCGTCGCGCCTTCGCGCAACTTGCCCGTGAGCTTGAAGCCGATCACGTCGGGCGTCAGCATAGGCATCGGCTGGCCCAGCATCGCCGCCTCCGCTTCGATGCCGCCGACGCCCCACCCCAGCACGCCCAGCCCGTTGCTCATCCTTGTGTGCGCGTCCGCGCCTACGAGCGTGTCGGGGCACGCCCGCGTCGCGCCGTCCTCCTGCTTCTCAAACACCACGCTGCCCAGATATTCGAGGTTCACCTGATGGACGATCCCCTGGTCGGGCGGGACCACACGGAAGTTATCGAACGCCTCCTGCCCCCAGCGAAGGAACTGATAGCGTTCGCGGTTGCGCTCCATCTCGAGAGCCGCGTTGAAGCGAAATGCGCCCGCCGAGCCGAACTGGTCGACCTGCACCGAATGGTCGATTACCAGGTCGGACTGCTGGAGCGGGTTGATACGCCGGGGGTCGCCCCCGAGTGCCACGATCGCGTCCCGCATGGCAGCAAGGTCAACGACGCACGGCACCCCGGTAAAGTCCTGCAAGAGCACGCGCGCCGGGCGGAACTGCAGCTCTTTACCGGAAGGCCGCCGCGGATCCCATGCCGCCAGCGACGCGATATCGTCTTTCGTGACGGACCGGCCGTCTTCGTTCCGCAGCAGGTTCTCGAGCAGGATCTTCAGCGAGAACGGCAGTTGTGCGACGTGCCCCAGGCCCGCCCGTTTCAGCGCGTCCAGGCGATAGATGTCCACGCTGCGGCCGCCGACGGCCAGCGGAGCGCGGCTTCGGTAGCTGTCGATCGGTGCCGCCATGGCTGCTCCTTTGGGCGCCCCGGGTGCCATCGAACTGGAGGGAGGGGACGCCACCGCTCTCCGCAGGCCGCCAACGGCTCATTGTACGGCGACCGGTCGCTTGTTGGGCCCGGGCGCCTGCGACCACCCGAGGTAGATTCACGGATTCCCCGAATGGGCGAATTTGGGGGCTTGTAAACCGGCGCGGGTTGGGGCATGATAAGGATGGGTGAAGACGATAACACGTTAGGTAATTCACGCAATAGGGTTCATATGACAAGCCAGACGGCCCCGCGAACGGCGCTGCGGCCGAGCGGAGCGCCCCTACCGTCCTGGAGCTTCCTCACCAATCACGCGATTGTGCTCGTATACGTGGCACTCCATCCGAACTCTACGGTCCGCACCATCGCCGCGGAGGCCGGCATCACGGAACGTGCTGCATTGTCGATCCTGCGTGACCTCGACCACGAAGGCATTGTGCGCCGGGCGCGCAACGGGCGGCGCACCACCTACTCGATAGACTTTAGCCGCCTCTCGTCGATGCGCCGCGGCGGCCGCGAGTCGACGAATCCGCTCACGCCTCGGCTCTTCGTCGACGTCGTGATCAAGACGCTGTTCGACATCGCGCACCAACGCGAGAGCTCCGCACCTCACATGCCGCCCGGCACCATGAAGGATGACGAGAGCGAGGCCCGGGCCGGCTCCTGGGGCTTCTTCACGAACCACCTTCTCATCCTCTTGGCCGTCGCCAACGACGGATCGCGGACCGTCCGCGAGCTCGCGACGAAGGCCGAGATCACAGAGCGCGCCGCGGTCGCGATCCTCAACCAGTTGCGCGCCGAGGGCGTCATCGACACGGTCCGCGAAGGCCGCCGCAACACCCACACGATCGACTTTGACGCGTTCCGCAGCTTCAGCGGCTGGTCGTTCGCGACCTGGGCCATACCGCAGCAGCTCGTGGCCGTGGCCGCGAACGGCATCAGCATACTCACGCGCAGATCCGGCTGACGCCGGCCGCGGGCGAACGATGGGGGCAGTACGTGACAGCGGAGGTGGCACCCCGGAGCGACACGCGGCAGCAGACTCCTCGTCCAACCTGGAGCTTCCTCACCAGCCACCCGGTCGTGCTCATCTACATCACGCAGCACCCGGAGTCGACCGTGCGCTCCATAGCCATCGATGTCGGGCTGACCGAGCGTGCGACGCTGGCGATCCTCCGCGACCTCGACGATGAACGCCTCGTCGAACGCCACCGCCAGGGGCGCCGCAACACCTACGTTGTTCGCTACGAACGGTTGATCGGCATGGTGGCCGCGGGCACGCCCACGAACGCCGCTGTCGAAGCCGTCGTGCGCGCACTGGTCGCAATCTCGCCGGAGGGCCGCGCTACGAGCCGACAGCGGCCAGTGCCAAGCCCTGCCGATCGCGCCGCACGAATCGGCTCCTGGGGCTTCTTCACAAATCACATGGCGCTTCTCGTCGCCATCGCACGCGCCCCTAACACGACGGTGCGTGAACTCGCCGTCCTGACGCGGCTGACCGAGCGTGGGGCACTCAGCATCCTCAACCAGTTGGAAGCTGAGGCGATCGTGCTGCGTCACCGCGAGGGACGCCGCAATCGCTACACGATCGACCTCGACGCGCTGCGCGCATTTCGTGGCTGGTCCTACGCCACCTGGTCGATCCCGAACCAGCTCATCGACGTGGCCACGAAGGGCATCCGCGCTGTTGCCCGCGGCTAACGCCGACGGAGCGCATCCCATCCGAGCCGCTGACCAGCCCGCCCTGAAGTCCTACTCGCGCCTCAGCGCTTCGATCGGGTCGAGGCGCGAAGCGCGCCACGCCGGATAGACGCCGAACACCAGCCCCGTTACCGCTGACATCGCGAGACCCAGACCCACCCACAGAGGCGTGATCAGATACTTCGTGTCATCGCCGCCGATCTCGAGCGCCTGGGCGATCTGGATGGCGCCGACCCCGGCCAAGACGCCCAGAGCGCCGCCGATCGTTGTCACTACGAGCGCCTCGATGATGAACTGCATGAGGATGTCGAGGCGCTTCGCCCCGACGGCCTTGCGGATGCCGATCTCGCGCGTGCGCTCGCTCACCGACACGAGCATGATGTTCATGATGCCGATGCCGCCAACGACCAGCGAGATAAGCGCGATTGACACCAGCAGTACGCGAAGCGTACGGTCCACCGACGTGGCGGTGGAGAGCACATCGCTCTGCGACTGAATCTTGAAGTCGTCGTCGTTGATGATGTTGTGGGTCTTGCGCAGCACATCGGCGATCCCGGCCTTCGTTTCCTGTTCCTTCGCACCATCGGCGACCTTGACGCTGATCTGCGTGACGTTCGTGAACCCCCGCGGATTACGGATCAGCGGCACGCGTGCCTGAAACGCCGGCAGCGGCACGAAGATCTGGTCATCCGGGTTGCCTGTCGGCGTGACGCCCTTGTGCTCCATGACGCCAATGACCGTGAAGTTGAAGCCGACGCCGAAGCGGGCACTGACACCGGCGAAGATGCGGATCGTCTTGCCGACGGGGTCCTCGCTGCCGAACAAGTCACCCGCGACCTGTGAACCCAGGACGACCACCAGGGCCTTCTTGTCTACGTCATCTTCGCTGAGGAAGCGGCCGTTCTCCACGTAAAAATCGCGCACGTACTGGTACGACGGCTCGGAACCGACGAGCACCGTCGAGACGTTGAGGCTGCGATAGATCGCCTGTACCTGGATGATCGAGCCGGCGCCGCCGGTGACCCCCTGGGCGGCCGTCGCGTCTACTCCGGGGATGTCGGCGTTGCGGATGGCCGTTTCATCTTCGTAGAAGAGCCCGGGGCCAGTGCCAAGCACGGCGGCAAGGCCGCCCGGCGCCGTCGGCGAATAGGGGTTGATGAACATGAGGTTGCTGCCGAGACCCTTAATCCGCTCCGAGACGCCCTGTTGGGCCCCCTCGCCGGCGGCGGTCAACGCAATGACGGAGGCGATGCCAATGATGATGCCGAGCATCGTCAACAGCGTGCGCAGGAAGTTGCTGCGCAGCGCGACCAGCGCCGTTACGAAGACGTCGATCAGACTCATACGTGGGTACCTGGCGCACCTGCCGGCGGCGCGGCGGTCGAGGTTGCTGGTGTGCTCGCGCTGACGACCCCCGGCCCGGAGGGTGTCGCATACACCGGTACGTTCGGCTCGTCGCTCACGACCTCCCCGTCTCGCAACGCGACGATGCGGCGGGTGTACGCCGCCACGTCGTGCTCATGCGTGACGAATGCGATGGTAATACCGCGCTCCTCGTTGAGCTTGCGGAAGATCTCCATCACGTCGTGGCTCGTCCGGGTATCCAGCGCGCCGGTGGGCTCGTCGGCGAGAATGATCGTCGGGTTGCCGACGATGGCGCGCGCGATGGCGACGCGCTGCTGCTGCCCACCCGAAAGCTGCGTCGGACGGTGGTGCATGCGCGAGGCCAGGCCGACAAGGTCAAGCGCTCGTCGTGCGAGTTGCTTGCGGTTCCCCACACCGCGATAGGAGAGCGGCATCGCCACTTGATCGACGGCGTTGAGTCGCGGCAACAGGTTGAATGATTGGAAGACAAAGCCGAGCCGCCGGTTGCGCACGTGGGCCAGCTGGGCGTCGCCCAACCTGTTGACGTTGATGCCATCCAGCTGATAGATGCCAGCGGTCGGGCGGTCGAGACAGCCGATGATGTTCATCAGCGTCGACTTCCCGGAGCCCGAAGGGCCCATGATGGCCATGAACTCGCCGTCATTGATCATCAGATCGATGCTGCGCAGCGCGCGCACCGTCTGCGTGCCCAGCTTGTAGGTCTTCGAAATACCCTTGAGCTTGATCATGCAGTACTATCTCACGCCGCCCGGCAGTGTCGGTCGCGCCACCGGCGCCCCCGGCCGGGCGGATGTCAGCGATGCGACCACGACGATGTCGCCTTCGTTCAGACCCGTCACGATCTCGAGCTGTTCGTTGTCCGTGACACCCGTCGTCACGATCTGTTCGACGACGGAGCTGTCCCGCCTGACGTCGACGACCTGGTCGTTGCCGCTGCGACGGATCGCGCGCGAGGGGACGACCAGAAGATTCGGCTTGGAGTCCGTGATGATCTGGCCGCGGGCGTTCATTCCCGGGGCCGGCCTGGGCGCGTCCGGCGGGACGACCAGCGCGGCCTTCACCTGATAGGTCACGACGCCCTGGGTCACCACGGGGCTGAGGCCAATCTCGGTGATGCGGAAGGGGTAGATCTTGCCGGGGATGCTGTCGAACAGCACGCCCCCGCCCTGCCCCGACTTGAGATTCGCGTAATCGGTCTCGCCCACGTCCACCTTCAGCGTCAACAGGTCAGGCGTCAGCAGGACGATTGCCGGGTTGGTGTTTCCCGCACCAAAGAACTCGCCCTCCTTAGCGTTCACCGCACCCACGACGCCGTCGAACGGCGCGATGATCTGCGCGTTCTTCAGGCGGATCTGCGCGGCTTCGACCGCAAGCGACGCGCTGCGGAGCGCCGATCGCGCCTGTTCGATGGCGTTCGCATCCGGCCCGCGATACGCCTCGTCGCGCTTCGCCTGCCCGGCCGTCAGCGCCGCCAGCAAGCTGTCCGCGGCGGCCAGCGCGCTTGAGATCTGGAACTCGGTCGCCCCGTCTTCCAGGGCGTCGAGCTTCTCCGTCGCCGCCGTCACCGCCGCCTCTGCTGAGTCCACCGCCGCGCCTGCCGCCGACTTGTCCGCCGCGGTCGGGCCAGCATTCACGGAAGTGAGCTTGGCCTGCGCCGAGTCGAGCGCCTGCTGCGCCGATGTCACCGCAGCGGCGGCTGAGCTGGCGCCGTTGACGGCGTTCAGGTAGGCGCTGTTGGCGAGGATGACGGCCGAGGCCTCGAACGCGTTCGCGCCGGCGAGCGCCGTATTCATGGCCGCCGCATCAGTCGTAGAGATTGGCGCGACCTGCGTGGCGCAGAACACCGGCGTGGGATCGGGCGTACAGTAATCGAGTTCGTCGGTCTTCAGCGACGTGGCGGCGGACGTCACGGTGTTCTGCGCGCTCATTGAAGCGTTCTGCGCCGAGGTCAGACCTGCCTGCGCCGCCGCCACGCCGGCCACCGCCACCGCTTTGTCCGCCGCCGTCGGCGCGTCGGCCAGCCTGTCGCGGTTCGCCAGCGCCGTCGCCAGTTGCGATTTCGCGGCGCTCACACTCTGCTCTGCCGCCGCGCGATCAGCCGCCGATGCACCGTCCACGAGGTCGGCGTAGTCGTTCAGCGCCTTCGTCGCGGTCGCTAGCGCCGCCGCGAGCCCCTGGTCAGCCGCGGCGAGCTCCGCGTCGGTCGAGCCGGCGAGCAGGTCGTCGAGCCTTAGCTGCGCCGAGCGCTGGTTCGCCTGGGCGGACGCCACCGCGTTGCTCAGATCGTCCGACTCCAGGGTGGCCAACACGTCGCCCTGCGCCACTTGCGCTCCCACCTTCACGTCCACCGACGCAACCTTGCCGGACGCCTGGAAGATCAGGTTGCTGTTGAATTGTGCGTCCGCGACGCCGGAGATGATCAGCGTTTGATTGATCGTCGCCCTCTTGACCGGGATGTCTTCTGTTGCGCGCGTCACTACGGTCGAATCGTCCTTGAAGTAGAAGAGGTAGAGCCCCGCCGCGAGGGCGGCCGCAATCACGCCCAGCACACCGAATGTGATGATGCGCCCTCGCCACGCACTCTCCTGAATCGTCAGTTCGTCGTCGAGATTAATGGCCGCCAACGGCTCTCCTCCTCACGTGTTCGTTCACCGGCTCCACGGCTGCCGGCGCCAGTGCCAAGCCCAGCGCACGAAGCTCAACATCACACAGCGTTCGGATCACCAGCGCCTCGTCGGTATCGTGCGCCGCCGGGCTCAAGAGGTACATGTGCGCACCGGCGATCAGCCGCGATAACAGAGCGCTGTCGCCGTGGGTGAACTCGCCGGCCGCCATGCCCTGCTCGATGATGCGCGCGATGGCCGCTGCGAGCACCGCGGGCAACGACTGCTCCGGCCCCAGGCGTTCGATGTTCAGCGGGCGGCGCCCGACTGTCTTCCTCATCGCCACCTGCCACATAAGCGAAAGCACGTCACGGTTGCGCCGCACGGCGACGACGAAGCGCCCGCTGAGGCTCGCCAGCGCCGACGCCGCCGACGTGCCCTTCGGCTCCACCGCCAGCAGCACCGCGTCGATCTCGCGACGCCCGTCGTCGAGCACCGCTTCGAGGACGGCCTCCTTGTCCGGGAAGTAGCGATAGAACGTACCGAACCCGAGGTCAGCCTGTTCCGTTATGTCGGCGATCGTCGTCGCCTCGAACCCGTCTCGAGCGAACAGGCGGCGCGCAGCTGACGCCAGCGCATCGCGGTTGCGCATGCGCTTCCGCGCCGTGCGGGAAGCTGATTCGGGCATCAGGTTTGATACGGGCATCGCGTCCGATCCTACAGCCTCGTCCCGTCTAGCGGGAGGTAACACATGTTGCGGCGCAGTGATTGTCAAGTACGAGCGATGTCGCAGTTGCACTCGCATGGCGCCGCCGGCCCCTAAGGGAGAGCGCCTGAGCGCCGACACTCAAGATGGGCGGCGTTGTGCGCCGGCGCGGAGGCGCTGCGACTCTGCCGTCATGGGGGTTCATGCGCCTCAAGCTTCTTGCCCTGATCATCGCGCTTGGCGCCTCTGGCGCCGCCGCGCCCGCGCTTCACGGAGCCGCCTCATCTGTCCCTGGCCCGGCTTCCCAAGACGCACCAGAGCAGCGCGCCGGCGGCGTGGTCGTCAAGTTCCGCCGCAGCGCCTCGCTCGGCGCCCTGGCGACCGCGTTAGGAGACGCCCACTCCGACGCCAGCGCCAGCACCGCCGGATCGGGCCTTGTCCTCGTGACGCCGCGCCCGGGCCAGTCCGAAGATGCCGCCGTCGCATCCCTCCGCGCGAGCGGCGATGTCGAGTTCGCCGAACCGAACCGTGTCGTAACCGTCGCGGCATCGCCCACCGACCCGCTCTACGCCACCAATCAATGGAACTTGCCGCAGATCGGCCTCCCCGCAGCCTGGGACACGTCCACCGGCAGTTCCGGCGTCATCGTCGCCGTCATCGATACGGGCGTCGATGCTACGCGCCCGGACCTCGCCGGCAAGATCACGAGCGGCGCTACCGCGGGCTACAACTTCATCGGCAACAACACCAACACCACCGACGACCACTACCACGGCACCTTCGTCGCCAGCATCAGCGCCATGAACACCAACAACAGCCAGGGAGGCGCCGGCGTTTGCTGGGCGTGCAAGATCATGCCCGTGAAGGTGCTGGACAGCACCGGCAGCGGCAGCACGTTCGGTGTCGCGCAGGGGGTCGATTGGGCGGTGTCCCACGGCGCGAAGGTGATCAACCTCAGCCTCGGCTCGTCGACGCCCGACTCCACCCTGCAGGTGGCCGTGGACAACGCCTGGAACGCGGGCGTCGTCGTGGTCGCCGCCAGCGGCAACAACAACGGCCCCGTCCTCTACCCGGCCGCCTACGCCAGCGTGATTGCGACGGGGTCCAACAACCAGGCCGGCTCCAGATCGTCCTTCTCGAACTACGGCCCCGAACTCGATCTCATGGCGCCGGGCGAGAGCGTGCTCGGCGCGTTGTGCGTCTGCGCCGCCTACACCGGCGGCTACGGCATCGGAAGCGGCACGTCGTTCGCCGCGCCGCACCTGGCCGGCGTCGTCGCGTTGATGATCGCGGCGGGCGTCACCGACAAGAACCAGATCCGCACAAAGCTCACAACCACCGCCACCAACATGGACGCGGCCGGCTTCGACAACAACACGGGCTGGGGCCGCGTCAACGCCGCCCCCGCCATGTCCACGACAACGGCCACGGCCACGGCCACGGCGACGCCGACCAGCACACCAACGGCGACGCCCACCGTCACCAACACACCCACGGCCAGCGACACGACGCCGCCCGCGGTCAGCATCACACTACCCACAACGAACCAGGTCGTCTCCGGCCAGCTCAACGCACAAGCCAACGCCTCTGACAACATCGCCATCCTCACGGTGAAGTTCTGGATGGATGGCGCCTACCAGGGCAACGACCCAGCGCCTGCATACGGCTGGAGTTGGGACACCACTCAGCTCGCCAACGGCGGCCACCGCCTCCTCGTCGAAGCCAGCGACACGTCCGGCAACAAGGCATGGAGCGCCGCCAACTTCGTCGTCAGCAACGGCCTGGACACGACGCCCCCGACGGCGAACATCGCGGCGCCGGTTACGAATCAGGTGGTCTCCGGCCAGCTCAACGCGAGCGTCAACGCCTCCGACAACATCGCCGTCCTCACGGTGAAGTTCTGGATGGATGGCGCCTACCAGGGCAACGACCCCGCGCCGGCATACGGCTGGAGCTGGGACACCAGCCAGCTCGCCAACGGCGGGCACCGCCTCCTCGTCGAAGCCAGCGACATGTCCGGAAACAAGGCGTGGAGCGCTGTCAACTTCGTCGTCAGCAACGGTGTGGACACAACGCCGCCGACAGTGAGCATCGCGGCGCCGACGGCAAATCAAGTCGTCTCGGGCCTGCTCAACGCCACGGTCAACGCCTCCGACAACATCGCCATCCTCACCGTGAAGTTCTGGATGGATGGCGTCTACCAGGGCAACGACCCGACGGCCGCGTACGGGTGGAGCTGGAACACGACGCTGCTGTCCAACGGCTCCCACCGCATCCTCGTCGAAGCGAGTGACACGTCCGGCAACAAGGCGTGGTACGCCGCCAATTTCACCGTCAGCAACTGATCGCGAAGCGATGAGCAGCCCGATCCAGGCGCAACCTTCGATGAATCGATGCTCTGCGTCGCGCCGCGCGAACGGCCGGCGAGTCGTTCTAGTCGACATGACCGGCGGACGCAGCGTCCGCTTGCGCACTGGCGCCTATCGGGACGCTGCCGTGCCAGCGTTAGGGTTCGCCCTGAGCGCCAGCGACCCTACTAGCGCCGAATACTCCTCAGGACGCCGGAACCGTCAGCCATAGGCGATCAGGAGCGACAGTACATGCAGGATGCAGGCGCGCGGATCGGAATCATCGGCGATGGCGTCGTAGGTGGCGCGCTCCGCGCCTGGTTCGAGTCGCAGCGCACGCCCGTTCAGTCCTACGACCCACCGAAAGGCCTGCGCAGCCGCGGCGCGATCGACGCCGCGGGTATCGTCTTCATCTGCGTGCCGACGCCATACGAAGCCGGCAGCGGCTTCGACCACCGTTATCTCCTCGACGCGATGGCATCGATCACGGGCAGCAAGCTCGTGGTCGTCAAGTCGACCGTGCTTCCCGGCACGACGGACGAGTTGCAACGCCGCTATCCGCAGCATCGGTTGATGTTCAACCCGGAATTCCTGCGGGAGGTCTCGGCGAACCACGACATGGCCCACCCTGACCGCCAGATCGTCGGCGTGACGTCTCGCAGCGAAGGCGACGCGGAGCGCCTGCTGGCCCTGCTGCCTCCCGCCCCGTTCGTGCGCGTCTGCGCCGCCCGCGAGGCGGAGATGGCGAAGTACGTCGCCAACTCCTTCCTGGCGATCAAGGTGAGCTTCGCGAACGAGGTCTTCGACCTCTGCCAGCAGCTGAGCATCGACTACGCCGCCGCACGCGACATTGTCGCCGCCGATCCTCGTATCGGCGCATCGCATTCCGACGTTCTGGCCGATGGGTATCGCGGCTACGGCGGCAAGTGCCTGCCGAAGGACAGTAAGGCGCTCCTCGACCTCGCGGCGCACGCGGGCGTCCCGATGGACGTGCTCCGCGCCGCCGACACGGTCAACGCCAGGGTCGCCGGCGTTCCGGCCCGCGTGGACACCCCGCGCCGGCTGCGCACTCCCAGCGTTGCTGATGCCCCCGCCGAACCACGCGAACGGCGCCGGGCGGCCTGAAGGCGTAGAACGAGCCCGCCCATCCCTCGCGAGGCTTCAGCATGTCGACCCGTGCCACGGCACCGGCACGCGCACGTCAAGCTCGCCAACTCTGGATTCGTGCCCGCTGCGGCGCTCCGCCCCGTTTTGCGTTATGATCTGCACCCGTGTACCCCGCCGAATGACCCTGCCCCGCCAGGCAGATCTTCTTGCCGCTCCGCCGCGTCCCCTGCGCGCTCCGCGCATGCTCACTCGGATCTCTCCTGGGGCTCGCCGCGCTCGCGGCCGGGTGCGGCATCATCCCGGCCAGCGGGACGCCCGCGTTGAACTACGCCTACGGTTCAGGCGAACCGCTGCGTCTCGCCGTCTTCGATGCCACCGGCGGCGACGACTGGACCCCGGCGATCGACGCGTCGGTATGGGTATACGCGACGAGCGATCCGCACCTGTGGTTTCGGAGTTCGATCGAAAGCGCGAACATCGTCATCACCTTTCGCCGCTACGGCGACGCCACACCGCCTGAATTGCAGGGATACGCGTTTCCTTCAGGCGCCGGCGGGTTTGCTGCGGTGTACGACGCCGCGGGCATCGCGTGCAACTTCCCCCCGTCGCCATTGCCCCTGGCCTGCAGCGGCGAGATCGCCCGCGCCGATATCTACCTGAACGACATCATCCCCGGCGGTTCGGACGTCGAGACCCGCCGCGAACGCCTGATCCTCCACGAGATAGGTCACGCACTGGGCCTCACCCGCCACAGCCCCGATCTGGACACCCCGGACCTCGCCGCCCGCTACGGCTGGGACCAGTAGCATCGGCGGGCCGGAGTTCGAGCCCCACCGCCTACGGACAACCGGAACCCACCCCTACACCATCGGCGACGCCGGCGGCAGCCCCAGCATGAGGCGCCCCGCCGTCTCGTAGTTGGGCGGCGCCAGCATCACGTGCTGCGTGGCCGCATGCGCATCACGCATACACCGCTGCAGCACGCTCGTTTCGTAGATCGCCGTGCCTCCGCCCAGCGTGTAGGCGATATCGATCGCGCGTGACGATTCGATCGCTGCGTGCGCGCATGCCGAGCGCAAGATCGCGCGGCCATGCATCGAGACTTCGTCGCCCCGGACGCACTGCTCCCACATCTCCTGCGTGACCTCGTATAACCATGCCCGCGCCGACCGCAGCTTCGCGTCTGCCTGCGCGATCTCGTACTGGACGACGGCGCGCTCGCGGAGCTTGTTCATCGCCCCCATGGGCGTCTTCGAACCGGCCAGCACCAGCAACTCATCGATGGCGCGCCGCGCCACGCCGAGCGGGATCGGTGCGATCGTCAGCGCCAGGAACCCAAGCGGCGGGAACCGGTACATCGGTCCATCGACGTACCTCCGCTGGCCCATCAGCGAGATCGCCCGCTCATCCGGCACGAATACCTCCTTCACCTCCATATCGCGGCTGCCCGTGCCGCGCAGTCCGGAGACATGCCACGTGTCGATGATCTCGACGTCATGCACCGGGAACAGCATCGTGCGCCAGTCCGGCATGCCGCCTTCAAGCATGCGTGGCGCGTCACCGTCCATCACCAACGTGCCACCCACCAGCCAGGAGCAGTGGGTGCATCCGCTCGCGAATCCCCAGCGGCCGTTGACGCGATAGCCGCCATCGACCCGTACGGCGCGGCCGTTGGGCGCCATCGCCCCGCCCGTCACCACGCGCGGCTGAAACACAGCGCGAGCCGTGGCCTCCGGCATCGCCGACGCGATGATGCTCGTGCCGCAGCCGATCCCGACGGCCCACGCCGACGACCCGTCGGCCACCGCCAGTTCCTCCAGCACACGCACCATCGTGATGATGTCCGTCTCCAGCCCGCCGTACGTCGCGGGCAGGATCATGTCGAACATGCGGTGCTCGTGCAGGATGTCGACGAGTGCCGGCGGGCATTGGCGCATGCGCTCCGTCTCGTCGGCGAACTCCCGGATCGCCGGCTGCAGCGAGACGGCGCTTGCGATGAGGTCATGGGGTCCGATTTCGGTCGTCATGTGCGTTGTCCTCCGTGATCGCCGGTCAGCGTGTGCGCGAGTATAGCGCCCACACATCCACGTCGCCTGCGGCGCTTCCGCACGCTATCATGCCACGCATGAACGCCGAGATCGCCGCCTACGACGCCTACATCCGCGACCGCCTCTCGCTCGCCGTCGACTGTCTCAGCGACCTGACGGAAGCCCAGCTCAACTGGCGCCCACCCATCGACGGCGCAAACAGCGCCTACGCGCTCGCCGCCCACACCCTCGGCAACGCGCGCGCCTGGGTGCTCGGCATCGCCTGCGGCCGCGATGTCGATCGCGACCGGCCGGGGGAGTTCGCCGCGACCGGCGAGAGCGCGGCGCGCCTGCGCGGCGATGTCGCACGGCTGTCAGCCGAGATCACCGAGGCGCTCGCGGCACTCGAGCCGGTACGGCTCGATCACCGTCTCGTGCCGCCGCAGGTGCTCCGAGGAGGCACGAAAACGCACGAGATATCCGTGCGCGACGCGCTCATGCAGGTCGTTGAGCACGCATCGCTGCATCTCGGGCACCTCGAGATGACGCGCGACCTCGCCCTGAAGCAGGCGTAAGACGATGACCGACACATCGACCATCCACCACACCGTCGTGCTCTACTCGCAAGGCTTCTGCGAGTTCTCCGAGATGGTGCGCCTGCACCTGGAGTCGCGCGGGCAGACGTACACCGAGCGCGACATCGACAGCGACTCGGCAGCCCGCGACGAGATGATGAAGCTCGGCGCCCAGAGCACGCCGGTCACCGTGATCGATGGCGAAGTTATCGTCGGCTTCGACGAGGAGGCGATCGACGAGTTGCTGGGGTTCGATCCCTACAACGCTCGCCAGGCGCTGGACGGCGCCCGCCTCGACGCCTGAGCGACAGCGAACAGCTACGGCACCGCACATTCGCGGTCTTCGCGCAGCGAGCCGGCCGCGGGCTTGATGCTTATCCGCCGGGCCCGCGCAACTCGGCGCCGAACTCCCGCCGCAAGTGCTCGACCAGCTTGCGCTGCGTCCTGGCGACATCGTCGTCGGTCAGCGTGTGGTCGTCGGACTGGTACTTGACGGCGAACGCGACCGACTTCTTCCCCGCCGGCACCTGGTCCCCGGCATACACGTCGAACACGCGCGCCTCCCGCACGAGCGGTGCCGCTTCGATGATGCGCTGCATTGCACCTGCGGTCGTGCCCGCATCGACGATCAACGCCAGGTCCTGCTCGACGGCCGGAAAGCGCGAAACACTCGCCGCCCTCCGCGTCGCTGCCGCGTGCGGAAGCACGTCGTCCAGCACGATCTCGAACAGATACGCATCCTGCTCTACGTCGAACGCCGCGGCTACGTCGGGATGCACCTGCCCCACCACCCCTACGCGCACGTCGCCAGCCCGCACTTCCGCTGTGCGCCCAGGCGCGAACCCGAACTCTTGCGCAGCCGCGTACTCCACCGGCGCCCCCAGCCCGCGCAGCAAGTCGTTCACGTACGCCTTTGCATCGAAGAAGTCGACCGGCTCGCCCTCTGGTCGTCCCCAGCGGTCCGCCCGCCGCCCGCTGATGATGCCGGCCACCACCTCGCGCTCGGTCGGAAGCGCTTCCTCGCCAAACGGCCGCCCCGACTGCGGCAGGCGCTCATCCGGGCGCTCATACGTCCGCGCCGTCTCGAAGATCACCACCTCGCCCTTCTCGTAGCGCAGGTTCGATGCCAGCGTCATCAGCAGGTTCGCGCGCAGCGTCGGCCGCAGGTATTCGTGGTCGGCCGTGATCGGATTCACCAGGCGGTACGGCGGGTAGATCGCCAGGTACTCCTTCGGCAGCACGCGTGCAAGCGCCTCCATCGTCGTCATCGAGTACGAGATCACCTCGCGCATGCCGGCCTCCGCCAGCACGTCGCGCGCCCGCTCCCGCAGCTCGCGCAGCGGCTGCACGATCGGCGGCGGTACCGCGCCCGCCAATGGCATCGCCGGGATCTGGTCGTAGCCGATGACGCGCGCGACCTCCTCCGCCACGTCGTCGTCGATGCGCACATCGGGCCGCCAGTACGGGACGCGCACGACGTAGCGATCCGGCGGCGCCCAGCGCGCCGAGAAGCCCAGCGCCGTCAGAATGCCGCGCACCTTCGACGTCGCTGGGTCGATCCCCAACACCTGGGCGATACGTTGCCGCGTCACCTCGATGCGCGTCTCCCGCGCTTTCGCCGGATACACATCGACCGCGCCCGCGGCCGCGATGCCGCCGCACACCTCCACCAGCAGCTTCGTGACGCGCTTCGACGCCACCATCGCTAGCTCCGGCGGCAATCCTTTCTCGAAGCGCGAGGACGCCTCGCTGCGCACCTTCAGAGCAGCGCCCGTGCGCCGCACGCTCCTCCCGCTGAACGTCGCCGCTTCCAGCAGAATGTTGACGGTCTTGTCCGCCACTTCGCTCTCGCGCCCACCAATCACGCCCGCAAGCGCCACCGGCCCGCGCTGGTCGGCAATCACCAGCATCTCGCTCGTCAGCCTGCGAGGCTCACCATCGAGCGTCGTGAACTCCTCGCCATCCGTGCCGCGCCGCACGATGATCTCGTGCCCCACCACCTTGTCGTAATCGAACGCGTGGAGCGGCTGGCCGATCTCCAACATGACGTAGTTCGTCACGTCAACGACGTTGTTAATCGGCCGCTGTCCCAGCGCGATGAGCCTCTCCTGCATCCACTCCGGCGATGGTCCCAGCTTGATGCCCGTGATGAGGGTCGCGATGTAGCGATGGCACAGGTCTGGCGCCTTCACCATGACGGCACAGCGCCCCTTGATCGGCCCGCCGCCCTCCGCGTACTCCAGCGAAGGCTCCCGCACGCTCTCCCCCGTCAGCGCCGCCACCTCGCGAGCAATGCCCAGCACCGAGAGCCAGTCAGCGCGATTCGGCGTCACCGACAGCTCGAAGATCGTGTCACCCAGCAGATCGATGAGAGGCATCCCGACCGTGGCGTCCGCCGGCAGCACCAGGATCCCTTCGTGCTCGTCGGAGATGCCCAGTTCGTACTCACTCAGCACCATCCCCGATGATTCGACGCCGCGGATCACCGCCGGCTTCAGCACAGATGCCTTGCCGCTGTGCCCATCTCGCACGCGCGCGCCCACCGTCGCAAACGCGATCTTCTGCCCGATGGCGAGATTCGGCGCGCCGCAGACCACGCGGTGCCCTTCGCCGCCACCCACGTCCACCGAGGCCAGCCGCAACCGGTCGGCGTTCGGGTGCGGGTCGACGCCGGTCACCTGCGCGACGCGAATATCGCTGCCCCAGTCGCCGCCGGTCCGCACGATCGCATCGACCGCCAGCCCCGCCATCGTCAACCGCGCCGCCAACTCCTCCGGGGGAAGACGCAGGTCGACGTACTCGCTCAGCCACTTGAGTGAGACTCGCATCGCGCCGCCCTAAAACTGCTGCAACAAGCGGAGGTCGTTCTGGTAGAAGTAGCGGATATCCGGCACGCCGAAGTAGTTCATCGCCAGCCGCTCCAGCCCCATGCCTGCCGCGAAGCCGGTGTACTTCTTCGAATCGATGCCCATGTTCTCGAGTATCTCGCGATGCACCATGCCGGCGCCGCCCATCTCGATCCAGCCGCTCTGGTGACACGTCGCGCAGCCCTTGCCGCTGCAGACGTAGCAGTCCATCGCCACCTCGGCCCCCGGCTCGACGAAGGGAAAGTACGAACACTGAAGCCGCACCTGTCGGTCCCGCCCGAACAGCCGCCGCATCAACTCCAGCAGCGTGCCCTTCAGGTGCGCCAGCGTAATGCCTTCATCCACCGCCAGAATCTCGATCTGCGTCATCATCCACTCGTGCGTGGTGTCCGTCGCCTCGAAACGATACGCGCGCCCCGGCACCGCTACACGGATCGGCGGCGCCTGCTGCTCCATCGTCCGGATCTGCGCCGGCGACGTGTGCGTGCGCAGCAGCATCGGCCGCCGACCGGCGATCTCGTGGTCGACCCACAGCGTGTCCCACATGTCGCGCGCCGGATGATCCGCCGGGATGCGCAGCGCCTCAAAGTTGTAGTAGTCCAACTCCACCTCGGGCCCCTCGACGATCGAGAAGCCCATCGAACGGAACACGTCCAGCACTTCGCGCAGAAGCTGCGTCACCGGGTGCAGGCCGCCACGCCGGTGCGGTCGCGCCGGCAGCGTCACGTCCACCCTCCCCGTCTCGATCGACGCAGTGACCGCCGCGCGCCGCAACTCCTCGGTGCGCGCCTCGAAGGCCGCCTCCAGCTCCGCCTTCAGCGCGTTGGACGCCGCGCCCAGCGCTCTGCGCTCCTCGATCGAGCGCTCCGCGAGCCCGCGCAGGACGCCCGTCACCCGCCCCTTTCGGCCCAGGTACTCCACGTGCCAACCATCGAGAGCGCGCCGATCAACCGCCGCGCGCAGCGCCCGCATGGCCTCGCCCCGAAGCTCCGGCACGGTCTCGTCGGTCATCTTGTCCTCGTCGTCGCGGCGATACTCGTCGCACCCGCCGTTTGGTGCGCCATTATAGGCCCACGCCGGACGGCCTCCAACCGTCGATACGCAGCCCCAGGGCCGCGGCGCTCCGTTCGGGCGCCGAACGTTCCACTTCGTGTGCTTCGTAGTTCCCCTCTATTCGCCGCCTTCGGTTGTGGCACGCCACCGAAACCTGCTATCCTGCGACCGTAAGTCCTCTTCGCGCAGTCCTCTTCGCCGCCTCGGTACTCCCGCAGCAGCACTCGACGACTCCACGGACATGAGGATCGCACGGCGCAAGGCGCCGGACTGATGATCGTGTAGAACGTCGTAGTTCTGCCGGCGGCCCCTTGCCGCCGGAGACGTATGCTGCGGCGATAGGAAGGGAAGAACGGAACACATGGCAACAGGACAGATCAAGCGGCTGGCGAAGGACCGGGGCTTCGGCTTCATCCGGCCGGATGGCGAGTCGGAAGATATCTTCTTCCACACGACTGCCGTCCAGGGCGGCATTTTCGACAGCCTGAACGAAGGCCAGATGGTCGAGTTCGACAAAGGCGCCGACGACCGCGACCCGCGCAAGAGCCGCGCCCTCAACGTCCGGCTCGCGAACTAAGCCTTCGCGTCGGTCGAACACGAGAACGGCCCGGAGCAGATGCTCCGGGCCGTTTCGGTTCCCCGCGAACCGCCAGGCGTCATGCTCAGCCGCCTCCGCGCACGCATCTACGGGTTTCCGCCGCCCTGGATCCGTGGTTCCGCACACGCCCGTAGGGCCATTCGCGTCACGCCGACTCCGATACTCCCACAAGCGTGCCGCGCGAGGTTCGCGGCGCGCGTCCGGCGGGATGGACGGGGATGGACATCGAAGAGAGACCCGAGCCGAGCTTCGCCACCGTGCTGGTCGTCGAGACGAGTCCTCGCGACGCCCTGGCCCTGCGCCGGATGCTCGGCGTCTTCGGCCTCCGCACAGTCGTGTTGGTCGATTCCGCTGGACGCGCGCTCGCGTTTCTCTCGCGCGAGTCCTGCGACGTCATCCTCACCGCGTACGCACTCAAGGAGACGAACGGGCTCAATCTCATCCGCGACGTGCGCCGCCTCTATCCCGACACACCTGTGATCATGGTCAGCGGGATCAATGACGAGCGGCTCATCGCCGCCGCCATCCATGCCGGCGCATCGGACTTCATTCCGAAGGATGCGCGGCTCCAGGCCGACCTGTTCAAGGCCATCCGCACCGCGCTGGCGCCCAGGCCGAAGGACCTGCAGGTCGTCGCTCAGGAGGAGCACGTTGTCGAGCACGGACCAAGCGCGACGACGCGCGCGAACATCGATGCCAACTGGCTTGTCGATCCGTTCATCGAAGGCACGCATCTGGACGCGTTCGACGGCTCCACACTACTCAACACAGCGTTCACCAACGAGCGATGGTCGGCCGCCGTCACCCAGTTCTCGGAATACATCTACGTCTGCGTCGATCCGGCGGGCACGGGCGTCCGCGCGCGCGAAGACGCCCTCCTGCGCACCTTCGTCGACCACGGCCTTGGGCCGAAGGAGATCGTGACGGTGTTCCGCGGCGCCGTGCACGAACTCACGGTTGACCCGCTCTTCGCCTCCCTCGACCCGCGCGTGAGCCTCAGCGCCGTCCTGGCGCGCATCCTCGCCCGCTGGGGCCAGGACTACCAGTGGCAGCTGTGGCTGCAGCTCAACGAACCCGCTGTTTGAACCGCGTCACGTGGCCACCGGGGCTTGCTCGCGCCAGAGCAGGACGCTGAAGGCCAGCACCCACGCATAGAACATCAGCGGCGCGATGTAGCCGCCGATCACGCTCGGCGCGAAGAACCCGTCTCGCGCCAGCGCCCCCATGCCGATCAGGTGCGCCACGCCGACGGCGAACCCATACCAGCCGAGCCAAGCCGGCAACACCGCGGACCGCAGGACCAGCGCGGAGATCGCGCCCACCGCCACAGCCGTCGGCACACTCGCCATCGTGATGTTCAGGTTGTAGATATCGAACAGCGTCTTCTGCGTGTCGGCGTCGCCCGCCCCTTCCCGATACACCAGTTGGAGCAGCACGCCGAACCCCACGTACGCGATCGCGATGAAGACGACACCGCCCGCCGCGCCGACGGTCGCGAGCGTCTCGAGGTCCGGCGCGCGCCGCCGCAGCACGTCGCGCAGGCCGACAAAGAAGATCAGGTTGAGGCCGAAGCTGAGGGCCACAAGATACACCAGCACCGCCAGGATGGTGCGGTTGTCGCCGAAGAACTTCGCAATGTCCTGGGCGGAGCCGCTCTCCGTCGGCGGTGACAGCGCCCCGAAGATCGCAAACGCGATCAGCACGACAATGACCGTGGCGAACCCTGCAACGGCCGTCAGGCGTGCGACAGCTCTGTCATCCATGTGCGTCCTCCCCTCCAACGCCGCGATTATCCTCCGCACGAGCCCTGGCCGTCAACAACGGCGGGAGAACCATCTCTCTGGGACCTACCGTCCGCCACCCGCGGCGGTGCCGATGCTCGCCGGCTCCTCCGGCGAGCCCTCGAAGCTCACGCGTGGCAGCAAGCGGTCCAGCCACCCTGGCAACCACCAGTTGCGGTCCCCCAGCAGCTCCATCGTCGCCGGCACCAGCACCAGGCGCACAATGGTCGCGTCCACAAAGATCGCCGTCGCCAGTCCGGCGCCGAACTCCTTGATCACGCGGTCTTCCCCGAAGACGAACGTCAGAAACACCGCGACCATGATCGCCGCCGCCGCCGTGATCACGCGCGCCGTCGCCGCGAGCCCGTGGCTCACGGCCGAGGCATTGTCGCCCGTGCGCAGATACTCCTCGCGCACGCGGCTGATCAGGAACACCTCGTAGTCCATCGACAGCCCGAACAGAATGGCGAACATCATCATCGGGATGAAGGTCTCGATCGGCCCTTTCTCGATGCCGATGACCCCGGACAACCAGCCCCACTGGAAGACCGCCACCAGTACGCCGTAGCTCGCGCCGATCGACAGCAGGTTCATCACCGCCGCCTTCGCCGCGACCACGACCGAGCGGAACACCAGCGTAAGCAGCAGGAAGCTCAGCCCGATCACTCCGGCGAACAGCAGCGGCATCCGCGCCGTGATCCGGTCGCGAGCGTCCAGAAATCCCGCCAGTCCGCCCGTCACGTAGACGCGCCCGCTGCTGCCGGACATCGCGTTCGGGATCACATCATCACGCAGCCGGTGCACGAGTTGGTTCGTGGCGACGTCCTGCGGCTTCGTCTTCGGGACGACGGTGATCAGCGCGGTGTCACCTGCCGGGTTCATCGCGACTGGCGCTACCTCGGCGACGTTGTCCGCCGAGGCCAGCGCACCGTGCAGCGCCTCCAGCCGGTCGTCACCGCCCTCCGAGAGATCGGCGACGACGACGAGCTTGCCGTTGAATCCCGGCCCGAATCCCTTGGTCAGCAGGTCGTACGCCCGCCGCGAATGCTGGCGCTCCGGATTGTTCCCGGCGTCCGTAAATCCAAGGTTCATCGACAGCGCGGGCGCGGCCAGAAGCAGCAGCACCGCCGCGGTCACCAGGAAGTACGGCAGCGGGTGACGTTGGATCGCCTCGCTGAGCCGGTACCACGTGCTCCGCGGGTCGACCCCCTCCGTCGTATGCAGGAACGGCACCCGCAGGCTGTCCACGCGCTTGCCCGCGACCGCCAGCGTCGCCGGCGTCAGCGTCAATCCCACGAGCACCGCAAAGATGACGACGATCGCGCCGGCCGTCCCCAGCGCCGCGACGAACGGCAGCCCCACCAGGAACAGCCCCAGGAACGCCACCGCCACCACCATGCCGGCAAAGATCACCGCGCGGCCGGACGTCGTGAGCGCCAGCACGAGCGCTTCCTCCACACCCTTCCCCGCGTGCAGCCCTTCGCGGAACCGCGTCACGATCAGCAGACTGTAATCGATACCAACGCCAATGCCGATCATGGCGCCAAACTGCGGACTGAACGCGGGGAAACTGACGAGATTCGTTGCCAGGCCGATCGCCGAGAAACCGGCGCCCAGCCCGAAGATCGCCGCTCCCAGCGGCAGCCCCATCGCGATCACGGACCCGAATGCGATCAACAGGATCAGCACAGCGGCCAGGAAGCCGAACATCTCGGAACCGAACGACGGCTCTTCATTCTGTGCGACGACGGATCCGCCGGCCTCGACCTTGAGGCCGTTACCGTTCGCGCCGTCGGCGACGCTCAGGAATCGCTCCAGACTCCCGGTCTTGATCTCGCTCGCGCTCGTCGACCAGATGACATCCGCCCGCCCGATCGTGCCGTCCTTCGAGACGAAGCGCGCGTCATCGAACGGCGACTGCACCGATGCTACGCCGTCGATCGTCTTGATTTCGTCGATCACTGCCTGTATGCGCGGGCGGGCTTCGGCGCTCGATACGCCCGCTTGCGATTCGAACACCAGGTCGGCGGAGTCTCCGTACCGCGCCGGGAAGTGCGCCTTCAACAGGTCGGACGCGGTCTGCGACTCCGCGCCCGGCACCTTGAACTCCGATACGTAGGCGCCACCGAACAGGAAGTTCGCCGCAAACAATCCGGCGAGGATCGCCACCCAGGCGCCAATCACCCGCCAGCGATGCCTGTGCGAGAAACGCGCCCAGCGTTCCAGAACGCCTTCACCGCTGCGCGAGAGGTGTTGGGGGCTAGTCATCCAGTTTCCTGCGGGCGCTGCGAGACCAAAACGAACGCGAACCGGCGGAGCCGTTCAGCCTAGCACGCGTGATCACACGCGGCGTGGCTACCGCGCAGGCGGTTGTCCGCCGCCCGCCTCCCGCGCCGCGAGCGCCGCGGGCGATCCCCAGCGCGGCGCCCGCTGCTCGAAATAGCTCTGCGCGAACATCGCCGCGAACACGATGATCACGCTCGAAGCCAGCGCGCCCGATGCCGCCATCGGCCAGTAACGCGTCTCCGCCAGCCAGTTGATGCCCTCAATGGCCGGCCAGAGCCGCAACGCAGCTGCCGCGTTGAGCGCCGCGATCATCGCCCACAACAGCCAGCGTTCGTCCGGGTGCTGCAACCGCCGCCCCGCGAACTCCGGCACGATCAGCATCGTCATCCCAACGATCATCATCGTCAACACGCCGATCGTCAGCACATGGCGGATCGCGTCCAGTTCGTACGTGTCGGGCAGCCCACCATCGACGAGTGCGCGCGCACCGTACCATGCCGTCAGCAACGCGGCGACCAGCATCCAGGCGTACGCCGATCGCACGAACCAAAATGCCGTCTGCGACGCCGCCGCCACACGATTCTTCGTGGGCCAGAGCGTGCCGGACAACCACACGGACATGGCGAACGCCGCCGCCGTCGCCAGCTGCCCGAAATCGCCAACCCGTGCCGCAGTCTCCGAGTACGAGCGGTACGTGATCCACAGCATCGCCCCGGCAAAAAGCGCCACGCCGATCGCGAGCAAGAGCGCCACGGCACGCGATGCGATGGGCCGGCGCGCGGCGCCCGTGAACGTCGGCACGGCGCGTCCGCTCACGCCCGACACGAACATGATCAGAAAGCCGTACTGCTGCGTGAACACCTGGGCCGTCTCTTTTGACACAGGCGCGATCGCCAAGCCGTCGCGCACCATCTCGATGGCCTGCAGCAGATTCAGCACGGCGCCGGCACAGAACCCAAGCGCCCCCAGCACGAAGAAGTAACCCGTCGCCTCAGCCCGGCTTTCGCGATGCAACAGTGTGCGCCAGATGATCGCCGCGAACGCGAGCCCGCCAACCAGCATCAGCGCCGCCGATGCCACTAACGCGGCGTCACGTAGCACACCGTCGCCGGACGGCTCGGCTACCGACCGCAGGACCAGGCTCGCAAGAATCACGGGGATGAGCACCGGCACCAGCGCCCGGTACGCCAGCGGCCTGCCTGAGAAGCGCGGCATCAGCCGAAACGCCATCCCCATCACGAACAGCCCGCCAAATCCGATCAGCTGGAGCTGCCCGTGCGCCTGGATCAGCGCTTGCCAGCGGATGCCATCGCCCCACGCCCATCGCTCCGCACGTGCCAGCGGCAGCAGCAACGACAACATGAATCCGCCGCCGATCGCCAACGTCAGGCTGGCGGCGATGAACCAGCGATACGGCGCCTCGTACGCGGGCGCGTGCTGATGCCCGGGCTCCACACCCACCGCCCGCAGCGGGATCGCCCCTTCGCCCATCATTCCCTCGGATCAACAGCGGAGGCCGGCTGCGGTGCCGACCTCCGCGTCGTTCTCCTCAACAACGAACTGCCCGCTACAAACTACGAACTACTCACAGCCCCTTGTTCGCGATGAACGCGCACAGATCCGCCGTGCGGCACGAGTAGCCCCACTCGTTGTCGTACCACGACGCCACCTTCACCAGGTCACCCGCCACCACGTTCGTAATCAGCGAGTCGACGGTCGAAGAATGCGGGTCGCCCTTCAGGTCCATCGAAACCAGCGGCTCGTCCGTCACGGCGAGGATGCCCTTCATCGATTTCGCCGCCGCTTTCCGCATCGCGTCGTTCACCTCCGCCGCGGTCGTCTTCCTCTTGACCAGCGCGACGATCTCGACGATCGATACCGTTGAGGTCGGCACGCGGTACGCCACACCGTCCAGCTTCCCCTCGATCTCGGGGATCACCAGCTTCAGTGCCCGCGCCGCGCCGGTCGAGGTCGGCACGATGTTCATCGCCGCGGCGCGCGCCTCGCGCAGATCCTTCGATTGCATGTCCAGCAGCCGCTGCGAGTTCGTGTAGGCGTGGATCGTCGTCATCTGCCCCTTCAGGATGCCAAAGGTGTCGAGCAGCACCTTCACCGTCGGCGCCAGCCCGTTCGTGGTGCACGACGCGTTCGAGATGACGCGGTGCTTCGACTTCTTGTACGCCTCGCTGTTCACGCCCAGCACGATCGTTACGTCTTCGTTCTTCGCCGGCGCCGAGATGATCACCTTCTTCACGCCGTCGTGGATGTGGTCGCGCGCCGCGTTGGCATCCGTGAAGAAGCCGGTCGACTCCACCACGATGTCGACATTCGCCTTGCCCCACGGGATCTTCCCTGGCTCGCGCTCCGCGAACACGCGCACGGCCTTGCCGTCGACGGTCAGCCCCGTCTTGCTCGCCACGACCGTCCCCGGGTAGCGTCCGTAGTTCGAGTCGTACTTCAGCAGATGCGCGTTCGTCTCGTTATCGACGAGATCGTTGATCGCCACCACGGCCAGTTCGGACCCGTGCCGCTCCTTGATCGCCTTGAACACCTGCCGTCCGATGCGGCCAAAGCCGTTGATGCCGATGCGCGTGACCATTGCGGGTTGGTTCCTTTCATGCTGCCACGGGGTTCGCCTCATTGTGCCGCCCAGGCGCGGCGCGGGCTAGTGCCCTTGCGCCCTGAGGCTCGCCGGAACCGATCCCGCGCCGCCGGTGTATAACCAGGAGATGCGACCTCTACCGACATTACGATCTCCCAACGGGCGTTCGCTGGCGATAGCACTGAGCGCTGCCATCGTGGTAGTGGCATTGGCCGCCTGCGGAGGCGGAGAGCGCGACAGCTCCTCCGGATCAGCCAACTCCAATCGGGTCGCGACCGAACCCGCGGTCGCACCGAGGGCGGGTACACGCATGACGCTACACGGCCGGTTGACGCTCGATGGCGCGCCGTTCGATGCCGAGTTCCTTGGCGTTCGCGTCATACGCGACGGCCTTGCTACGGCATGCCAGTACACGATTCCGGCGGTCACCCAGGGCCGTTACGAGGTGGAGGTTGTCCCCGACGAGGAAGTCCGTGGGTGCGGCGCGCCGGGCGCCGCGGTCTTGCTCTGGGTGTTTGCCAGAGACGGCTTCCTCTTCAGCGAAGGGACGGCGCCGTGGCCGGAGAACGGCGCTACGACGACATTCGACACAAGCTTCTCGTCCACTGCGCCTGCCGGTGCCAGTTTCCCGGTTACCGAGTTCAAGGGGCATCTGTTCGATCGAGAAGGAACCCCACTGCCGAGCGGGACGGTGATTGAGGCGTATGTCGATAAGGTCCGTTGTGGCGTCGCCTCTCTCCGCTATGGAGACGCTGTCGAGCGCTTCTATACATTGATCGTCGCCGGACCACAGTCCGTCTCCGGCTGCCGCGACGGCGCGACGTTGGCGTTTCGCCTCAACGGCAAGTCCGCCGTCGAGACGGCGATCAATGATCTGGGGCGCGACGGCAGCCGCGGCCACGAGCTCAATTTGACGCTCAAGTGACGAGCCGACCTGGGCACCGCTTGGTACGCGCCCACTACCATGCTCAAGGTAGCCCACTTCCGCCACGGCGCTGACACACGCCGCCATCAGCTGACGTATGCAAGCCGTACCTCGCGCTTGCGCAGCGCGAGCCCGGCCCTGCTACGCGAGCGTGCGCTCCATCACGGCATCCTCGAACGCCGCCGCCGGCAGCTTCTCGGGCCCCAGCATCGTCGCAAGCGCCGGCAGCATCAGCATCGGGTCCGCTGCGCGGCGCTCGTAGGCGCGCTTGCGACGCGCCTCGGCTTCCGCGCCGAACTCGTTCTCCAGGCGCGACTGTAACGCCGCCGAGAAGCGCAGCCGGCGCATCCGCTCCCGCCGTTCCTCTCCGTACGCCGCGAACACGGCCGGCGACCAGTCCGCACCGAGCAGCACATCGCGCACTATCCGCACGTCGCGGTACGTGATCGAGAGCCCCTGCCCGATGATCGGGTCGTTGTGGCCAGCCGCGTCGCCCACCAGCACGACACCCTCCGCGTACGGCTCGTCGGTCCAGGTGTCCTCGTTCGGGTAGGAGTTGCATGGCCCTGCTGGGCGTGCGTTCGCAAGGTGCTCGCTGCCGGGCAGGCTGTTCAGCCGGAAGGCGTCGAGAAACGCCTGCTGGCCGCCTTGGCCCGCCAGCCGCTGTGGCTGATCGGACGCATACCCAAGGTAGAGCCGTACACGGCCGCTGCCCTGCGGGAAGGCCAGGTAGTGGACGCCTCCCTCCGCGCCGATCGCCTGCGTCTCAGCCGGCCAGCCGTGCGCGCCTTCGATCAGCATGCCCGAAAACAGATGATGCGTCGGGTCGCGATGAAGCTCGATGCCCGCCGTGCGCCGAACGATCGACCCGCGGCCATCGGCGCCCACCACGATCCGGCAGGTCGCCGTGTGTTCGCCGCCGTCGCACACGTACGTCACCGACGGCGACGCACTGAACGTCACGCTCACGATATCGCTCACGCCGCGCAGCACCGTCGCGCCCGACGCGACCGCGGCGTCGTGCAGCAGGTTACAGCTGCGCGGGTGGCCGATGCACAACGGCCCGGGGATCCCCGGCACCAGCGCCGAGATGTCCATCGCCGCCGCCTCGGCGGCGGCCGGGTCGATGCCGTCTCCGTAGCTGACGTGCCGGCTCAAGTGATGCGCGCCACCAGCGATGAACTCGTCGTAGAGCCCCAGCGCCTTCAGTTCCGCGACACCCCACGGCGCGATCCACTCGCCGCGCACGCGGTCGCGGTACTCGGTCGACTTCTCCAACACCAGCACGCGTTTGCCCGCGCGCGCCAGCACCGTCGCCAGCGCGCCGCCGCCGATGCCGCCGCCTACAATCACCACGTCCAACTCTCCGGTCACGACAACTCCTCACCCACGATTTCATACCCCGCTGACGCGAGTACGCGTGCCTGCACGTCATCCATGGCGGTCACGTCCTCGCGCATCAGCGCCTCGAGCAGCTCTTCGCGAGCGGCGAGCGCGTGAAGCAGGTCCTCATCCTCCATGGCGAGACGGCGGGCCAGCGCATTCACCTGGGCAGGCGTCGAGAGCACGTCGTACGTGTCGGACTCCGCATCCCATCGTGCCACCGAGTGCCGGTCGTACGAACCGGCCAGCGGCTCCAGCACCGCGACCTCGCTGACGCGCCGCACGCGCCGTCCAACGTTCATGCCCACGAACATGGGGATGACGAGCGCGAGGCGCCCGATGAGCTCTTCCGGCACGTCGCACTCCTCCATCAACTGCGCGATGACGCCGTCCACCGTTTCCGCGTGCATCGTGGACATCAGCGAGTAGCCCTGCGCCGCTAACTCGAGTTCGCGCTGCACGTAGGGCCCCCACGAGTACACCGGCAGATGATCGCTGATCTCGTTCACCAGGAGGTACGTCGGCGGATCTCCGGCCCCGCGCGGCGGCAGGGCGAACGTCTCGCCCCAGCCGCGCGTGAAGTACACCGAAGAGTCGGGCGGCGCAAACGCGAGCAGCGCCGTCAGGATGGTCGTCTTCCCCGCGCCCGGCGGATCCGCGGCCAGGATCATCGAAGCGCCGCGCTCCATCGCCAGCGACAGGATCGCCGCGACGCGCACCGGCATCGTCCCCGCCTGCAAGATCTGCGTGATCGAGAGCGCTTCCGGGTGGTTGTAGCCGTGCCACCCCCACCAGCTCTCCGGTTGATTCAGCGCCTTCACTCGCCCATCATATCGGAGCCTCGCGCAACGAGGACGAGAACCGTCACCACCCACCGGAACTGAGCGCGCGATCAGAAGCCGCAGGGACGAGAGCGGTGGGGACGCCGAAAGTCGGAGGAGCACCCGCACATGAGACAGGCAGCCGTCGCCGGCCCCCGTGCCTTCAAGCTCTCCGACGTCGAGGCACCGCAACCCTCCCCCGGCCAGGTGCTCGTGCGCGTCCGCAGCGTCGGCGTCTGTGGTAGCGACCTCCACTACTACCGCGGCGATTTCCCGCTGCCGCCCGGCTTCGTCCTCGGCCACGAGTGCGCGGGCGAGGTCGAGGCGCTCGGCGATGGTGTCACCGGATTCGAAAAGGGTGACCGCGTCGCCCTTGAGATGTTCGACGTCTGCTTGAAGTGCGTGCAGTGTCGCTCAGGCAACTACCACCTCTGCCCCAGTCGCAAAGCCAACGGTCTCAACATCGCCGGCGGACTGCGCGAATTCATCCCGCTGCCGTCGTACGCGCTCTACAAACTGCCGCCCGAGGTGGATTGCGAACTGGGCGCGCTGTGCGAGCCGCTCGCCGTCGCCGTCCACGGCCTCCGCCTCGTCGATATCCGCTTCGGCGACCGCGTCGCCGTCCTCGGCGCCGGTACGATCGGTCTGATGGCGATCGCCGCCGCGAAGGCGATGGGTGCGACCTACATCGCCGCGACCGCCCGTCATCCCCACCAGAAGGCGATGGCCGAAGCGCTTGGCGCCGACGCCGTCTTTGGTGACGATGCGCCGGCGATCGCCCAGCTCGCCGCCGCCGGCGCCGACGTCGTCGTCGAGACCGTCGGCGGTCACGGCACCACGCTCGCCGACGCGCTGACCGTAGTCGGCGTCGGCGGCCGGATCAGCGTGCTCGGCGCCTTTACGCAGCCCGTGAAGATCCATCCCATCATGTTTTTCATCAAGGAGCCGACGGTCGTCGGGTCGAACTGCTACGGGCGCCCGGGCCGCCGATCCGACTACGAGATCGCCATCGAGATCATGCGCCGCAACGCCGCGACGCTGCGCCGCTGCATCACCCACCGCTACAGCCTGGAAGACATCGCCCAGGCCTATGCCACCGCCGACGACAAGTCCAGCGGCGCCATCAAAGTCCAGATCTCGCCGTAAGACGACGCCGGCCAGCGCAACCCGCGGACCTGCGGCTACCTCCCAAGTGACAGCAGATTATCTGCATGCATCCCCTCTCCCGTGGGAGAGGGTGACCGAAGACCGGTGAGGGAGCGTTGGGGCTCGCCTCCAGCGGGAGGCGAGCCCATCAACTCAACTGCGTCCGGGGTTCCGTAGGGGTAAGGGGGAACGTGTTCGGGCGCTCAGCGCCCGGGCGCGTCGTCGGAGCCCGCCGATGAATCATGTTCTGGCGGCGCTTCGCCGTTGCCGGAACCGTCTTGCGCGTGCTCATTCGCTTGCGGCGGCAGGGCCGGCTCGCCGGCATCCGAAGCCTCATCGTTGACCGATGGCCCGTCGATCGCGTGGCTGTTTGCGTGCTCCAGCGCCTTCGGCGACGCATTCTGGATCCCTTGGCCCGCGTTCTCGCCGCCGTCGGCCGCGTTCTGGAGGCCATGGTCCGCGTTGTCAGTCGCGTGCTGTTCAGCGTTGGAGGGCCCGCCGCCATGTCCCGCGGGCGGCACATCTGCAGGCTTGCCCGATCCGTCCGGCTGCTGGATGTCCTCCAGATGCGTGTCAGCCTGATCCGGCGTCCGTTCCGTGACGTGCAAGGCGGCCAACACGTCGCCGGCGTTACCGGCGGCGTTCTGGACGCCTCCCGATGCACCGACCGCTGCGGCGCCGCCCGCGAAGATGCCGGCTGTCGCCACGAGCGCCAGGGCGCGCCCCGTCAGGAGTCGTCCGATCGCGGGTCTCCGCTCCCTGTCCTGCAGGTGATCCCGCTCCCGCGCCACCGCCGCGAGCAGTGTCGCGCGCCCGATCGCCGGGTTCACGGGCGCGCTTGCGGCAGCGAGTCGGCCAAGCTGCCGCATCAACCGCCGGTCTGCGGCGAACGCGCGCTCGAGCTCCGGATCCGCATCCAGGAGGGGCGTGCCCTCCTCGGCAGCGCGATAGAGCTGCTGCAACTGTGCCTGACGGCCGTCCGTCCGAAGGAGTTTGATCTTCATCTCACCCGATCTATACCCGACCGCGGCCGATGTTCGTCGGCCTGCAAAGATGATTTCTCCAGTTCCTGCCCAAGCTGCCGGCGCAGGGCGGCGATCGCGCGGACCTCCAACGAGTACACCGCCGCCTCGCGCTTGCCCAGCGCCAGCGCGATCTCCCGCGTCGAATACCCGGCGTAGAAACGCAGCGACACCACCTCGCGTTGGTCGGCGGTCAAGCGTTGCAGCGCGCCCGCCAGCACGATCGCGTCGACCCGGTCGTCCGGCGAGCCGCCGCTCGGCTCCACGTCCACCTCCCGCGCGGCCCGTCGCTCTGCGCGAGCCTGCTTCGCGGCAAGATTCCGCGCGATGCGATACAGCCAGGCCAGCATCGGCCGCCCCTCCCAGCGGTAACGCCGAATGGCCGACAACGCTTCCGTGAACGTCTGGGCCGCCACGTCGTCAGCCGCGTCCCGGTTGCCGGTCCGCCCGTAGGCGTAGCGCCAGATCTGCGCGTGGTGCCGATCATACAGCTCGGCCCATGCGCCCTGGTCCAGCGAGCGTAGACGTTCGACGAAGGCGGCCGGCGCCGCTTCGTCGCCGTCATCGGGCACGGGATCGAAGGCTCTCAGCATGTCCGCCATACCATCGGCCACTGGTCCCGGGAGGACGATCGGGAGAACCCGGCGGATGCGCGGATGGCATCGCCTCGCCGTCGGAACATGGCCCCATCGGGGCATCCCAGGCGAACGCCCGCGTGCCGGGCGCCCGTTCGGTCGTGGTGGACATTACCCCAACGTCGCGCGCAACACATCCAGCACCACACCCTCCGGCACATCATCCCGCACGACGGGGCGGCCAACGTCTTCAAGCAGGACCCAGCGCACCTTCTTCGATGCAACCTTCTTGTCCAGCAGCATCGCCGCCATCACCGCGTCGACGTCCAGTCCCGGATGCCGCAGCGGCAGCCCGAAGAGCTTGAACAGCCGCGCCTGCCGCTCACCCACGGCCGCGGGCGTGACGCCCATGCGCCGCCCGACCTCCGCCGCGATCATCATGCCGACACTGTCCGCCTCGCCGTGCGAGACCTTGCCGTAGCCCGCCACCGCCTCGATCGCATGCGCCGTCGTGTGCCCGTAGTTCAGGGTCATCCGAAGCCCGCCCTCGCGCTCGTCCTCGCTCACGACGCGCGCCTTCAGCGCCGCATTTCGCGCCACGATCTCGGTCGTCAGCTCCGGCTCGATAGTCAACAGCCGCGCGGCGTCTCGCTCGAAGATGTCCAGCATCGGTGCATCCATGATCAGCCCGTGCTTGATCGCCTCAGCGTAACCGCTGCGCACTTCGCGCCCCGGCAGCGCCGCCAGCAGGCTCGTGTCTTGCACCACCAGCCGCGGCGGATAGAATGCGCCGATCAGATTCTTGCCGCGCGGGTGGTCTACGCCCACCTTGCCGCCAATCGAGGCATCGACCATCGCCAGCAACGATGTCGGCGCCTGCACGAAATGGACGCCTCGCAGGTACGTCGCCGCGACGAAGCCGGCGAGATCCCCCACCACGCCGCCGCCCAGTGCCACGATGGCGCACGACCGTTCGGCACGCTGCTCCAGCAGCCAGTCGTAGGCCGCGCTCACCGTATCGAGGCTCTTGCTCGCTTCGCCGGCGGGAAACGTGAACGTCGCCGCCTCGAAGCCGGCCGCGCGTAACGACGCCATCGCTCGCTCGCCGAACAGCGGCCCCACTGCATCATCAGCGATCACGAACGCCGAGCCGCGCAGCCCGGCGTCTCGCATCAGTGCGCCCAAGTCCTCCAGCGCGCCCCATCGGCAATCGATGTCGTACGCGTGATGCTCCGCGCTGACGCGGATCACGCGGTACCACCTGCCACTGCCGACCGCTCGCGGAACGCCAGCAGCACCTGGTGCGTCACCTGGTCCGGCGTCAGGTCGTCGGTCTGGATGATGAAGTCCGCCTGCGCGTAGATCGCGTCGCGATCGCCCTTCAACTCGATGATCTTCGCCAGCGGGTTGCCGCCCGCGAGTAGCGGCCGCTCCGACACGTGCTGCGTCGAATCCTGGATGCGCGCGGCGATCGTCTCCGGCCGGGCATCGAAGCAGACGATGAACCCCCTGCGACGCATCGCCTCCCGGTTCTCTCCGCGCAGCACACTGCCGCCGCCCGTCGCCACCACCACATTGCTCATGCCGGCAACGCGCTCGATGACGTCCGTCTCGATCGCCCGAAACGCCTCCTCCCCACGCGACGCGAAGATCGCCGCCGCGCTACTCCCAGCCTGCTCCTCGATCAGCGTATCGATGTCGATCGCCCGCCAGTCGAGCGCCGTCGCCAACGGACGCACCGTCCGCGTCTTCCCCGTCGCCATGAACCCCGTCAACCAGATCTGTTCGTAATTCATCTTCCCACCGTCTATGTCGTCGCGGCACACCAACCCCGACCGCCGCACCCTTGGTTCATTCACTCTGCACGATGCGAACGGCGCTTCAGACCTGTCCCCCTCGTGCGCCCACCCGTCGAGGTATCCACTACGAACTACAACCTATCCCCTACAACCTACCACCTACTCCCGTAGCCCACGCGGGCCCGTCGTCGCGTCGAACGCGCGCCAGTTTCGCAAGGTCTCACCCAGCGAGTCCCCGCCGAACTTCTCCAGCGCCGCCGTCGCTAGAACAATCGCGCACATCGCCTCCAGAATGATCCCCGCTGCCGGCACAACGCAGATATCGCTCCGCTCATAGTGCGCCGGGATCTCCTCGCCCGTCATCAAGTCGGCCGATGGCAGCGCACGCGGCAGTGTCGCGATCGGCTTCAGCGCAATCCGCACCACGATGTCCTGCCCGTCGGTGATACCGCCTTCCGTGCCGCCCGCGTTGTTCGTCGCCCGCGCCCAAGGCTGGTCGGGCAGCCACTGACCCAGCGGCAGGATCACATCGTGCACCTTCGAGCCCGTCGTCCGCGTCGCCGCGAAGCCCGCCCCGATCTCGACGCCCTTCACGCTATGAATGCTCATGAGCGCCTGCGCCAGGCGCCCATCGATCTTCCGGTCCCAGTGCACGTGGCTGCCGAGGCCCATCGGCACACGCGAGACGCGACCCTCGACGACGCCGCCCAGCGTATCGCCGGCGTTGCGCGCGTCATCGATCGCCGCCACCATCTTCTCCGCGCTCGACGCGTCGGAGCATCGCACGGGCGACTCCTCAACGGCGTCCCAGTCGATCTCCTGGGGCACGAGCGCGTCGACGCCGCCGATCTGAACGGTGTGGCTGCGGAACTCCACCGCCAGCTCCTGCAACAGCCGCTTGCAGACGGCGCCGACCGCCACCCGCGCCGCCGTCTCGCGCGCGCTCGCCCGCTCCAGCACGTTGCGCACGTCGTCGAAGTCGTACTTCACGATCCCGGCGAGGTCAGCGTGGCCCGGCCGCAGCCGCGTCACCTTCTGCACCTCGCTCTCGATCGGTTCCGCCGACATCTGCTCGGTCCAGTTCACCCAATCCCGGTTCTGGATCGACAGCGCAATCGGGCTGCCCAGCGTCTTCCCGTGCCGCACACCGGCAATGATCTCCGCGCGGTCCTGCTCGATCTTTTGGCGCCTCCCGCGCCCGTAACCACCCTGCCGCCGCCGAAGGTCGACGGCGATGTACTCCTCGGAGAGCGGCAGCCCCGCGGGCACCCCCTCAATGATCACGCTCAGCGCCTTGCCGTGCGATTCGCCCGCCGTGAGAAAACGCAGCACCTAGTCGTCCTCGTAAAACGCCGCCGGCACCCCGGTGGCAATCTTCGCCTCCGGGTCGATGGCGAGCGGGTTGCCGCGACCATCCAGCAGGAAGCGCCCACCGAACGCCCGCACGACCTCTTCGGCGTCCATCTCGTCCCACGCCAGCACGTCCGCCACATCGCGCCGGCAGATCGTCGAAAGGATGCAGCGCTGCGACGACCCGGAGTCGTCTCGATACGTGCTGTACACGTCGATTTGCACGTTCGCGAGTCGCACGTTCGGGATGTCGTAAAACGTCATGTCCGCCAGCTTCGCCGTTACCCGCATCCCCTCAGCCAGCGGCGGGCTCACTTCGCGCCGCTCGCCCTCGACGAGGGCGTACTGCCCGTCCGCCGAGGCGCTGAGCCGCACGCCGTCGGGCTGCACGCCTGCCAGCTCCGCACTCTGCACCCCGTGCCACACCGAAGGCCGCGTGCCCTTCGGCATGCGCATCGCCTTCCAGTGCTGCACCTCTTCGCTCACCAGTGTCTCTATCGCCTTGACGTCCCCCTCGTCAACGAGGCGTCGCCACGCCATCTGCGCCCGCGTCCCTTGCATGATGACCCAGCCAACAATCAGGAACAGCACGAACAGGACCGCGACGGCGATCACCAGCCCGTAGTCTGAAGCAGCAAGCAGCGGCAGCATCACGGAGGAAGTATGGCAGATGCCGCCTTGTGCCGTACGATGAAGCGAGTCAAGGCCGCACGTTAGGAACTGGGGGTGCAGTCGGCGTAGGGGCACTCCGTAGAGTGTCCTACCGCGCTAACCAACGATGCAACGAATCCAGCATCCACCGCCCGAGCGCCGCCGCCGCTCGATCCGTCTCCGCGGCTACGACTACACGGCGCACGGCGCCTACTTCATCACTCTTGTCACGCACGACCGACGGGAACTCTTCGGCCGCATCATCGGGGATGAGATGAAGCTCAACGCCGCGGGGCGCGTCGTGGCCGAGGAATGGGGCCGCAGCGGCGACCTTCGTTCGAACGTGGAGATCGATGTGTCGATCGTGATGCCGAACCACTTCCATGGCATTGTGTTTCTGGTGCAGGACGACGAGGGCACTCTACGGAGTGCCCTTACTTCCGGGTTTGGCTCAACCGTACCGGGATCGCTGGCGATCGTCGTGCGGAACTTCAAGGGCGCGGTGACGCGACGGCTGCGCGAGGGCGGACTGACAGACACGATCTGGCAGCGCAATTATCACGAACGAGTCATCCGTAACGAACGCGAGTTGCACGCGATCCGTCAGTACATCACTGACAATCCGTGGAAGTGGCTGCTCGACAAGGAGAACCCGACGGCGCACCGGTGATCGAACCGGCGATGGCACAGAACGGTGTGCCCTACTACGAAAACGGATCCGTCGTCTTCGGCTCGCGAACTATCCCAAGGCAGCGCGCGCCGCAGCGAACATCACCGCCGTATCGGCGTCTTTCGCCGTCCACAACTTGAACGACTCCGCCGCCTGGTACACCAGCATCCCCAGTCCCGAAACCGCCTTCGCGCCACGCGACTTCGCCGCAAGTACCAGCGGCGTCTCTTCCGGGTTGTACACCACGTCGAACACCGTCGCGGTCTTCTCGATCAGCTCCGCCGGCAGCGGCGATTGTCCCGCGCTCCCCGCGCCCGCCATGCCGATCGGCGTGCAATTGACGATGAGATCCGCCTCCCGCAGCGATCGCAAGAACGAGCCGTCGCCCCAGTATGCCCAGCTGATCGTTGTGCCGGATGGTGTCAGCGGCTTCATCGCCAGCACGACGCTCTCCGTCTTCCGCGGGTGCCTGCCGACGACGAAGATCACCGCCGCACCCGCCTCCAGCAGCGCCAGCGCCACCGCCCGCGCCGCACCGCCGGCGCCCAGGATCATCGTGCGCTTGCCCTTCGCCTCGAACTGCGCATCGTCACGTAGCGATCGCGCGAAACCGGCGACGTCCGTGTTGTGGCCGATCAACTTGCCGTCGGCGTGCACGATCGCGTTCACGGCGCCCGCCTTCACCACGATATCGCTCGTCCCGTCCAGGAACGGCAGGACTGCCTGTTTGTGTGGGATCGTGACGTTCGCGCCGAGAAAGTCCGCCCCGCGCAGCGAGTTTACCCGGCCCTCGAGCACCTCCGTCGCCGTGTCCCACGCCTCGTACCGGGCGTCGATCGACGCCGCCGCGAACGCCGCCTTGAACATCGCCGGGCTGACGCTGTGTCCCAACGGCGTGCCGATCACTCCGGCGCGTTTCGTCACGATCCCTTGCTCCTCCTACTGCTGCTGACGGTACTTCTCGACGTTCCGCAGGTGCTCCTCCAGCGTCTCGGCGAACACGTGCGAGCCGTCGCCCTGCGCGACGAAGAACAGGTAGTCCGTGCTCGCCGGCCGCACCACCGCCTGGATCGACGCCAAACCGGGGTTCGCGATCGGTCCCGGCGGCAGGCCCACGTTCACGTACGTATTGTACGGAGAATCGAGTTTGAGGTCGTCGACCGTTAACTCCTTCTTCCAGTAGGTGTACTCTTGCACGCTGGCCGCACTGTCGTCCGCCACGGCGTACTGCACCGTCGGGTCCGCCTGCAGCGGGATCCCCGCGCGCAAGCGGTTCAGGAATACGCTGGCGATGATCGGCCGCTCCGATGGCGTCTGCGCCTCGCGCTCGACGATCGATGCCAGCGTCACGACCTGCTCGAGCGTCAGGTCCTGCCCCTCCAGCTGCAGCTTGTCCGCGACGTTCGCCTGGAACCCGATCAGCAGCGTGTCGACGACCTCACTCGCCTTCGCGCCCCGCCGGAACTCGTACTTCGCCGGAAACACGAAGCCTTCGAGGCCGCTCCGGCTTACCTGCTGCAAGAATGGCTCGTCGTACTGCGACTTCACCAGCGCCGCGAGGAATGCGCCCTTGGTGACGACGCCTGCCTCTTCGAGGATCTCGCCCACCTCCTCGATGCGGCGCCCCTCCGGGATCACCACCTCGTGCGATGCCGTCCTGCCGCTGACGATGCGCTCGACCACCTCGACCACCGGCGTCCCCGGGTCGAACTCGTAGTCGCCTGCCTCCAGCGAGTTCTGCACGCCCCGCAGCCCGACCATGATCTCGAACAGCCGCTTGCTGCGAATGACGCCCTTCCGCTCCAGATTGGCGCCGATCGCCCTCGCGCTCTCGCCCTGCTTCACGGTCAAGATCACCGGCGCCCCGCCCGTCGCAATCGGCGGCACCATCCGCTCCGGTTCGTCGGACAGGACCGAGCCGGGTGTGCCCATCACCACCCAGCCCAGCCCGATCGTCACCACGACGGCGAACGCCGTGACCGCCGCCACGACGATGCGGTACGTCATCGCGCCTCCGTGCCGCGTCCGCCGCCAGCGGCATCCACGGTCGCATCGAGGTACGCCTGCAAGATCACCGCCGCCGCCGCGTCGTCGATGCGCCGCCTCTCGACCGATCGGTGCCCGCGTCCCCGAGCTGCCTGGACGTCCGCCGTCGCCTCTTCGGCGCGCACCGAGGAGAAGCGCTCGTCCTGGTACACCACTGGCACATCCAGCCGCCGCGCCAGCGCATCGCCGAACCGTCGCGTCCGCCGCGCTTGCTCGCCCTCCTCGCCCGACATCAGCAGCGGCAGCCCGACGACCACCCCACCGGCCTCCCGCTCGCGTGCGATGGCGGCCACGCGCTCCAGGTCACGCTCACGACTCTCGTGCTCGACGATCGTCAGCGGCACGGCCACGCGCCCTTCACTCACCGCCACGCCGATCCGCCGCGCCCCGAAGTCCACGCCCAGCATCCTCACAGCCGCGTTCACCGACAGAGGATACCGGGCGCATACCACAGCGCCACGGCGACCCGCTGGCTCGAACACGCCCCGGAACCGCCGTTCAGCAAGGACGCGAGCCCGTGCCGGCACGGCCATTCCCGGCATGCAGCCACCGCGGCCGGCGGTTGAGCAAGCGTGCGTTGACCCGTACCTTTCCAGGAGGGACAACGGAGGTTCAGGCATGAACAAAGAGCATCTCATCTACTGCTCGAGCGACGAGTGGGCCAACGCCGTCAAGCGCTGGATGATCCCCGGCGCCGTGGAGGGCGTCGAGCTCGGCGATGACGTCCTCGAAGTGGGGCCCGGCCCGGGCCGCACCACCGACATCCTGCGGCACATGACGGCAAAGCTCACCGCCGTCGAGATCGATCCTGAGCTGGCCGACGCGCTCGCGCTGCGCCTGGGCGGCACGAACGTCGAAGTCCTGCAAGGCGACGCCACGGCGCTGCCGTTCCCCGATCGGCGCTTCACGGCCGCCCTCTCGTTCACGATGCTCCACCACGTGCCGTCGATCCCGGAGCAGGATCACCTGCTGGCGGAGGTCGCCCGCGTACTGCGTCCGGGTGGCGTCCTCGCGGGCGTCGACAGCAAGGACAGTCCGGAGTTCCGCGCCATGCACGTGGACGACATCTGCGTCCCCCTCGACCCGGCCACGCTGCCGGACCGCCTCAAACGCGCCGGCTTTTCGGAGGTCGACGTCGACGTCAACCCCTACGTCATCCAGTTCCGCGCGAAGGTGTGAGAATGAAGCCGCACCGCTGACGATCCGTGTTGCGTGCCAGCTCTCCATGATGGATGATCGCGGCACCATGATTGGACACAATCGAGGTCCCGGACAACGTTACGGAGAGGGAATGACATGGCAGGACCCGCGCCCGAATTCATCGAGCTTATGGCCATCATCCGTAGCTACCAGCAATCGCGTGCCGTGACGGTCGCGGCGCAGCTCGGCATCGCAGACTTGCTGCGTGATGGCTCGCGTTCGGTCGACGAACTGGCGGCGTCGACGGCGACGCACACCGAGACGCTC
Source organism: uncultured Dehalococcoidia bacterium (assembly GCA_964421985.1). Lineage (GTDB taxonomy): Bacteria > Chloroflexota > Dehalococcoidia > DSTF01 > JACRBR01 > JANXYW01. Next base: position 5,010 of record CAYQZE010000086.1, on the reverse strand, counting down.
TACCGACTGATGCGCGCGCTCGCGGCGATCGGCGTGTTCCGGGAGGACGCGGGCCGGAGCTTCTCTCTGACGGCGATGGGTGAGTACCTGCGCACGGACGTACCGCTGTCGCTGTCGATGGCGTCCCAGATGTTCGGCGCAGACTACGGCTGGAAAGCGTGGGGTGAACTCCCGCACAGTGTGCGCACAGGCGAGAATTCGGCGCGCCACGCACTCGGCGAAGACATGTGGGCGTACCTCCGGCAACACCCCCACGACAGCGAGATCTTCAACGCATCGATGAGAACCATGTCGCGTTCGAACGCACCAGCTGAAGTCGCGGCGTATGACTTCGGCCGGCACAAGCTGATCGCGGACATTGCCGGAGGCACCGGCGCGATGTTGGCGACAATCCTGGCGCAGCATCCGGGCGTGCGGGGCATCCTCTTTGATCAGCCACAGGTCGTCGCCGAGGCGGCGCAGGTGCTTCAGGACGCAGGCGTCGCGGACCGCGTGACGATCGAGGCCGGGAGCTTCTTCGAACGGGTTCCCTCAGGCCCGGATCTCTACATCCTGCGGCGAATCCTCCACGACTGGATGGACCCGGAGTGCACACGAATCCTGCGCTGCATTCGCGAAGCTATGACACCGGATGCGCGGCTCGTCGTGATCGACTGCGTCGTGGGGCCGCCGAACGAGGACCCACTCGCCAAGTTCCTCGACCTCACCATGCTCGTCCTGGTCGAGGGCAAAGAGCGAACGGAGTCCGAGTGGACGGGCGCTGCTCGCGGCCGGCGGCTTCCGCCTGGAGCGGGTGACCAGCGCGACGGTAAACAGCGACATCATCGAAGCGGTGCCCGCGTAGGCCAGCCGCGCCCGCTGAGCCCGCGAACATGCGCCCTCCGCAACAAGTACCGCGAGCGGGCCGCGACAGGTCAGCGCGTCGCGAATTGAGGACGTCAACCCGTACGTCATCCAGCTCCGCGCGAAGGTGTGAGGAAGAACCAGCGCGTGCGAAGGTAGCCTGCTAGCCCCACCAGCAACCGATCGCGCATACTCCACGCATGGAACCGCAGATCCGCTACTGCACGACCTCGGACGGCGTCAGCATCGCCTGGGGCGAGGCGGGCCAGGGCCCGGCGCTGCTGTATCTCCAGCCGACCCCGTTCTCGCATGTGCAGCAGCAATTTGCACTCAACGAGGCGGCGTTCACCGCGGTTGCGCGCTCGTTTCGCCTGATCATGTTCGATGCGCGGGGCACCGGGCTGTCTGAGCGCGACGTAGCGGAGGTGTCCACCGCTACGCTGCTGATGGACGCCGAAGCGGTGATCGATGCTGCGAAGCTTGACCGATTTGCCGTGGTCGCCGATATGAACTTGTTGGCGCTGTGGACGGCCCTTCAACTCGCAACGGTACTTCCCGAGCGAGTCACGCACCTGTTCCTCGAGCAGCCGTATCAGAACATGCGTGAGCTTGCAGATACGCCGTACGGCCGGGTCGGCCCGGCGCTCGCCGAGGCGGACTGGGGTGTGTATGTGCAGACCCTGTTTCGCGTCCTTGCCGGCTTCGACTCGGCTGAGAGCACCTGGCTTGACCCGCTGGCGAAGGCCGCGGCCGGATGGGTGGATCCCGCCGTGGGCCGTCTGTACGGGAGAATAGAGCACACGATGGATGTGGGCGACCTCCTCCCGCGAGTGCGCCAGCCTACGTTGGTCATGAGACAGGATCCCAGCATGGTGCCTGCTCGTTCCTGCCAGCGCATCGCGGGCAAGATCCCCGGGGCGCAATTTCGGCAGTACTCCGATCCGAACTTCGAGCAGTGGCCCGAGCTGATACGCGCGTTCGTCATGCAATCCTCACCCGAACCCGCGGCCTACGCGGCCGCGGCGCCCGCCGGCGCGCTCCGCACGGTGCTCTTCACAGACATCGTCGGCCACACGGAGATGATGCAGCGGCTCGGCGACGCAAGGGGGCGCGATGTCCTCCGCGAGCACGAACGCATCACCCGCGAGACGCTGAAGACCCATGGCGGCGCCGAAGTGAAGACAATGGGCGACGGATTCCTGGCGTCGTTCGGCAGCGTGACATCGGCGATGGAGTGCGCGATCGCGCTCCAGCGAGCGTTCGCCGAGCACACCAAGTCGATGCCGGAGCCCCTGCACGTCCGCGTCGGCCTCAACGCGGGCGAACCGATCGAAGAAGGCGGCGATCTCTTCGGCGCGACGGTGATCCTCGCCTCCCGCATCGCCGCGCAAGCGGGCGCGGGCGAGATCCTCGTGCCCGATACGGTGCGCGGGCTGCTGTCGGGTAAGAACTTCCTCTTCTCCGACCGCGGCGAGTTCGTGCCGAAGGGCTTCGACGAGGGTGTGCGACTGTGGGACGTGCGCTGGCAGGAGTGAAAGCCATATACGGCCGCGGGTCGATGCCCCCTTTCGCGCATCTCGCGTCCCGCATCCCGCTTCCCGTCTCCCGCTTCTAACCTCCGCCCGCCAGCGCCTCGCGCGCGGCCGCCCGCGCGACCTCCAGCGCCTCATCCAGCTTCGACGCATCCTTGCCGCCGGCCAGCGCCATATCGGGCCGGCCGCCGCCGCCGCCGCCCGCGATCGCCGCGATCTGCTTGACGAGGTTGCCTGCGTGCACGCGCGCGTTCAAGTCCTTCGTCGATACGACGAGAAAGTTCGGGCCCTCGCCGATCACCGCACCGAGGACGATCACCGCGCTCCCCAGCTTCTCACGCAGCACGTCGCCCATCTCGCGCAGCGCCTCGACGTTGGCCGCCGTCACGCGCGCCACCACCAGCGACGCATCGCCGATCTTCTCCGTGCCTGAAGCCAGCGCGTCGGCTTCCGATCGCCCCGCCTGCCGCTCGAGCTGCTGCAGCCGCCGTCGCTCCGCCTCCAGCTCCGTTTGCAACGCCTCGACGCGCGCCTCGACCTCGCCCGCGGTCGCGTTGAGCTTGCGCCCCAGCCGCGCCAGCGTCGCCTGCTGCTCCAGCACGTACGCGTCCGCCAGCGGCCCCGTCAGCGCCTCGATGCGCCGCAGCCCCGACCCCACACTGCTTTCGCTCGCGATCACGAACGTCCCGATCTCTCCCGTCCGCCCGCAATGCGTCCCCCCGCACAGCTCCTTCGAGAAGCACCGCGCGTGCTTCGACGCAGCCGCCCCGCCTTCGTGACCTTGTTCTCCTTCGTGCTCTTCGTGCCCTTCGTGGACCGTTCCCTCGCGCGAACAGATCCCGACCACCCGCACGTTCGCGGTGTACTTCTCGCCGAACAGCGCCATCGCGCCGCCCGAGACGGCCTCGTCGTAGGGCATGTGCTCCCAGTGCACGTCGATGTCCTCACGGATCTTCTCGTTCACCAGCCGCTGCGCCGCGGCGATCTCCTCCGGCTTCGTCACCTCGATGTGCGTGAAGTCGAACCGCAGCCGGTCGGGCGCCACCAGCGACCCCGCCTGACGCACGTGGTCGCCCAGCACGTGCCGCAGCGCCGCGTGCAGCAGGTGCGTCGCCGTATGGTTGCGCTGGCTCGCCCGCCGCTTCGCCACGTCGACGCGCGCCATCACGGCATCGTGCACCGCGATCCGCCCCTCGGCGACGCGCCCCCGGTGCACGATCAGCCCCTCGGACGACTGCGTATCATCAACGACGAGGCGTCCGCCGTGCAGCACGATCTCGCCCGCATCGCCCGCCTGCCCGCCGCCCTCCGGATAGAACGGCGTCTCGATCAGCAGCACCTCGACGTCCTCGCCCGCCTCCGCGCGCTCCTGCACCCCCAGCGGCCCGATGATCGCCGCAATCGTCGTCTCGTGCCGCGTCTTGTCGTAGCCGACGAACGCCGTCCTGATGTGCGCCAGCTCGCGGTACGCCTCCGTGCGGTCCGCGTCGATGTCGAACTTCGCCGCCGCGCGCCCGCGCGCCCTCTGCGCCGCCATCTCCTTCTCGAAGCCCTTCAGGTCGACCGCAAACCCCGACTTCGCCGCGATCTCCTCAGTCAGCTCCAGCGGATAGCCGAACGTGTCGTACAGCGTGAACGCCTGGTGCCCGGTGACGATCTTCCCGCTCGAAGCGGCCGCAAGGATCTCGTCCAGGTGCGTGCGCCCGCGCTCCAGCGTCTCGCGGAACTTCGACTCCTCCGCCGCCAGCAGCCGCGTCGTGAAGCTCGCCCGGTCGCGCAGATCCGGGTACGCGCGCTCCATCTGCGCGATCACCGCCTCCGCCACTTTTTCGAGCAGCGTGCCTTCACTCGCGCCCGAGAGCTGCGTCAGGTGGTACACCGCGCGGCGCAAGATGCGCCGCAGCACGTAGCCGCGCCCCTCGTTCGAAGGCAGCACGCCGTCGGTGATCAGGAACACCGATGCGCGCGTGTGCTCGGCCACGATGCGGATCGCGGTGTCCAGCGCTGCCGTCTCGCCGTACGGCTTGCCCGTCAGCGCCTCGATGCGTTCGATGACGCCGCTGAACACGTCCGTCTCGTAGACGGTATCCTTCCCCTGCAGGATGCACGCTACCCGTTCGAGACCGGAACCGGTGTCGATGTTTCTGCGTGGCAGATCCGTACGCGAGCCGTCCTCGGCCTGGTACAGCGTCATGAACACCAGGTTCCACACCTCGAGGAAGCGGCCGCAGTCCGGCTCCAGGTTCGGCTTACACGCCCCCGCGCGACAGAACTCGCACGTCTCAGCGCGCGGCCCCCGGTCGACGAAGATCTCGCTGTTCGGCCCGCACGGCCCGACGTCGCCGCTGAACCAGTAGTTGTGCTCGTCCGGATAGCGACGGATCCGGTCCCCCGGCACGCCGATGGCGCGCCACAGGTCGTGCGCCTCATGATCCGTCAGGAAGATCGAGACCCACAGCTTCTCCTTCGGCAGCTTGAAGTGCTCCGTCAGCAGCTCCCACGCCCAGCCGATCGCCTCCTTCTTGAAGTAGTCGCCGACGCTGAAGTTGCCCAGCATCTCGAACAGCGTCAGGTGGCTGTAGTCGCCGACCTCGTCGATGTCCGTCGTCCGAAAGCACTTCTGCACCGTGCACAT
>CAYQZE010000085.1:0-30797 GCA_964421985.1 uncultured Dehalococcoidia bacterium | reverse complement strand
CGAACACGAAGCGCATCGAGCGCGGCATCATCGAGCGGTCGGCGAACAGCGTGCTGATCAAGGTCAATCAGATCGGCACGCTGACGGAGACGCTGGAGGCGGTAGCGATGGCCGCGTCGGCCGGATGGACGTCGGTGATGAGCCACCGCAGCGGGGAGACCGAGGACGTGACGATCGCGGATCTGGCCGTCGCGACCGGTTGCGGCCAGGCGAAGCTCGGCGCACCGGCGCGCTCGGACCGCACGGCGAAGTACAACCAGCTCCTGCGCATCGAGGAGCAACTCGGGCGCACGGCCGAGTACGCCGGGTGGGGCGCGCTGAAGGTGCGGAGATAGGTGAGCGGTCGCCGGTCGTCGGTTGTGGGTAGCACGCGTGGCGTGGAGGCAATGCAGGCGCAGGGCTTCGGGCCTGTAGAATGTCCATTGTGAGTTCGTCCGACCACTACGCCGTCCTCGAACTGGCGCCGGACGCTACCGATGCGGAGATCAAGCGCCGCTATCGAAAGCTCATGCGCGCCGTGCACCCTGATGCCAACGCGCATGACCCGCAGGCAACGCGGAAGGCGGCGCGCATCAACGTCGCCTTCGAGACACTGGGCGACGCCGAGAAACGCGCCGCGTACGACGCGCTCTACCATCCGAAGAAGGCGCGCGGCCGCTACGAGGTCTGGGCCGAGCAGCCGGACTGGGAGGATATCGTCGCCGCGAGCGTGCCCACGCGGAAGCCGATGCATGCGCACAACCCCGTTCCGGTGATCGCTCCGGGCGAGATCGAGGTCGACATGGCGGAGCTGCGATCCCGAGCGCGCGTGCGGCGGAGGATTACGGTCACGAATCGCTGTGGCTGCACGCTGACCGGCGACGTCTCGACCTCGGAGCCGTGGGTCTGGGGACCCGTCGGCCGCGTCGTGGTCAAGCCGGGCGAGACGGTCGAGTTCGAGGTGGAGGTCGTGGCGCGCAAGGTGGCGTTTCCGGGCATCTCGCGCGTGATCTTCGTCGCCAAGGACTGGACAGGGGTCGTGCCGGTGAAGATCACGGGGTACGCCCCGAAACTGCGCCGCACGTACCCCGCCGCCGAGGGCGCCTACGTGGCGCCACGACGCCGTCGCGCCGTCAGGCCGCGGTAGCCGATGACCACGCCGCCGCTTCCGACCCCCGGCCAGCGCGTCAGCGGCATCGATTTCCCACAGCAGTATCGCCAGCCGGGCAAGCCGGACGACGCCGCGTCGGTTGCTGCGCACGACGCGTATCGTCAGACGCAGTTCGTGCTCGGAGCGGACCTGCGGCTCTTCGCCGAGGGCATGGAACTCCAACTGCGCATCCTCAACGATTCGGCGCACTCCCGTTACCGGACGCACAGCTACGCCGCCATCGTGGGCACGTGGTCGCGCGCGTACGCGGCCATCGCCGACGCCTGCCTGTTGGTGACGCGCGGGTCCTACGCCTCGGCGCCGAACCTCGCTCGCAGCGCCTGTGAGCTGATCGCCGTGGAGTACCAGCTTCATGAGGAGGAGATGGATGAGTTCACCGGCTGGCTGCTGGGTCACCTCAAGCCGGACGAAGCGCACAAGGCATTCGATGTAGGGCTTGGCCACTACTTCGCCGGCACCACGCTCGCCGCCGACGGGCAGCTCCGCGCCGTGTACCGCGCCGCGAGCGACCTGGGCCGCCCGAACTTCGGCGCCACGTTGCTCGAGATCGGGGCGGAGTCCAACAACACGCGCCTGGCGTACACGTTCGACGATGCGTCGTTTCATATCGGCTGGGCGGAGATCGAGCTGGGCTGGCTGTTGCGCCTGTGCGAGCGTCAGCTTGCGGTCGCGGCGCACCTGCGCGACGTGCTGAACATCACCGACGAGACGCATGCCGCCGTCGCGACGTACGCCCGCCGCGTGCAGGATGCGCTCGACAACAAGAGCCGTGCCCGCATGGAGGAGGTGGAGTCGGCGGACGGCTTCAAGCGCTGGCTGGTCCACAACTTCCGCCGCCAGCCCTCGGCCGCGCCGAAGAAGATGCTGCTGTAGCCGGTCAGCTTGTCAGCGGTCAGCTAGTCGGCGGGTCAGCGGGTTGGTCACGCCGCTCGTCGAGTGCGCGTGGGGTCGTGGCCGAGGCACTCGTGCTCGACGAATCGGAATACGCCGAGCCACTGGTCGAAGGTCAGTTGCGACAGTCGGCCGTCGGGTGCGAATGCGAGATCCTGGGCGAGGCGGCGCACCTGCCGCGCTGTGAGATACCGACGCAGCGATCGGGAGATCTCGGGCGCGCCGCGGCCGAAGGCGTCGCGCACGAAGGCCTGGTAGCGCTCGGCGCTGCCGGCGCCGAGCAGCGGCGTGGCGCGGTGCAAGATCCGCAGCAGCGAGCTGGCGACGCGCGGGGGCGGAACGAATGCGTGTCGCGGCACATTGCCGGCGATGCTGATCTCGAACCACGGCTTGTGGAGCAGCGAGAACTGCGTTTCACGTGGCGTCCCGGCAAACTTCTCGGCCGCCTCGCGCTGCACGATCAGCAGCGTCTCGTCGGGCGGCCTCGCGGCGTGCAGCAGCTTACGCACGAGCGCCGCCGTGATCGCATACGGCACGTTCGCCACGACGCGATACGGTGTGAGGGGCAGCGGGAACGCCAGGAAGTCGGCGCGCTGACACTGCACGTCCGGCCGATGTGCGAACCGCCGGCGCAGCAGTTGATACAGCCGCTCGTCCTGCTCGACGGCGACGACGCGCAGGCCGGCGTCGGCCAGCGCTTCCGTGAGCAGCCCGTCACCGGCGCCGGCTTCGATGACGAGATCCCCGCGGGCAAACGTCGCGCGGCGAACGATCGCGCGTGCAACAGCGGCGTCGCGCAGGAAGTGTTGGGAGAGTTCGGGGCGGCGGTGGGCGATGCGTGGATCGACGCGGCGCATGATGTACCTCCAGCCCGCTGGAGGCGCGATGTCCGCACGAGATCCTTCACTTCGCTTAGGATGACAACAGGAAACAGGCGGCATCGACGCCGTCAGCAGGCACGTGGCTACGAGACCTGTGACAGGAGGTAGGCCCGGCCGGTGTAGCGGCCGGGGAGTCCGCCGTGGGCGGACGTTAGCGTCGCAGTCGTATCATCGCACTCATCATCGCTGCGGCTATGCTAGCGCGGTGAGTGCCGCGGAGTCAATCGCTCACGGATCCGCCTCCCAGTGACTTCCGCATGATTGCGGCGGGTTGCCCGAGAAACCGAGTTCGCTCGATCGTTTCCCAACCGAGGCGAGAGTAGAGTGTCTCGGCACTCTCGGTGTAGAGGTACAGGTCTTGCACGCCGAACTCGCGTGCACCCGCCTCGCACGCCTGTACGAGGGCACTGCCGATGCCACGGTTTCGGTAGGGTGGCAGGACGAAGAGGCCGCCGAGATCGGGCTTGAGTTCGGGCCGCGGCTCCACGCCGTCGAGCTCAAGGGCGACGGAGCCGACCGGATCGCCGTCGACGAACGCGATCCAGCTGCATGGCAGGCCGTCTGTACGCGTCTTGGAGGCGAGTTGGCGCGTCCACTCCTCGAGCGATGAGTCGCTGTAGTCTGCGCCCCATTCGTCCCAGTGCCATCGTGCGACGATCGGAACGAGATCGCGGTGATTGCCGAGGAGATCGATTGAATGGCGCATCAGCTGTCCAGCGCGTCTACCGGCACCAGCGTCCGTCGCAGCTCCCGCTCGTAGGCGACGATCTCACGCGCGACGCGGGCGTTGTCCCAGGCTAGCCGTGGCGCCATGACGGCGGCTGTTCGCGTCGCGCCATCGAGCGCGTGGCATTTGCTCCAGCCGACCGGCAACCGCCGGAGCAGCACGTCGGCCAGCGTGACGGCATGCTCGCGTTCGACGGCGTACGCCACCTGCACCAGCATCTCCGGGTTGTGCTCGCAGATCCGTTCGCCGAGCGCTGCGTCCGCATCGATGAGGGCGCGGACTTCGCCGTCGTGGCGGCCGTAGAGCGCAAGCGCAGCGTCCTTCATCGCCGCCCGCCGCCCTCCATCCTCCATCCTCCGTCCTCCATCCTCGCCCCCCGCCCTGCGCTCCTCTCCGCTCGGCGCAGCGTGCTTCTTGATGGCCGGGATCGCCAGGCGCGCCAGCGCGCGGTAGGTGGTGAGCTTGCCGCCGACCAGCGACAGCAGGCCGTTGGGACCGCCGCGCTTCCCGTGGTCGATGATGTAGTGACTGCGCGGGATCTTGCTCTCGTCGGCGCCGGGCGGCATCCACGGCAGCGGGCGCACGCCGCAGTAGGTGTAGAGCACGTGCTGGCGGCGCAGCGGCGTCGCGGGGAAGAGCCGCGTCGCCTCGTCCAGCAGGTAGCGTAGTTCGTCCGGCGTGCAGCGTGCCTGCGACGGATCGCCGTCCCAGCGGAGGTCGGTCGTACCGACGAGCGTGTGTCCGTACCAGGGCAGGATGAAGAACGGGCGCCCGTCCTCCTGCGCCGAAGCGAAGACGGCATGATGCGGGCCGCCGGGCCAGTCGACGACGAGATGGCTGCCCTTCGTGCCGCCGATCAGCGGCTCGTGGCGCTCACCGTCGCTTCCGGCGAGCAGCTGATCGACCCACGGGCCCGCGGCGTTGACCACGACTGACGCTTCGACCTCCGCCCGCTCGCCCGAACAAGCATCGTGCAGGAGGGCGCCCCGCAGCACGCCGCCCGGCGAGATGAGCTTCTCGGCGGCGACGTGGTTCAGCGCGACGCCACCCGCGTCGTCGAAGTCGCGGATGGACTCCGCTACGAGGCGCTCCGGGAACTCGACCTGCGCGTCGTACATGGTGAAGGCAGCCTTCAGGCCGTCGCGGCTCAGGCCGGGCTCGTACGCGTCGAGCGCGGACGGCGGCATCGCGCGGTGTCGCGGCAGCGACTTTCGGAACGAGAACGCGTCGTAGATGACGAGGCCGGCGCGGATCTTCCAGCCCGGACGCGCGTCGCCGCGATACACCGGAATGAGCATCCGCACCGGTTGCACCAGATGCGGCTTCTCGCGCACCAGCGCCGCGCGCTCGCCGAGCGATTCGTAGACGAGGCCGAACTCGCCGTGCTCGAGATAGCGCAGGCCGCCGTGGATGAGACGCGTCGCACGCGACGTCGTGCCGGCGCCGAAGTCATCGCGCTCGACGAGCAAGGCGCGATAACCGCGCAGCGCCGCCTCGCGCGCCACGCCGCTGCCGTTGATGCCGCCGCCGATCACGACGACGTCGAACTTCTGCTTCGCGATCTCCGCGAGCGACTGTCTCACAGAGCGTCGTGGGCTGCGCCTTCGTGCACAACCCAGCCTCTCGCGCGCTCGACCGCGCGCCGCCAGCCCGCGACCAGCGCCTCGCGCTGCGACGCCGGCAGGCGCGGCTCGAACGTGCCGCCGTTGCGCCAGATCGTGGCGATCTCCGCTTCGTCGCGCCAGAACCCGACTGCGAGGCCGGCGAGATATGCGGCACCCAACGCCGTGGTCTCGGCCGTCGCCGAGCGCACGACCGGCCGCTGGAGCACGTCCGCCTGAATCTGCATCAGCAGATCATTGGCCACCGCGCCGCCGTCGACGCGCAACTCGTGCACGCGCACACCCGTTTCGCGCTCCATCAGTTCGACTACGTCGAGCGTCTGCAGGGCGATCGATTCCAGGGTGGCGCGCGTGATGTGCGCCGCCGTCGTGCCGCGCGTGATGCCGGTGATGGTGCCGCGGGCGTACATGTCCCAGTGCGGCGCGCCGAGGCCGGTGAAGGCGGGCACGACGTAGACCCCGTCGCTCGTGGCGACGGATGCCGCCAGCGCCTCGCTGTCAGCGGCCGTGCGGATGATGCCGAGGCCGTCGCGCAGCCACTGGACGGCCGCGCCGGCGACGAACACGCTGCCTTCGACAGCGAAGCGCTGCGTGCCGGCGATCCGCGTCGCCACCGTCGTCAGTAGGCCATGCTGCGAGAAGACCGGGCGCTCGCCCGTGTGCTGGAGGATGAAGCAGCCGGTGCCATAGGTGTTCTTCGCGCTCCCCGCGTCGAAGCAGCCCTGGCCGTAGAGCGCTGCCTGCTGGTCGCCGGCGATGCCCGCGATCGGGATGGCACGTGCGAAGACGGCCGGAGCCGTCTCGGCGACGACGCCGCTGCTGTCGACGATGGACGGCAGCATCGCCGCGGGGAGATTCAGCTCGTTGAGCATGAAGTCATCCCAGTCCCCGGTACGCAGGTTGTACAGCATCGTACGCGAAGCGTTGGTGGCGTCGATGACGTGCTCACGCCCGCCCGTCAGTTTGTGGATGAGCCACGAATCGACGGTGCCGAACGCGAGTTCGCCGCCCTCGGCGCGGCGCTGCATATCGCCGCCGCTGTGGTCGAGCAGCCAACGTACCTTGGTGGCGGAGAAGTACGCGTCGATCAGCAGCCCCGTGCGCGACCGGACCTCCGCATCGAGCCCGCGCGCCCGCAGATCCTCGCAGATGCCGGCTGTGCGGCGACACTGCCACACCACGGCATCATTGATCGCGCGCCCGGTCGCTCGATCCCAGATGACTGTCGTCTCGCGCTGGTTTGTGATGCCGATCGCGGCGATGTCGTCCGCGGTCGCACCGGCATCGGCCATCGCCTTGCGTGCGGCGTCGATCTGCGAGCGCCAGAGCGCCTCCGGATCATGCGATACCCAGCCCGGTTGCGGATAGATCTGGGGGAACTCGAATGCTGCCTGGGCGGCGGGCGCGCCGTCATGGCCGAACAGGATCGCGCGAGAGCTGGATGTGCCCTGGTCGAGCGCAAGGATGTACTTCGGCATGCGATGAGTGTACGCAAGCTCCACGCGGCGAGCGAGCTACGCCGGCTTTGTGGCCTTGATCGAATAGAGCAGCGGTATGCAGCCGTCGTGCTTCGCCAGACGCACTTGATGCGGAGCGACCACCTCCGTGAACGGCAGGAACTGGTACGTGCTGAACGGAAATTCGTGCAGGAAGTCGATACGGAGCCCGGCATCGATCAGGGCTGTCACGATGTCGCCCAGCGTGTGCGAGAAGCTGTAGGTCGTGCGGTGCTCGAGCTTCGCGGTACGGTCGGCGTAGTCATCGCCTTCAAACCTGAGAGGCTCCGCCGTTTGGAAGTACGAGTAGCGGACGTGCAGGTCCGTCACATCCGGCGAGTCGTCGAACACCCACGCGATGGGGTGGAACTCGGCGATGTAGAAGGTGCCGCCGGGCTTCACGAAGTGCGCGGCTACGCGCGCCCACGCAGCGATGTCCGGCAGCCATGTAAGCACGCCGTACGATGTGAAGACGATGTCGAACTGTTCACCGAGGACGGCCGGTGCATCGTACACATTGGAGGCGAGGAAGCGCGCCGGGATGCCGAGCTCCGACGACAGCGCGCGGGCCTGCTCGATGGCCGGCTCGGAGAAGTCGATGCCGGTCACTGACGCGCCCTGGTTAGCCCAGGACAAGGTGCCCATTCCAAAATGACATTGCAGGTGCAACAGTGACTTCCCGCGCACGTCGCCGACTTCGGCCAGTTCCAGCGAATTGAGGTCGTTTGGGTCTCGCCGGAAGCCCTCGACATCGTAGAACTTCGAGGCGACGTGGATGGGCGTCACTTCGTCCCAGTGGGCGCGGTTCGCGTTCATGTAGTCAGTTGGGTCAAGCATGTGCGCTCCCTCTCGCGCGTCAGGGCACGCCACCGCGTGCCCCTACGAAGCCGATACTACTTCGTCGCGTTAGTTTATCGACTCGTCATCCTCCCAGCGGCGGAGGATCTCCGCCTGTTCCGGCGTTGTGCGCACGCGTAGCGCGTCGAGGATAACCGGCCTGCGCCGGATGTCGAGGTCCAGTTGCGCGCTGAGAATCGACAGCAATTCGGGACGGTTCGTCGCCGCGAGGAGCAGTGCGAGATAGCTGTACAGCTCTTTGCTGATGGCGGACTGCATGATAGAGGACAGGGAGGAGTAGGCGTCTTCGAGCGCGCGCTCGACGATCGTTTCGCTGAGCTTGGTGAGCAGTGGCTCATCCTTCTTCTCGATGGCGTCTCGCGTGAGTTGCGCGAGGCAACGCGACATGACGACAGCCGGTGCTTCGTGCAGCAGATCGATCGCGGCCTCGATGAGCGCCGGATCGTGCGTACCGGACACGATCCACTGGTACACGCTGACTTCGTGTCCTGTTGCGGCGAGCAACTGAAGCGCGGTGTTCGCCGGCTCGGGCGAGAAGGCACTCGCGTCGTCGAGGTGCTCCGCGGCGACATAGGGGAACAGGATCGGATCCGACGAAGCGATGATTCTGAGGCCGAACGAGCGGAGATTGGCCGTGCTGTCGGCACCGGCGGATTTCTCGTAGGTGTCCACGGCGCGAAGGGCGATATCGATGTCGCGCGTGTCTTCGCCCGCGAGAAGCAATCGTGCGACACGCGTGCGCAGGTGGGCGCCTGGATCGAGCTTTTCAGGCTCCCGGTCTAGGGCAATGTACAACGCACGCAGCGGCTCGCGAAGTCGCGGCAGGGGCCGCTCGATGAGTGCGTCGAGGGCGGCTTCTCGCGCCAGGCGATCGCCGGACGCCAGCTCCAGCAGGTACTCCGCGAACGCTTCCTCGTCTCCGGCCGCGAGCACGGTGAGGCGCGAGAGTTCGTGTGGCGCTGGGCGTTTCTTGGGTGGCATTGCAGTGGTCAGTACAACAGGATGGGCACGGGGAACAGCGGCATGCCCGTATCGTTCGTGACCACGGTAGCGCCCTCGTTGTGAGCAACGGCGGCGATGATAGCATCAGCGAATCGCGCGCGTCGCTGCTCTCTGTCCATCGGCGCGAGCCACGCGGCGGCGAGCCGGGACGCCTCGGGCCTGACAGGCAATCGGTTGCCAACGATGAGTACACTCGAAAAGATCGCTTGCGTCCTGCGGTCCGCCCGCAACGTGGCGAAGAACTCTGTCTCGATGGTGGCATCGACCGTGACGGCGTGAACGCCGGCAAGTATCTCATCTCGGAGCATTGCGACGTTCGGCTCGTCCCGTTCCCAATCGACGAGGAACGACGTGTCAAGATGAAGTCTCATCCTGCCGGTCGCCCGTCGTCGGCGGCATCACCCCAAAAGTCCCGAAGCACGTCCTTGCTGGATGGCGCATGGGGATCGCTCCCCGCGAGCTGCCGGAGAAAGTAGAGCGCCTCTCGTTTCGTGAGCTTGGGGAACGGCGTTTCAGGCGACTCCGCCATGACGCGTTCGAACTTCTCTGCGATTGTTTCGCGGCGGGGCTTCTGCGTTCGTGGTTTGCGCGCGGTGACCATGGCTCATGATACCAATCCGGCGCAACCGTGCGGAGACCAGAAAGGGCCGCCATCCGGCGACCCTACAACCTACCATCTACCACCTACGACCTATCGAGCGGGCACTTCCATCAGCGGGATCACGTCGTCCAGCGTGTGGCTGACGGCGGTGTAGGTGCCGGCGTCCATCTCGGCGATGATCTTCTCGCCCTCTTCGATGAGCGCGCTCATGAACTCCGGCTCGTCAACGGTCTTGACGATCTCGCCCTTGCGGAAGATGACGCCGCGGCCCTTGCCGCCGGCGATGCCGAGGTCAGCCATCTTGGCCTCGCCGGGGCCGTTGACGACGCAACCCATGACGGCGACCGTCAATATCTTGCCGCGCTTCGTAAAGTACTCCTCCACTTTGTTCGCCAGCGGGATCAGCTCGATTTCGATGCGGCCGCAGGTCGGGCAGGCGACGAGCGTCGCGCCGCGTTTGCGGAGGTTCAGCGTATTGAGAATGTCCCAGCAGATGGGCACTTCCTCGACGGGATCAGCGGCCAGTGAGACGCGCAGCGTGTCGCCGATACCCTCGGACAGCAAGATGCCGATGCCGATCGCGCTGCGCACCGAGCCGGCGCGCGGGGTGCCGGCCTCCGTGACGCCCAGGTGCAGGGGGTACGGCACGAGCTTCGCCAGGCGGCGGTACGCCTCGACCATCGTGGGCACGTCGAACGCCTTCATGGAGATCTTGATGTCGTCGAAGTCCGCTTCGTTGAGGACCTTGATTTCCCACAGCGCCGCCTCGACCATGCGGTCGGGGAGCGACGGAGGCAGCTCGCCTTCGGCGAGCGCTCGGATGGGGGGCAGCGAGCCGGCGTTGACGCCGATGCGGATCGAGATGCCGCGCTCTTTGGCCTCCTTCGCGACTTGCTTCACCTTCTCGGCGTCGCGAATGTTTCCCGGGTTCAGGCGCAGTCCGTCAAAGCCGCCGCGGACCGCAGCGAGTGCCCAGCGATAGTCGAAGTGAATGTCGGCGATGATCGGCAGCGGCGCCCGCCGCACGATCTCCGGCACGGCATCGGCGGCGGGCCTGTCGGGGATGGCGATGCGGACGATGTCGCAGCCGGCTTCCTTCAGCTGGTCGAGCTGCGCCACCGTGGCGTCGACGTTCTCGGTGATCGTCGAGCACATCGACTGCACGGCGATGGGCGCGTCGCCGCCGACCTGGACGTCTCCTACGTGCACGGGCCTGGACGGGCGGCGGGGGCTCATCACTTCAGCAGGCTCTCCCCGTTGACGATCCGCGATATGTCGAAGAACGTGATCACGGCGGCAAACAGCAGCATCGCCGCGAATCCCGCTAAGTGTACCAGTGCTTCCTTCTCGGGCGCGACGCGCTTCCCGCGACGCAGGAACTCGACGAAGATGAACGCCAGCCGGCCGCCGTCCACCATCGGGATGGGCAGCGCGTTCAGCATCGCGAGGCTCATGCTGATGAGCGCGGCGAAGTTCAGCAGCGAGAGCCATCCTGCCTGGTCGACGACCTCGCCGGTCGCCTGGGCAATGCCCACCGGCCCGGTGAATGGGGAGTCGCCGAAGCCACGCATGACGCCCCAGATCTGGTTGCGCGCCATGATCAATGATTCGTAGCTGAGCCGGGTGCCCTGCGGGATCGCTGTCCACGGCGGCTCCATGCGGCGTTCGGTCGGCACGATATAGGCTTGCGGCTGCGAGAACTGATAGCACGGGAACTCGGTGCCGGCGAACAGGCGCGCCTTCAGCGATTCGGCGGCGGCCTTGTCCTCGGGATCGAGGGCGCCGCACTGGGCCGCCGTCAGCGGGCGGAACCCGAACGCAGCACCGCCGAAGCAAGACGGCGGCGCACCGGGCGCGATGTTCTGCTTGTATTCGGCGAAGTTCTTCTCCGATGCCGCTTCGATCGTCGTCCGCTCGGCGGCCGTGGTCGTGGTCGCCTGTGTGAATGCTGGTCCGACGGAGATGCCGATCGGTCCCTGCGAGCGCTGCACGCCGCACTCGTCATCGTATGACTTTGGATTCCAGCGGGAGTACACCGACTTGCTGATGACGGCAGGCCCGCTCCGCGGATCGGTGCGCTTGATCTTGAGATCGATGTTCGAGCCCTGGTGGAGGCGCAGGAGGTACGACGCGTCCTGCTGGCTGTCGACGGCCCGTCCGTTCACCGCGAGGATCTGGTCGCCGCCGCGCAAGTCGGCACTTGCGGCGGGGCTGTTCGGGACGACGTCGGCGATGCGCGCGCCGGCGACCGACACGGTGTGCGGGATCATCAGGCCGGCAGTGAACAGCGTGATCGCGAGCACGAGATTCATGAACACGCCGGCGCCGATGATGACGGTGCGCTTCCACTTCGGCTGCGCCGCAAGGCTCTGCGGGTCGCTGGGGTCTTCCTCGCCCAGCATGCGGACGAACGCGCCCAGCGGGATGGCGTTGATCGTGTAGTCGGTACCGCGCCAGGTGAAGCCGGCGATCCGAGGCGGTAGCCCGATGCCCGCCTCCAGCACCTTGACGCCGAACATCTTCGCCGTCAGGAAATGGCCCCCCTCGTGCACGACCAGCAGGCCGAGAAGGATGCCGAAGAACGGCAGAATGGAGTGCGTCAGTACGTCCAAGTCGCCTCGCCCGCCCCGAGCGCAAGGGGCTCATCCACGTCTACGTCTTGCCGTCCGCCATGGTTCACCTGGCGCGAGCGAGCGGCTGCGCGGCGCGCACCTGATCCAACGCGAACGCCCGTGCCCATGTGTCAGCTTCCAGAATCAGTTCCAGTGAAGGATCGGCTTGTCCGGCGTGGGCCGAGAGTGTGGCATCCACGACCTTTGGTATATCGGCGAACCCGATGGCTCCCAGCGCGAACTGCTCAACCGCCACCTCATCGGCTGCGGCAAGCGCCGCCGTCCACGTGCCCCCTTTCGCGCCCGCTTCGAGAGCGAGGCGGAGGCAGGGATAACGACCGAGGTCGACCTCGGCGAAGTTCAACGTCCGGACGCGCGTCAGATTCAGCCTCGGCACGGCCGCGCCGGTGATGCGCTCAGGATAGCTCAGAGCGCACTGGATCGGCAGCCGCATGTCCGGCTCGCCGAGTTGCGCTTTGACACTTCCGTCCGCGAACTCCACCAGCGAGTGGACGATGCTCTCGCGGTGCATGACGATCTCGATGCGTTCCATCGGGACGTTGAACAGCCAGCGCGCTTCGATCGCTTCGAAGCCCTTGTTCATCAGGGTCGCCGAATCGATGGTGATCTTTCGACCCATATCCCAGGTGGGGTGACGCAGGGCGTCGCGCGGCGTTACGCGATCGAGGTCGCGCGCGGGTATGTCGCGAAATGCGCCGCCGGACGCGGTGAGGATGAGCTTCTCGACGGCGGCGATGTCCTCGCCCCAGAGGCACTGCCAGATCGCGCTGTGCTCGCTGTCGACGGGTCGCAGTTCGCCGCCGCCGCGCTCCGCTTCGCGCGTGACGGCGCGGCCCGCCATCACCAGTACTTCCTTGTTCGCGAGCGCCACGGCCTTGCCGGCACGCAGCGCCGCCATCGTCGGTGCGAGGCCGGCGGCGCCCGCCGTGGCGACAACGACGATATCGGCGGAAGGGTGCACGGCCATTTCCTCCATGGTCGCCCAGCGGGACTTCTTGCCGGAGGCAGCCTTGAGGTCCATGTTGCGTTCGCCGTTGCGGCACCAGACGAAGTCGGGGTGGAACTCGCGCGACTGATCTTCGAGGAGCGTGTGGTTGCTGCCGCCGGCCAGCGCGACGACGCGGAAACGGCCGGGGACCTGGCGGATTACATCGAGCGTCTGGCGGCCAATCGACCCCGTCGAGCCGAGGATCGCGACGCCTTTGGCGGCTGCGGTCATGCGATCACCGTACCACATGCCTCGCAGCGCGGGACACGCGCACGATGCGACTATGCGGCTCTGGTATGGGGGGCGTACGTGCGCGGCGCCCGCGTTCCGTCCACCCACGGCGAGCGGTCCTCATAGCGCCACCTGCGTGAACACGTACACGAGCGCGATGGTGAACAGGATGGAATCGAGCCGGTCAAGCACGCCGCCATGCCCCGGGATGAGTTCGCTGGCATCCTTGATGTGCATGCGTCGTTTGAGCGCCGACTCGGCCAGGTCGCCCAGCGCGGCGGCGAGCGGGAGCAGGAGCGCGAGAAGGGAGAGTTTCCAGGGCTCGACGCCGAGGTCGAAGGCGTTGCCCAGCAATACGACAGCGGCGAACCCAGCGGCCCATCCGCCGAACAACCCCTCCCACGTCTTTTTCGGGCTGATGCTTGGTGCGAGCAGGCGGCGCCCGACGGCGCGGCCGGTGAAATATGCTGCTGTGTCGACCACGAACGTGGCAGCCACGGCAAGGTAGACCCAAGAGCGGCCGTCGGGATCGAGGTCTCGCAGCAGCACGAGAAAGCTGCCGAGCACGCCGACGTAGGTGACGCCGCCGGCCATCCAGAGGGCGTCCGCCGCGGCGCCGTCGTCCGATGCGTTCAACGCGGCGGTGAGTGGTGCGATGATCAGGGCACCGGCGATCCACGCGTACCAGGCGGCATCGCCGGCATGGGCGCCGGCGGCGACGCCGGCGACCAGCAGCGCCGCCAGCACCGAAACGGGCGCGAGCCAGGCGCGGCGAGCGTGGTTGAACTCGACGGATGCCGTGGCGAGGATCACGGCCACGGCAGCGGCGTACCAGGCGCCGCCCAGGTAGATGATGGCGAGGATGACGGGTACACCGACGATGGCGCTGGCGACGCGTGGCGCTAGCACGCGTTGCTCATGCGCGCCCGCGCGGCTTCGCACCGTTCGCCGTCTCGACTCCGCCGAAGCGCCGCTCCCTGCGCGCGTACGCCGCGAGCGCGCGGTCTATCTCCGCTTCGTCGAAGTCGGGCCAGTAGGTTGGTGTGGCGTAGAACTCGGCGTAGGCCGATTGCCACAGCAGGAAGTTGGAGAGCCGCATCTCGCCGGCGGTGCGTACGACCAGGTCGGGGTCGCCGATCTCCGACGTGTACAGGTAGGACGAGAACAGAGTTTCGTTGATGCGCTCGGGCTTCACGCGATCCGAGATGATGCGCTGTAGGGCGTCGAGTATCTCGTCGCGCCCGCCGTAGTTGAAGGCGAGCGCGACGATCATGCGGTCATTGTCCTTCGTCAGCTCGATGGCCTGCTCCACCTTGGCGCGGATCTTCGGCTCCAGCGGATCGAGGCGGCCGATGTGGACCAGGCGCACGCCGTTTCTGTGCAGCTCCTTGATCTCGCGGTTGATCACGCGCGGGATCAGGCGCATCAGCGCCGAAACTTCGCGCCGCGGCCGCGTCCAGTTCTCCGTCGAGAAGGCGTACAGCGTGAGCACTTCGACGCCGCGCTCACCGAACGCCTGGATGATGCGGCGGATGTTCTCGGTCCCGGCGCGGTGCCCGGCCTGCCGCGAGAGCCCGCGCTCGTTGGCCCAGCGGCCGTTCCCGTCCATGATCAGCGCCACGTGGCGCGGCACCGCGTGGCCCGCCGCGCGGCGCGTCTCGGCCGCCGTTTTCGGAGTAAGCGCACCGGCCGGCAGCACTCCGTTGGGAGCGTGACCGTTGGCGGGCTTGGCTTTCTGACGTAGTCGCACTTGGCTCAATCTGTCGCGGGCTGACACGCGCGGTGCGTGCCCGCGCCTACACTTCCAGCAGCTCTTGTTCCTTCGACTGCCCGTGTCTGTCGACCTCGGCGATGTGTTTGTCGGTGATCTTCTGCAGCCGTGCCTGCGCGCCGCGCTCGTCGTCGTCGGTGATCTGCTTCTCGTGCTGCGCTTTGCGCAGGTGGTCCAGCGAGTCGCGCCGCACGTTCCGGACGGCGACGCGCGCGTCCTCCGCCTTCTTGTGCACGGTCTTCACCAATTCTTTGCGACGGTCCTCGGTGAGCGGGGGTATGACGAGGCGGATGATGTTCCCGTCGTTTGTGGGCGTTAGTCCCAGGTCGGACTTCTGTATCGCCTTCTCGATGAGCCCCAGCTGCGTCTTGTCCCACGGCTGGATGGTGATCAGGCGCGGCTCCGGCGCGTTGATCGCCGCCATCTGGTTCAACGGCGTTGGCGTCCCGTAGTATTCGACCTTCAACGACTCCACCAACGCCGGTCGTGCTCGACCGGTGCGCACCGTGTCGAGGTCGCGGTCGAGCGCGGTGACGGCGCTCTGCATCCGGTGCTCGGCGTCGCTGAGGACCCCATCGATCATCGGCTCTCCACCCTCCATGCGGGCTCATGGTACCGCACAGGCGCGCCTGGCGAGGTCCCGGAGGCGCGGTTTTCTACACCGGCACCGGCTCGAGCAGGGACTCGCTTGACCCGACGCGCGTGCCGATGTCGCTGCCGCGCGCCGCTTCGACGATACCGTTCGGCGACGCTACGTCGAAGACCACGATCGGCAGATCGTTCTCCATGCAGAGCGAGAGGGCGGTGCTGTCCATCACCTGCAACCGGCGGCTGAGCGCATCCATGTAGGAGAGCTTTGAGAACCGGCGCGCGTCGGGACGCTTTCGTGGGTCGGCATCGTAGACGCCGTCCACGCGGTTCTTGGCGACCAGCAGCACGTCCGCGTCGATCTCGATAGCGCGCAGTGCGGCAGCGGTATCGGTGGTCATGTAGGGATTGCCGGTCCCCGCCGCGAAGATCACGACACGGCGTTTTTCCAGGTGGCGGATGGCGCGCCGGCGGATATAGGGTTCGGCCACCTGCTGGATCGGGATCGCCGTTTGCATCCGGACGTCGCCGCCGACGTGCTCGATCGCGTCCTGCAGCGCGAGGCCGCTGATCACCGTGGCCAGCATGCCGGCGTAGTCGGCCGTCGCTCGCTCCATGCCGGTCTGGCTGGCGGTAGCGCCCCGCCAGAAGTTGCCGCCGCCGACGACGACGGCCACCTGCACGATGTCGCTCGCTGCCTTGATCTGCGTGGCGATGCTGTTGACGGTGACGGGGTCGATGCCGAACGCCGCTTCGCCCATCAGGGCTTCGCCGCTGACCTTCAGCAGAATGCGCTTGTACGGCGCCTCGCCCATGCCAGGCTCCTACTGCCCCAGCTCGAACCGCGTGTACCGGCGGACGCGGATGTTCTCGCCGGTCGCCGCGATCGCTTCCTTCACGAGCTGCTCTATCGTGCGCGACCCGTCCTTGATGAACGGTTGCTTCATAAGCACGGTTTCCTCGAGCGAGCCCTCGGCGTCCGCTGGAAGCTGGTCCTCCGTGACCGCGAGGGTCGTCGGGATGCCCGCGATCTGCAGCGCGATGTCGTGCACCAATTGCTTGAAGGTGTCCGTGCGCGCGACGAAGTCCGTCTCGCAGTTCACCTCGAGCAGGACGCCGATGCGGCCGCCCGCATGGATGTACGAGTCGACCAGTCCCTGCCCTGTTTCGCGGCCCGACTTCTTCTCGGCGCTTGCGATGCCTTTCTCGCGGAGGACCTTAACGGCTCTCTCCACGTCACCGCCTGTCTCGTCGAGCGCCTTCTTGCAGTCCATCACACCCGCGCCCGAAAGGTCGCGAAGCTGCTTCACCGCCTCCGCTGTTACTGCCACGTCCGTCATCCTCTCTCTTCGATTCGTCTTGCGCACGCCGGACGGCCTACGCGGGCGGCGCGGACTCCTGCTCGGCGTAGCTCACCGGCGCCGGTGCGGGATCGTCGGGCGATGCCGAGAACGTACCGGTTGCGATCGACGCCATATCCAGGCCTTCGGTATCGTCCGCTTCGGCCGCGTACCCTTGCAGGTTGCGGCCTTCCAGCGCGGCGTCGGCGATGCGGCCCGCGATCAGCTTCACCGCGCGGATCGCGTCGTCGTTGGCCGGGATCGGGTAATCGATCTCGTCCGGATTGCAGTTCGTATCACACATCGCGATGATCGGGATGCGCATCCGCATCGCCTCGGTGACGGCGATGCGCTCCATGGGAGGGTCGACGATGAACAGGGCGCCGGGGAGGCGCTTCATCGTCTTGATGCCGCCGAAGTAGCGGTTCATCTTGTCGATCTCGCTGAGCAGCTTGCCGGCTTCCTTCTTGATCAGCACGCTCAGCTCGCCACGGTCGCGGCGGTCTTCCAGGCGCACCAGGTGGTCGATGCGGCTCTCCATCGTTTGGAAGTTCGTGAGGGTGCCGCCAAGCCAGCGGTTCGTCACGTACGGCATGCCGCAGCGCTCGGCCTCCGCCTCGATCGACTCTTGCGCCTGCTTTTTCGTGCCGACGAAGACGATGGTCTGCCCGCGAGACGAGACGGCGCGGGCGAAGTCCATGGCCCGCGCCAGGAGCGGCACCGTCTGCTGCAGGTCGATGATGTGGATCTTGTTGCGCTCGGTGAAGATGTAGGGCTTCATCCTCGGGTCCCAGCGATGCGTCTGGTGGCCGAAGTGGACGCCGGCTTCGAGGAGCGCCTTCATGGACACGGAGGGTTGAGGTGCGGCGGCGGTCATGGTGGCCCCAATCTTCCGGACATAAATTTGAGGCCTGGCAGGCCCCAGCGTCCGGACTCTCTGTTCTCGAACTGGCGCAGTATATCAGGCGCTCGCGGGCCCCGACAAACTCGCGAGGGGGGTGTAGTTGGGCGGCGGATGAGTTGCATCTGCTGCGCGTGCCCGCTGCCGCGGGCGGTCATGGTCTTTCGCGATAGCTAGTTATACTATATAGTGAGCTGATAGAGATTGGAGGCCAACTATGACCCGCGCACTCATCACCCATGCATCTCAAAACGTTGTGATGTTGGCGGACACACCCAAGCGCGCCAGCCGCCGACGCTTTCTCAAGCTGAGCTTCTGGACATCGCTGGGCGCGCTCGCGCTGGGCGCCGGCGCGGGGGTGATCAACAGCGTTTACCCGCGAGGCGCCGGGGGCTTCGGTGGGCCTGTGCTCGTGCCCGCGGTGGCCATCCCCAAGCCGTCCGACCCGCCACGGCAAGACATCGACGGGCACTTTCTGCTGGTGAACCTGGCAGACAACGAGGGGCGCATCGCCAACGACGAGGCGCCATCGGACGGAGGGTTGCTCGCGCTCTGGTGGAAGTGTCCGCACCTGGGCTGCACCGTGCCGTGGAAGCAGGACTTCATCTCGCCGCACGATCCGCTGAGGCGTCGCGGCTGGTTCAATTGCAACTGCCACGGCTCGACCTATACGAAAGCCGGCGTACGGATCTTTGGCCCCGCGACCCGCTCCATGGACACGATGGAGTTGGCGGTCAATACGGACGGCAGCATTACCGTGCAAACGAGCAAGGTGCGACGCGGCGACGCGGATAACATCCGCCGCGCCGTCCCGTGGACGCCACCGCCGTAGCTGGTAGGTTGTATGCGATGCCACGCACGCATGAACCGCCGCAGCGCTTCGACCGCGAGTTGCTGAAAGGCAATACGGGCACCGTTGTCCTGGCGATCCTCGCCGAGGGCCCGCTGCACGGCTACCAGATCGCCAAGGAGATGCGGCGGCGCAGCGACGAAGCGCTCCAGCTTGGGCAGGGTGTGCTCTACCCGATCCTGCACCGGCTGGAGGATCGCGGCCTGATCCTCGGCGAGTGGGAGCAGAGCACGGGCACGCCCAGCCGCAAGCGGTATGCCATTACCAAGGGCGGTCAGGCGGCGCTGCGCGCCAAGCGCACCGAATGGACGGCGTTCGCCCGGGCGATGGCGAAAGTGCTCGACGCGAGCGGCGGTGCGCGATGAGCGCCAAGGGCGACCACGACCTGGACGTGGACGGCTATCTGAGCGAGGTTTGCTGGGCGATGGGCGGCACGTTCGCCGAGCAGCAGGCCGTGCGCGATGAGTTGCGGGCACACCTCCGCGACGCGGCACGAGAGGGCGTGATGTCCGGCCTGACCGCCGCGGACGCGCTCGCGTCGGCGCTTCACGACCTCGGTGCCGCGGCCGAACTGGGCGCAGCTCTGCGCGGCTCGCGAGGCACGCGTCCGCTGAAGCGCCCGCTGGTGCAGCCGGCGGGCGCTCTGCGTCTCCGATCGCAGCCGGACCGCCACCTGCCACAGCTTCGGATCGCCGTCGTGCTCGGCGCGCTCGTGGCCACGCCCGCCGCGGTCGCACTTGCGTATGCGTGGCCGGGGTGACCATGGTGCCTTTGCGCTTCCGCAAGACGGAGCTCCGTGAGCGTTTCTATCCGCCGCAGTTTCGCGGCATGTACGACCGCTTCTCCGACGTCATCCACGACTATGTGATGCGGGGCGACATGATGCTCGATGCGGGGTGCGGCAGCGGCCGTGTGTTCCAGTACCAGTTCGACGACGCGCAGAAGCCGCGATTGATCGCGGGCGTCGACGTGACGGACGAGCCGCGCGGCAACCGTAACATCGATGCCGCCGCCCGGGCCGACCTCGCGGCGCTGCCGTTTCGCGACGCTACCTTCGACATCGTGATCTCCAGCCACGTCGCCGAGCACCTCACGCAGCCCGAGCGCGTGTTCGGCGAGCTGGCGCGCGTGCTGAAGCCCGGGGGGCGGCTGCTGATCCTGACGCCGAACCGCTGGCATTACGTGACCGTCAGCTCGGCGCTGCTGCCGCACTCGTTCCATCTCAAGTTCAACCGGTGGCGCGGTGTCGATGTGCACGACATCTTCCCGACCGTCTATCGCGCGAATACCGCCTCGCGTCTGCGCTCGCTCCACGACGGCGCGGGCATGGACGTCGAGCAGCTCTACCAGTTCGAGACGGAGCCGGAGTACCTGGCCTTCAGCACGCCGACCTACGCGCTCGGCGTGGGGTTCGAGCGCCTGGTCAACCGTTTCGGCGTGCTGAAGAACGCGCGGGTCAATCTGCTGTCGGTCGGGCGGAAGCGCTAGTACGCTCGCAGCGAAGACCGCCTGTTATCATGATGGCACCATGCTCACGACACGCGTCATCCCATGCTTCGATGTCGACAACGGGCGCGTCGTGAAGGGCGTCTCGTTCGTCGAACTGCGCGACGCCGGCGACCCGGTGGAGCTGGCGAAGCTGTACGACGCGCAGGGAGCGGACGAGCTGGTGTTTCTCGACATAACGGCGTCGAGCGATGACCGCACCACGACCTACGACATGGTTTCCCGCACCGCCGATGAGGTGTTCATCCCTTTTACCGTGGGCGGCGGGGTGCGCAGCGACCTCGATGTGCGGGTGCTGCTCGAACTCGGCGCAGACAAGGTGTCGCTGAACAGCGCCGCGGTGGCCGATCCGACGCTTGTGTCCACGTGCTCGCAGCGCTTCGGCGCCCAGTGCATCGTCGTCGCGATCGATGCAAAGGCGGCTGGGAAGGGCAGGTGGGAGGTGTACACGCACGGCGGGCGCAGGCCGACCGGGCTGGACGCGGTGGCGTGGGCGAAACGCGCGGTAGAACTGGGCGCGGGTGAACTGCTGCTGACCAGCATGGACGCCGACGGTCACAAGCACGGCTACGACTTGCCGCTGACACGCGCCATCAGCGAAGCCGTGGAAGTGCCCGTGATCGCGAGCGGTGGCTGCGGCACGCCGCAGCACATGGTCGACGCCGTGCTGGAAGGCAAAGCCGACGCCGTGCTGGCCGCGAGCATCTTCCACTTCGGCGAGTACTCGATCGCCGAGACGAAGCGCCATATGGCGTCGCGCGGCGTGCCCGTGCGCCTGGCGCCGTAGCGATCATTCCGAACATCCACCGACGAGCATTGCACAGGCCGGACGCCGCGCGTTCGGCGGGGAGCAGACCATGCTGAACTACAACCCACAGGGCCTCATTCCAGCCGTCATCCAGGACGACGAGACGAACGCCGTGCTGATGCTCGGCTACCTCAGTCCGGAGACGCTACGGATGACGAAGGAGAAGGGCCAGGTGGTCTTCTGGAGCCGAAGCCGCAAGGAGATCTGGCACAAGGGCGCCACGAGCGGCGACTTTCTTGAAGTGCGCTCGATTAGAGCCGACTGCGAGCAGAACTCGCTGCTGATCCGCGTCAAGATGCTCGGCGGCGCCGTCTGCCACACGGGCGCCAAAGCGTGCTTCTTTAACGAGGTGGAAGAGCTTGCCTGATGAACTGCCGCCCAGAACCGTGCCGACCTCGCCGCCCGTGGTACCGAATCCGGGTCTTGAGCATCCGTTGACGAAGGGTGGTCCGAAGCAGGTGCCGCTACCTAAGTGGCTCAAACGCTGATCCCTCTGCGCGCCCGCTAACAGCCGCTTCCATCTCCAGCGCGATCACGCGCTCGAGCGCCGCGACCGCGACCTCGATCTGCGCGTCGTCGGGATCGCGCGTGGTGAGCGATTGCAGCCAGATGTTCGGCCGGTAGAGCGCCGAGACGAGCGCGCTGTCTTCGAAACGCTGGCCCAGCCGCAGCACTTCGTACGCCAGCGAGGCGATGACGGGGATCAGCGCGATGCGCTCGACGACGCGCAGCCAGATCGGCGGCGTGCCCAGCAGCACGAACGCGACGAGCGAGATCACCATGACCGTGAGCAGGAACGCCGTGCCGCAACGGGGGTGCGCGTTCGGATACGCGCGGATGTGCTCCGGGGTCAGCACCTCGCCGTGCTCGTAGGCGTGGATCGCGCGGTGCTCGGCAGCGTGGTAGGCGAAGACGCGCTGTACGTCGCGCATGCAGCCGATGAGCCAGATGTAGCCGACCAGCATCGCCAGCCGCAGGAGGCCTTCCGCGATCACGTCGACGTAGTTGTTGCCGGTGATGCGTCCGAGCCAGCTCGTCAGAAGCACGGGCCCAGCGAAGAAGATGACGGCGACGAGCAGCAGCATGACGCCCAGCATGGTCGCGAGCTGAACCGGGCTGACCTCCTCCTCAGCCTCTCCTAGCGCCACCTGCGATGACCAGGTCAGGGCGCGTACGCCGAGAACCAGCGTCTCGTAGAGCACGATGATCCCGCGCAGGATCGGGATGCGCCGCGGCCACCCCGTGTAGACGCCGGCCAGCGTCTCGTCGCGGATGACGATCGCGCCGCCGGGCGCGCGCACCGCGACGGCCATGTGCCGCGGCCCGCGGATCATCACGCCTTCCATGACGGCCTGGCCGCCGTAGTACAGGTTCGACCGGGCGTCGGGCTTGCGGCTCAACGGCGTACGCCGACGTGAAGCCTGGTCGTCGGCGCGGATGGCGTGAGGTCCACGTTAGAAGGGGCAGACGGCGTCGGCGTCGAACGGCGGGCTGGCGTAGCCGAAGTCCCAGAACGCCTGGTACTCCGCCAGGTTCGCGGCGATGTCGTCGCGTACGGCGGCGCAGCCGACGCTGACGCTGCCCTTCGCATGGAAGCCCGCCTTGAACGACGCGGCCAGCTGATCGTGCAGCGTTTGCGGCCGGTATGCGCGGGCGCGGTCGAGGTACGCGTCCGCCTTCGCCGCATCGCCGCCTGCGAGCGCGGCGGCCAAGCCCGCCCGGAACAGGGCGTACGACTCGAGTTCGTTGCGTTCGCGCTTCTCCTCGTCCCATACCTGAAGCGACACGTCACCCACGACACCAGCATACGCGGCCTCGGCATCGGGATACTTGCCCGCGGCGAGCAGCGCATCGGCGTCCTTCACCGCGTGGTAGAGGTAGGCCGCCTTTGCGGGTTGCGTCGACCGCAGCGCGTAGGCCACGCCGTCCCAGGCCCATGTCTCGATGCGCGCGCGCGGGGGCCCGGCGCCGGCGCTCGCGACCGCGCCGCCCGTGAACAGCAACTCCTTCGATCCGTCTCCGTCGGTATCGAGGAACTGCGCTTCCGCAGACGGCATGGTGATGCCGTCTGGCGGCGCCAGCGAGACGTAGCGCGTCGCTGTGCCCTTGACGACGTGCACGATTTGCGTGCAGGTGCTGGCCACGCATGTACTCGTGACGTAGGCGAATTCGCCACCGCCGTCGTTGTTCAGGTCGCCGGCGTCCAGCAGCGGCTGGATGGGGATCGTGCTGCTGGGCGGGGTCACGTCGACAGGCCCGGACTGGTACGCGACGCGGTAGACGCCTGCCACCGCATCGAACACGACGATCTCGAACTGCGTGTCGGTGCCGGCCGTCAATGTCGCGAGCCTTGTCGCGATGACTGCGATCACTTCCTTGCCGAGATCCTCGTCGGTGTTCGCGGCGACGCAGCCGTTTGCGGTCGTAACCAGCGGCATCGTCCACGCGGCGATCAGGCCGGCCAGGCAGTTGTCGCCGGCGGCGCTTGGATCGGCCGTGAGATACGCCGCGATCGTCGCTGCGTAATCGGAGAGCGACGCCGGCCTCGGCGGGACCGGAACGGGCGCGGCCGTCGCGGTCGATGCGATCGTACCGGATGGTGCGACCGGCGTAGCGGTCTTCAGGGAAGAACTGGTCGTGCGGCCGTCGCAGCCGGTTGCGGCGAGGGCGCAGGCGAGTGTAGCGACGGCGACGATCCATGTCTTCCGCATGCATGCTCAGCGTACTCGATTCGTCGCGGCACGGCGCAGGCGCCGGATGGCCCGACGCGCAGCCGCGAACGGACCTTCGTGTCAGAGAGCGGACCGGCGATAGACGACGTCTCCTCCGACCGCGGTCAGTTCGACGCGCGCATCGAGTATGCGCATGGGATCGGCGAGCTCGAGAATGTCCTGCGACAGCACGACGAAGTCGGCGTGGTAGCCGGACGCGATGCGTCCGAGCGCGGCCTCGTCGCGCACCGCGCTGGCAGCACCGCTGGTGTAGGCCGCGATGGCGGCTTGGAGCGGGATGCGCTGATCGGGGTACCAGCCACGCGGCGGATCGCCGGCTGCGTTGCGCCGTGTGACGGCTGCGTGCAGGCCGGCCAGCGGGTCCATCGTCTCGACCGGCGTGTCCGACCCGAACGCCAGGTTGACGCCGATGCTGCGCAGCGAGGCGAACGCATACGCACCCGTCCCGCGGGCCGCCCATGCACGGTCCACCTTCGCCATGTCCTGCGTCGCGTGGATCGGCTGGACCGACGCCGTGACGCCGTAGTAGCCGAAGCGGGCGATGTCCGCGGGAGCGAGCAGCTGGGCGTGCTCGATCCGCCGCGGCAGGTGCGGCGCCAGCTGCTGCACGCGCGAGAGGATGTCGAGCACCTCGCGGTTCGCGCGGTCGCCGATCGCATGGATGGCGGGCGCGAGGCCGTGTGCGAGGCAGCGCCGGACGCTGCGCTCCAACTCCTCGACCGGCTGCAGCGCCAGGCCAGCGTCGCCGGCCCCTTCGCATGGCTCCAGCATCCATGCGGTCATCGAGCCGAGCGCGCCGTCGGCGAAGAACTTGACGCCGCCGATGCGCAGCGTCTCATCGCCGTCGCCTGTCGTGAGGTTGCGGTCGATCCATTCATCCAGCATGCCCGCGGACATGAACGCCCGCACCCGCAGCCGCAGCCGGGCGGAGTCGTTGAGCGCGTGCAGCGCCTGCAGCTCGCCGCGACCCACGTCCATCGCGTGCAGCCCGGTGACGCCCAGGCTGTGGGCGTGGGCGGCGGCCAGTTCGACGGCTGCCATGCGCTCGGTCTGCGTCAGCTTCGGCGCGGCGTCGGCGATGAGCCGGGACGCGTTGTCGCGCAGGACGCCCGTCGGCGCGCCGTCGTCATCGATGTCGATGGCGCCACCTGTGGGGGCGGCGGTCGCGGCGGTCACGCCTGCCGCCCGCATCGCCGCGCTGTTCACCCAGATGCAATGCCCCGACGTGTGCGCCAGGACGACGGGGTGGTCCGGCGCTACGGCGTCGAGTATGTGACGATCCGGGAACCGCGCGCCCGGCCACAAGTGCTGATCCCAGCCCGCGCCGCGAATCCACGCACCGGGCGGCGTGCCAGCCACGCGCTCGCCGACGCGGTGTGCGGCTTCGGCGGCGCTGGGCACGCCCTTGAGGTTCACGGATTGCATCGCGAGGCCGGTGCCGAGCAAATGGGCGTGGCTGTCGGTAAAGCCCGGCAGCACGAGCCGCGCGCCGGCGTCGATCACGTCCGCGCTCGCAGCGATGTTCGCGTCCTGCTCGCGCCCGACGAACCCGAAGTGCCCGGCGCGAATGACCGCTGCATCGGCGAAGGGTGCTTCGGCCTCGCCGGTCCAGATGCGGGCGTTGCGAAGGAGGAGATCGCTCACGGAGGCAGTGATAGCACACGCTTGCGCGAACGCGGAAGAACAAGCGCGCCCGCCGGAGGCGGACGCGTTGGACTGTGAACTTAGAACTTAGAACTGCGAACTACGAACTCACTTCGTCTTCGCTTTCGCGGCGACGGACTTCTCCATGCGCTTGGTGAAGCGCTCGACACGGCCGGCGGTGTCGACGATGCGCTGCTGGCCGGTGAAGAACGGGTGGCAGGCGCTGCAGATGTCCACGTGCAGGTCGGCCTTCGTCGCACGCGTGTCCCAGCGGTTGCCGCAGGCGCAGTGCACGTTGGCTTCGACGTAGTTCGGATGGATCTTGGCTTTCATCTTGTCTCTTCCAGGTCCCTGGACGGACGGTGGTGCCCTAGCTCGCCGCGGCTTCCGCCGCAGGGGCGTAGACACTGACTTTCTTGCGCCGGCCCTTCGCGTACGGCTCGAACTTCACGGCGCCGTCGATGAGTGCGAACAGCGTGTGGTCACGGCCGACGCCGACGTCGCGACCGGCGTGGAAGCGCGTGCCGCGCTGCCGCATGATGATCGTGCCGGCCAGCACTGCCTGTCCGTCCGAGCGCTTCACGCCCAGCCGCTGCGAGTTGCTGTCGCGGCCGTTGCGCGAGCTGCCGACGCCTTTTTTGTGTGCCATGGCGTGCTACTCCGCCTCTCTTTGCGTGGATTCCGGCGGCTCGGACGCGTCGTCCGGCGCGACTGGCTCGGCGTCGGCAAGCGGCGTGGGCGCTTCGTCCGACGGCACCGGCTCGGCTTCCGCAAGAGGCTCGGGCGCATCGACTTGCGCGGCTGGCGTCTCGGTAGCGGCCTTGCGCCCACGGCGTCCCTTCGGGGCAGGCTCGGGCTCGTCTGCGGCCGGTGCTTCGGCCTCGATCTTCGGCTTTGGCTGCTGGCCCGGGGCCAGCACATCGTCCACCATCAGCGTCGTGAACTGCTGGCGGTGGCCGTTCTTCTTGCGGGCGCGCGTCTTGTTCTTGTAACGGAAGACCAGGATCTTCTTCGCACGGCCCTGCGTCGTAATCGTCCCGACGACCCGAGCACCCTCGACCATCGGCGTACCGATGGTTACGTTCTCGCCGTCGGCGAGGAGCAGCACGTCATTCAGCTCGATCGTCTGCCCCGCCTCGCCGGGCAGGCGCTCGATCGTGACCGGACGGCCCTCCTGGACGCGGTACTGCTTGCCACCCGTACGTACGACGGCGAACACGGCACCCTCCACACAACAGAATACCCGCCGTGCGGCAGGCATCGCCCCGCAGTCTAGCGGGCGCTGATTCCGTACGTCAAACCTGCGGCGAAGCTGTTTCAGTCGCCGGGCGCCGCGAGGAGGGCTATTGACCGACCGCCACCCGGCCGACCATTCCTTAGGGAGTCCACCTAAGGGTGGATCACTCACGTTGGAGCTACGCGAGCCAGGCCGGGCGGCGGTGAGCCGCTCCCGGCCCGGAAGGTGGCACAGTGAACAAGCTGCGCGCAATGGTCAGGCGTCTGCGGGCGTTCCGCGACGACCGGGGGATCACCGGTCTCGAGACGGCGATCATCCTGATCGCGTTCGTGGTGGTCGCCGCCGTCTTCGCGTTCGTCGTGCTGAGCACGGGACTCTTCAGCTCCGAGCGGGGCAAGGAAGCGGTGTACGCCGGCCTCGCCAAAACGCGCGGCACGATGGAGCTCTCCAGCAGCGTCGTCGCCAGGTCGGATCTGACGAACATCACGACGATCGAGTTTGACATGGTGCTGGCCGCGGGCGGCGATTCCGTGAACCTCGACCCGACCGCGACAACGAACCGCACAGTCATCACGTACATCGACACCACGACCGTGGTCACCAGCATGGACTACACGGCGACGCCGATCACGGGGAACGCAAACACGCTGCTCGAGCCCGGCGAACTCATCCGAATTAGTGTCGACTTGCTCGCTGCCGGCGCTACCGTTGGTACGAACCAGGTGTTCACGCTGGAGATCAAGCCGCCGACCGGGTCGTACATGGTGCTCCAGCGCATGTCGCCGCCCGCGTTCCTGGCGGTCAACAACCTCAACTAGCGATTCGGAGAGCCAAGCTCACGCAGCTGTCTCCCTGAGCAAGGCGAAGGGACCTCGGCTTCCGAGCCCGAGATGCTTCGCTTCATTCAGCACGACAGCGGGTAGCGTTGTACCCGGCGAAGCGTCGCCGTGCACACTCATCGACCTGGATGGGTACCGGGCTCTTCTTCCGCGATCCAGCGCGCGTAGAGTTCGTCGAGGCGCGCGCGGTGCTGCTCGAGCAGGGTCGCGGCGTGTGTGCCCTCGCGATGGTCGCCGCGCGTGAAGGCGTCCGCGACGCGCTTCTCCAGCGCGCCACGCTCCCGCTCCGCCTCCTCGATGCGCGACTGAAGGTCGCTCGCGCCGGGCGCGGGCGACCGCCGCGTGGGCGTGCGCGCCCGGCGCTCTCGCTCGCTGCGGCGGGTCGCGATGCGCCCGCTGCTCGCCGCGGGCTGAGCGTGATGCTCCGCCCAGTACTCGGAGAAGTTGCCGGCGTACGACGCGAAGCGCCCATCGCGCACTTCGACGACGCGCTCGGCGATCCTGTCCAGGAAATAGCGGTCGTGGGAGACGGCCAGGATCGTCCCCTTGAAGTCGGCCAGCGCCTCTTCAATCGCCTCGCAGGCGGGGATATCGAGGTGGTTCGTCGGCTCGTCCAGGACGAGGAAGTCCGGTTGCTGAGCGATCAGACGTGCCAGTTGCAGCCGGTTGCGCTCGCCGCCCGACAGGTCGCCCACGCGCTTGTCCAGATCGTCACGCGCGAACATGAACCGCCGCAGCAGGTTGAACGCACGGTCGCGGCTGGTCACGCCGTCCGCGATCATCTGGCCCAGCACGGTGCGTTCGTCGTCTAGCACCTCCTGCTCCTGCGCGCAGTACCCCACGCGCAGGCTGGGCCCGATGCGCAGGACGTCATGATCCCACGCTCCGTGCGCGATGATGTCGCGCACCAGCGTCGTCTTGCCGCATCCGTTCGGCCCCAGCAAGGCGACGCGCTCGCCGCACGAGATGTCGAGATCGGCGCCGTCGAACAGCACCCGCTCTCCGAACGCCTTGCGATAGCCGCGCACCTGCAGCGCGACGTCGGCGCGGCTGGCCTCGGCGGTGAGGTCCATGCGGATCCTGGAAGCTTCCGCAGCCGGCTTCTCGGTCGCGTCCTCTTTCGCGCGGCGCAGTTGCGACTTGCGCGCGCGCAGCCGCTTGCCCCAGGCCGGATCGGCGGTGCGCCGCGCGATCTCCTCGAAGCGCTTCACGAGCGCCTCGAGCTGCGCGAGACGCTTCTGGTCGGCGATGTAGTCCGCGCGTTGCGCCAGCTTCGCCCGCAGCGTGGCGGCGCGGTACGCCGAGTAGTTGCCGGCGTACGACGTGACGCGCCCTTCATCCAGATGCAGGATGCCCGTGACCACGCGGTCCAGCAGATACCGGTTGTGCGAGATCAGCAGCACCGCTCCACGGAAGCGCACGAGGAACCCCTCCAGCCAGGCGATGCCGGGGAAGTCGAGGTGGTTCCCCGGCTCGTCCAGCACCAGGAGGTCGGGCTCGTCGAGCAGCGCCCGGGTCAGCGACAGCACATTCTTCTCACCGCCCGAGAGCGCGGCGACCCGCTGCTCGCCGCGGCCTGCCAGGCCAAGCGCATCGAGCATCGCCGTCGCCCGCGCGCGCAGACCCTCGCCGCCTGTTCGCTCGTACGCTGCGCGCGCCTGCTCGTACGCGTCGAGCGCAGCCTGGACGTCGCCGTCACCGGCCGCCAGGCGCTCCTCGGCGGCCCGCAGCGCGTCCTGCGCGAGTGATTGCGTGCTGAGCACGCTGTCGAGCACCGTGGCGCTCTCCTCCTCATCGGTGTGCTGGCGCACGTAGCCGATGCGCAGGCCCGGCGCACGCGAGATCACGCCGCCGCTGGTCGGCATGCGTCCGTGCAGCAGTCGCGCGATCGATGTCTTGCCGGCGCCGTTCGGCCCGATCAGCCCGACCTTGTCGCCTCGGTTCATCCGGAAGCTGACATCGCTCAGCACCGCCCGGTGCCCGTAGTCCAGCTTCACGCCCTGAAATCGGATCAACTCCATCGCTTTCGTTTCCGGGCGCAGCACGCTGCGCCCCTACACCGTCGCGCTCGTCCGAATCGTTACACAACGCATGAGGGCCCCCGCGCCGGGAGCCCTCGTGCATCGCGTTGCGGCGTCACGGCCTAGATGTCAGGACCGTCGGCGTCCAGCTTGATGTTCGACTGGCTGCCCCAGGCGAGGCCGGGTGTGCCCAGCTTGGGCTGCGGTCCGGCCGCCTCGTCCGAACCGCGCGCGTCCTCGACGGGCTCGGGCGCCGGCGGCGGCGCGTCTGGCGCCGGCGGCGGCTCGAGGTCGAGGCCGTCGAGGACGCGCTTCAGGTCGTCGCCCTCGATGTTCTCGACCTCCATCAGGACCTTCACCAGTCGCTCCATCAGCGGACGGTTGTCCTGCAAGAGCGCGCGTGCGGTCTGGTACGCGTGATCGACGAGGCGGCGCACCTCCTCGTCGATCTCTTCGGCGACCTTCTCGCTGTAGTTGCGTTGCTCGCCGATCTCCCGTCCCAGGAAGACCAGTTCTTGCTTGTTGCCGAACGTCCGCGGCCCCAGCCGTTCGCTCATGCCCCACTGCGTCACCATGTTTCGTGCGATGCTCGTCGCTTTGGTCAAGTCGTCGGACGGGCCGGTGGTCGACTCGCCGTTGAGAATGATCTCTTCCGCACAGAGGCCGCCCAGGCTCGTGGCGAGCAGGTCTTTGAATTGCGACTTCGACATTAGGTGGCGGTCTTCCTCGGGCAGGAAGCGCGTGAAGCCGCCGGCCATGCCGCGCGACACGATACTGATCTTGTACGGCGGATCAGCGTTCGGCAGCAGGTGGCCGACCAGCGCGTGGCCCGCTTCGTGGTAGGCGATGATCTCCTTCTCACGCGGCGTGATGACGCGGCTCTTGCGCTCGGGGCCGGCGATGACGCGGTCAACGGCCTCGTTGAACTCGCTCATGCTGATCTTCTTCTTGTTGCGGCGCGCGGCGAGGATCGCCGCTTCGTTCACGAGGTTCGCCAGGTCGGCGCCAGAGAACCCGGGCGTCTGCTTCGCCAGCGTCGGCAGGTCGACGTCCTTCTCGAAGGGCTTGCCCTTCGTGTGGACCTCCAGGATCATCGCGCGCCCCTTGCTGTCCGGGCGGTCGAGGATGACCTGG
This sequence comes from uncultured Dehalococcoidia bacterium, assembly GCA_964421985.1. Taxonomy (GTDB): domain Bacteria; phylum Chloroflexota; class Dehalococcoidia; order DSTF01; family JACRBR01; genus JANXYW01. Next base: position 346 of record CAYQZE010000085.1, on the reverse strand, counting down.
CGGTCGAAGCGACCCGGCCGAAGCAGCGCCGGGTCGAGGATGTCGGGGCGGTTCGTCGCGGCGATGACGATGACGTTCGTGTTCGTGTCGAAGCCGTCCATCTCGACGAGGATCTGGTTCAGGGTCTGCTCGCGCTCGTCGTGCGAGCCGCCGAGTCCGGCGCCACGCTGGCGGCCGACGGCGTCGATCTCGTCGACGAAGATGATGCACGGGGCGTTGCGCTTCGCCTGGTCGAAGAGGTCGCGGACGCGGCTGGCGCCGACACCGACGAACATCTCGACGAACTCGGAGCCCGAAATGCTGAAGAACGGCACGCCGGCTTCGCCGGCCACGGCCCGGGCCATGA
>CAYQZE010000084.1:0-7819 GCA_964421985.1 uncultured Dehalococcoidia bacterium | reverse complement strand
ATGCGCTGCCTTTGAACCCATTTCAACGGCCATCATCCAATCCAACGCGATTCTCAAGAAACGTATGGAGTTCTCGGAACGCGGATCGCGTGTCAAATAACGGATGAGAATCTCGGACGAGTCAATCGGCTATCAAACGGTCGTTTCTTAGGAATCTCGAAATACGGATGAGTTGATGCAACGGCGGCATCCAGCACGCGGAGAATGACAACGTAAGACCGTTCAGTGGCCGGCCTGGCAGATGACTAACTCAGTTACTACGAGGACGGTGATGCCCGAGCGGAAGCGGCCTGGACTTGCTCGGCGGCTAGGAGCCCACGCTGGGCGATCGCCGATCCCGCCAACCCGAGCATCGAGTTTCCCACGAAATCTCGCCGACCGATCGGAACAAAACTATCCGACATGGTGCGCCTTCCAAGTTGATCAGCGGCTATTTCACCTTTAGCCGAAAGGAATCCATCACGATCGACTGGTCGGCTTTGCCATAGGCGTCGTCGCCGCCCTTGTGTCCGAAGACGAAGATGTGACCGTCTTCCCCCTGGATCGCCCGTGGGTAGTAGTTTGTTCCCGGCACATTCAGCTTTTGCCAAGACTGTCCTCGATCGTCGCTCCAGTGGATTCCGCTGGTGGCGACATGCAAAATCGGTCCCTCTTGGGTCGCGAGGAGTTCCGGCTGCCCGCTGTGCGGCAGCACCGAGACTTCGGCCTTGCTGGTGATCCAGGTGTCGCCCGACTTTTTCAGAATGTTTTGCCACCGCTGCGTGCCGGCGGCACTGCGGAACATGCACAAGAGGTCGCCGTCGGGAAGTTCGGCGGCATCGAATTCCTCCGTCCAGCCGTCCCTCTGGTCTTCGGGAAGAACCTCAATCGGCTCGCTCCAGGTTTTTCCGTCATCGTCCGAAACCAGCAGCATCGGCCCGACGATCTTGTTGAACTCCAGCCGCGTCAAGCTGTCGGCCGGCTTGCGCGCCACGCCCCACACGGAGAGCAAGCGACCGTCTTTCAAAAATCGCAACCGGCGCGGCCAGGCCAGGTATTCCTCCACCGGGAACGGCACCTCCGGTTTGCCCCAAGTCTTGGTGCCATCGACGCTCCGCTGAAAGAAGCCGGTTTGGGGAAGTTCCTGGTTGTACGGCAGGTAGAAACCATAGACGCCGCGAATCACCGTACCATCGGGTAAGGCGGCTTCGCATTCGCCGCTGGCACCGTTCATCGTCGTCTTGAACAGATCGGAGCTGACCTTCCGCCAGGTTTTTCCTTGATCGGACGTCCGCAGATGGACGTTCCGCAGGTCCAGGCCCGTCATGTCATACTGCGGATACCACGTCAGGCGACGCATCACTTCCTTGGGAGCCTTCGGTCGTCCTTCCACCGGCCCGGTCGCCTCGGTGAAGGCGACCATCAAGTCGCCGTCAGGCATGGTCCAGGCGCCGACCCAGCACGTGTAACCGGGAGTCTGTTCCGAATGATAGATCGTCGTGCGCTGGTGGTCGATCGCGGAAAAATCGTCGTCTCCCGCGGCTGCACCGCCCGTCCAGAACGCCGCGAGCGTAATCACAACGATCTCACTAGAAACGCTTTTCATGCATTGATGAAGTGACATCTCAAATTCCTCTTCCTGTTCGAGATTGTGGCCGCTGAGAGTGGGGGTCATCGCTTCAACCTCGTTCAGCACACTTTCATCCCCGGCTCCAGCGGGGTAAAAAACGTTGCCTTCCTTCATTTTCAATGCCCCGGACCATACCACGATGCACCGGCTCTTGCACCCGTTGTTCGCCCTCCTGGCTTCCCCGACGGCGACCTTCGCGGGTGATCGCTGACCTCAAACGGGTTAGAATCTGGTGAGTCCGCTGCCCTGTGCTGCGTTTTGCCACCGCTCATCGCAAGAGATCAATTCATGCCTCGCATGTCCTCATTCGTCGTATTGTCGCTCGGCTTGGGTTTTGCAACGCCCAGCCGAGCAGAGGTGCCGGCTGCAATCCCCGCTACGGTTTCCCCCGCGACTCCCGAGCAGATTCAACAGACGGTTGATCGCGCCATTGGATATATGCAAACCGAAAGCGCCGCTTGGTTGAATACGCGCAAATGCGCCGCCTGCCATCACGTGCCGATGCCGCTTTGGGCGCTGAGCGAAGCCGAACGGCAGGGGTACGCGATCGACAAGAAATTCCTGGCAGATACGACCGAGTCCTTGCTGGGCAGTCAGGACAAGTTGCTGGCCTCGAAGATCTTTCCCAACCCGGCTGATACACCCGACCCACGCCCACAGGGTCGAGGTCTGAACATAGGGCTCCCATTCCTGGCCGTCGCTGCGCGGTCGTTGCCCTCGCTGGAAGAGGGACAAAAACAAAGCCTGAAGCTGATCGCAGAGGAAATCGTCAAGAAACAGCAACCCGACGGTTCCTGGGAGTTCTTTGCCACTCTCAGGCGACCGCCGATTAACGAAAGCCAGACCACCGACGCCGCCTGGATCATCATGGCGCTCGAGGGAGAAACAGGACCCGACGCGCCGGAATCGCAGCACGCGGTGCTATCGAAAGCAATCGCCTGGCTCGACGCTGCAAAGCCCTCCGATCTCCATCAAGACAAGGTTCTGAAAGTGCTCATGGGGGTTCGCTCGGCCAAGCGGCGCGAAACGCTGCAAACCACGATCGACGAGTTGCTGGCCCTGCAACGCGCCGACGGTGGCTGGAGCCAGACCGTTCCTGAATTGAAGAGCGATGCCTTTGCCACCGGCCAAACTTTATATGTTTTGTCGCTCGCCGGTTACACGGCCGAACGACCCGAAATCAAGCGAGGGATTGACTTCCTGGTCGCGACGCAAATGCCGGACGGCAGTTGGCCGATGATTTCTCGATCGACCCCCGATGGTTCGCCCGGGAGTTCGAAACTATTGACGCCAATCACCTGCGCCGCCAGCTCCTGGGCCACGCTCGGCCTAGCAAGGCTCGCACCAAAACGGTCCTGAAACGATGCCAGCGCGAAGCAAGACACGATATGTGGTACCGAGATGAACCCGACGGAGCATGACGCCGCGGCAAGCACCGAGCCTTCTTCGTAGAAGGACCTTGAGGACGGTACCAGGGAGCAATGCGATCGTCCATTCGGGAAGACTGCTCCTCAAAATGTCTGCCGGGCTACGGACGCCGCAGGCCATGTCAACCAGTTTTGAAAAACGTTGCTTTGATGCGCTGCCTTTGAACCCATTTCAACGGCCATCATCCAATCGAGCGCGATTCTCAGGAAACGTATGGAGTTCTCGGCACGCAAATCGTGCGTCGAAAAACGGACGAGAATCTGGGACGAAGTCCGTCGGTCATCAATGGGTGGTTTTTTGCGAATCCCGACATACGGATGAGATTCTGGGAAATCTTCGCCGTTACCGATGGGAATAGGCCATCACGGCCGAAAGCGCCGGATGTGGAACCCAGGTCGTAAGTGGCCCGGCGCGCCTCGGACTCGGCGTCCGGGACATCGGCCCTTACGACCCACGAATCAGACACGATTGTCCGGCCATCGGCGGAACGAGTCGAGCTGGCGATCGAATAAGTATGCCCAGAGAACATTTGGCGGGCACGCCACGGGGCAGGTCCACGTCAAGGAACTCCAGTCGCAATTGCTCGACGGGTTCGCGCAACTCCGGGAAGACGGCGGTGACCAGATGGTACCGCTCCGCGTGCAGGTCGAGAATTTCACCGGGATCACTCCCTCCAACATTGTCGCAGAAACTCTTGGAGTCCGTCCGGATGCTGCATGTACTGTGTGACGGCTTCTTGTGTGCTCTCTGCAAAGGCTCCCCAAAGAGCAACACGCGGAGGCGTCTTGATGAGCTGCGCACCATGAACGTTCTCGGCGAAGTCCCAAGTTGCACCGTGCGCAACGAGGTCGCAGGTCACCGAATTTACCGACGGTCCACCAACAGCGATCACGGGTTGTTTCTGTAGCTCGCTGTAGTGCGTTAGCGCATAGTCGGTGATGACAATGGCTCGTCGATGTTGCTTCGGTATGCCGAAATGATTGATTTGATTCCGGAGCAATTCCGCGTTCTGTCGATCATACAATTCCGCTAACAACCAGGTACCGACCACTATTAAGACGGTCTCAGGTGCAATTTGATCGCTGACCTCTTTGGAACTTCGGAAGTATTTTTCGATTCGTTCGACCAACTGCCGGACATCGTTCGGAAAATCCGGATCGGTCCGCACGGTGACAGCGTTGCAATACGCCAGCCCTTGTAAAGAAGGTGGGAGCTGATCTGGGCGGGAGATCTTGGCACCCTGGAGAAGGACCGGGATGACGAGGATCGGTGGCCGCTCCAGCGCTGCTTCAATCTCCAGTCGAACGAAATCGTTCGGATCGTCGAGCCGTCTATTGCCGTCGTCGTCCGCAGCATCCAACCAGTTCTTGTCAATGAGCGTTAAGAATACTTGGCATTCGCTCACGGCGTCCCTGATGTTCTTGCGAAAATCGCGCGAGGCCGGAATCGAATCAATGTCCATGAAAACATGATCTTGCCTGTACGATTTCGCTAGAAAGTCCCGGATTCGTCCAGGTGCATAGGTCGCATTTTCGTTGCCGTGCCGGTAACAAATGAAGATCTTTCTCATGGCGTCTGCCTTAAGGTCTGACGGTGAACACGTTCGCTTGCCTGCTTCTACCAAGCCGGAAACCAGACCGGCTTTCGTCGATTCCGTGAGCCACGTTTCGCTTGGTTGATTGCAACCTTAGAGCCGCCAATTGGCAACGATGTCGCAATGTCGAACGGACGAGACCGAAGACGTGGAGAGCAACTGCCGCCATTCGACTCTTCCGATCAGAGGGAATTCCGGCGAAATGCTTGAGTTCTCGGGGCACGCAGACTGTGTCAGAAAAGGTTGCCTTTGCCACCTTGCAGAACGTCGTTTGCGGTTCCGCTGAGGAGCGTGTCCGCGCCAGACGCCCCATTGAGCACGCCATCGCCACCGAGTGCGAACATCAGCCGCGCAGCAACGAGCGGAATTGGCTCGGCAATTCCTGCGTGAATCTCGCAGAACTTCACCGAAAATCGGCCGCTGCCAAAAAATTGTGGACTGTGATCACCAGGTCGCCGATTTTTCTGTTACGACCGGCAACGCCGATTGCCGAATTTCGGTCAGTGAGCTTATCGCGCCAGCCGTCGGCATGGGTTTTTGGTTGAACTATTGTCTCTGGAAAGGATTCCATGAAGAAGTTCTCTCAACATTTGCAGGGGCTGTTGCGATCAGCTTGGTTTGGACGCTCTGCTTCGTCCGCACGCCGACGAAGTGATCGGCGGAGCGGAAACTCGCTGGAGTCCCTGGAACCACGAGAGGTTCTGAGCGTTTCCGCGGTCTTCAACCCAACGACCGGCGCGCTGGCCGTCAGCAATGACGGCGCGGACAGCATCGCTCTGGGCACCAATCAGTCCGGCGAAGTGACGCTCAATGGCGCCGCCTTGGTCGCGGATGTCAACGGTACGTCCGCAAACGTGGCGGCCAACAGCGTGACATCGCTGACGGTGAATGGTGGCGACGGTGACAACTCGATTGATTTGAGCGCCGTGTCGAAAGGCCGGTTCAATCAACTGAACGGCATCACGGTGAATGGCGGTGGCGGTGCCGACAACATCATCGGCAGTTCCTTGGGGGACGTGATCAATGGCGGCGAAGGCAACGACACCGTCAGTGGTGGACGGGGACGGGATGTCATTGACGGTGGACTTGGTCTCGATGAATTGTCGGGTGGAAATCAAAACGACACCCTCAATGGCGGAGGCGGGGCGGACACGCTCCTCGGCGGTAACGGTGACGACTCTCTGAATGGCCAGGATGATGCCGATTCGCTCGCGGGCGGGAGCGGCAGCGATCAACTCAATGGCCAGGACGGGGTCGACACGCTGAACGGCGGCAATGGCCATGACTCGCTGAACGGTGGCAACGAGGCCGACTGGCTGTTCGGTGGCAATGGCACCGACACGGCCCTGGGAGAGGAAGGTGATGACACTCTCAATGGTGGCAACGGAGGCGACCACTTGGAGGGCGGGGACGGCAACGATCTCGTCAACGGCGGCACCGGCACGGACTTCATCGAAGCGGGTGCCGGTGATGACTCCGTCAGAGGAGGACAGGGAAACGACACGATTTACGCCGGAGCGGGTAACGATACGGTGAATTCCGGTGCTGGCGATGACCTCGTCTTCGGCGGGTCTGGCACCGATGACCTCCAGAACATTGGGGGCGGAACGGACACGGTCGATCCGGAAGGTCCCAACGCGGAAGGTGAAATCGGACAAATCAGCGACTCCGACGTTGCCGCTGACACCGTGGACGAGAACAGTCCGGCCGGCACGACGGTCGGGCTGACGGCGTTCGCCGATGATGCCGATCTCGTGGACACGGTCAGTTACAGCCTGGATGACGATGCCGGCGGCCTCTTCGCCATCGACTCCGGCACCGGCGTGGTCACGGTGGCCGGAGCCTTGGACGCCGAAACCGCCAGCAGTCACAGCGTCACTGTGCGAGCCACTTCGACCGACGGCAGCTCCACGACCATGAGCTTCATCATCGCGGTCACCGATGTCGTCGAAGTTTGACCCGATTTGACCAGTGGCCGCTGCTTTGACCGAGGCTCCTGGGTCGGGTCTCAGCGGCGTTGACCACCGCCACGACACTACCTCGAATCTACACCGTCCGATTGAAGCCTGAAGCACGAGCGAACGCTGCCAATGTGATTTACTTCGCTTGCGCTTCAGGCGTCAATGAAACACTCTGGTTGACAATTACCAGGGCGAGTGCGTGATTCGGGTTAGAGACGGGCGATCAGAATTGCGTACGCATGGATAATGAATGAGCTACCGTCTTCCGTCTGCTGGACGGCCCGAAATAGATATGTGCCAAGAAAGGTTGCTTTGATGCGCAGCCTTTGAACCGATTTCAACGGCCATCATCCGATCGAGCGCGATTCTCAGGAAACGTATGGAGTTCTCGGCACAGAAATCTTGTGTCGAAAAACGGACGAGAATCTGGGACGAAATCCGTCGGTCATCAATGGGTGGTTTTTTGACACGTCTCATCTCGGCCGTACGTTTGGTGGAACCACTCCTCGGTTGACTATCACCACCGGCCGCTAATCGCTCTACACGAAGCATTGCCCTAGCATCGGCACGCCGGCCGACTCTCAGACGGGCTTCTTGAACACAGGATTAGATTCCGACTCGATGACTCGCGGAATCTAATCCTCAATTTGTTCGGCCGGCACCCGATCCCGGCGAGCGACGCCAAGCCACCGCGGGACTCGCGCCTTGTACTGGCGGTAGACGTCACCGAACTTCGCCTCCAGCGCTCGCTCCTCCCGTGGCGCGAGCCGAGCGACGACCGCCCCCAGCACCGCGAAGCCGATCAGCACGGGGATGCTCCCGTACAGGATCGCCCACCCGAGCCACAGCGCGAGTTCCCCGACGTACATCGGGTGCCGGCTGATGGCGTACGGCCCGCCGGTCATCAGGAAGGCCGGGCTCCAGTCCATCGGCACCCGTTCGGGGAGGTTCCGGTACTGGGTAAATCCAAACACCACGATCCACAGGAGGAGTACCGCCCCGACCGCGACCGGGGCGTACCCGAGGAGGTTCCAGCCGGCGGATCCCTCGTCAGCCCATCCGTACCGCGGGCCGAGGTGGGACAGAGCCCACGGGATGCCCGCGTGGACGGCCGGGAATCCCACTAGCCCGACGATCGGGGCGAGTGTGATCGCCAGCCAACGGGGGATCCCCGCCGGCCGCGGCGGTTGGGGCTCGGGCGATTCCGCATGGCCCATCGCAGTCTCC
>CAYQZE010000083.1:0-4761 GCA_964421985.1 uncultured Dehalococcoidia bacterium | reverse complement strand
GGCGGGCGGCCGGTGATCAGCTCGTAGAGCATGCAGCCCAGCGAGTAGAGGTCGGCCCTGGGCGTCACTTCTGAGCCCAGCGCCTGCTCCGGCGGCATGTAGGCGACGGTGCCGACGAGCATGCCGTGCATCGTCAGCCGCGACTGCTCGAACGCCACGGCGAGTCCGAAGTCGCCGATCTCGGCGGTGCCGTCCTCGGCGAGCCAGACGTTGCCAGGCTTGAGGTCGCGGTGCACGACGCCGTGCTTGTGCGCGTGCGCGAGGCCGCGGCAGACGCCCTTGGCGATCTCGAGCGTGCGCTCGACCGGTAGCGGCAACTCGAGTGTGTCGACGGCGCCGCCGGACATGTACTGGCTGACGATGTACGGTTGGCCGTTGTCGTCGCCAACATCGAAGATCGTGACGATGTTCGGCTGGTCGCCCAGCTTCGCCATCGCCTGCGCTTCGCGGTTCACGCGCGAGAGGCCCTGCGCGTCGAGGCCGTCGGTCTTGATGACGGCGACGGCGACATCGCGCTTCAGCTTCTCGTCGTGCGCGAGGTAGACGCGCTTCCGCCCGCCCTCGCCGAGGAAGCGCCGCACGGCGTAGCGCCCGCCGGCGAAGGACGACGGCAACGGAGCGGCGGATGGCGTGGGCTGAGGCGTCGCGCCCGGCCCACCTGTGGTCAGTGAGGCGCGGCACCGCTTGCAGAACTTCGCTGTCGGTGAGTTGGTGGTGCCACAGCCGGCGCACGGGCGAATCAGGTCGCCAGCGCACTCCTCGCAGAAGTCTGCGTCGGCCGGGTTGTCGTGGCCGCAGGCCGGACAGTGCATCGCCCTCGCTCTCCGCCAGTTCAGCGCCCGACACGCGGTTCGGGAGCCTCACTATATGGAAATGCGCGGGCTACCGGGAATCGGAACGGCGAACGTCAAGAATCGACGGCGACGTGAGCAACGGGGCGAATCTGAAGGACGACGCCGAATCAGCTTTGCTTGAGAATCCTGAGGCAGAGCATCTTCGAGATGTTGAGGAGCAGGTGGGCGGCGATGGCGGGATCGGTCTTGATCATCTGACGCAGGTTCGCCTCGCTGAGGCTGAGGATGCGCACACCGTCGGTTGCGGCATAGACATCGCGCGAGCGCGGCCGCTCCAGGAGGAACGCCATCTCGCCGAACACGTCGCCGGCGGCGAGCACCGCCTGCACGGCGTCGCCCTCCCGCACTTCGAGCGTGCCGTCGAGCACGACGAAGAGATTACGCGCCACGCCGCCCTTCTTCAGCACGCGGTCGCCGCTCTGACATTCGATGATAGTGCTCTTCTCCAGACAGCGCGCCGCTTCGTCTTCGGTGAACCCATCGAGCGCGCCGATGCGGTTCGCCTCAAGCTCGCTGAGGGCGCCGTGCACCTCGCCCCAGTAGGACGCCGAGGTCGTCTGGTTGCGGCTCATCACGGCGCTGCCCTCGGCCAGGGCGCGTTGGATGCAGGCGGGGATTCGTGCGTCGTCGCCAAAGTCGTGCGCGTACTCGAGCAGCGGCGAGTTGAGGTGCTTCAGGTAGGCGACGTCTTCCGTGACTGTGACAATCGGAACCAAGTACCCGGCCTCGGCGCTGTTGACGTTTGTTTTAGAGTAGGTGCGTTTCCCCAGGCTGAGGTAGAGGTTGAGCAAGTGCGGCTCGCAGTCGCCAAACAAGAGCTGGATGCGGTGCTCGTTGGCGAAGCGCAGCCCCGCACCCATCAGCTGCAGGAGCAGATCGGTGCCGCGCAGGCGGGGCCGCACCATGCCGCGCTCGCCCACGGCGATGGCGGCCGCCGGCAGCTCGGCGAGGAAGGGGGCGAGACCGTACTGGTCGATCATACGCTGTGGCAGCGGCGCATCTCCACCCCACGTGAGACGCGCCGTGGCCACGACCTCGCCGTCTTCGGCGGCGTAGAAGATGCGGCTGTGTTCGTCGCAGGCCTCAGAAAACATGCGCTGCTCGTGGTCGGCGACGGAACGGTAGCGGCCCATCTCCTCGACGTAGACGTCGTAGCGCAGCCGGTAGACGGCGCGCTTCTCGTCGGGGGTCTGGGCGATGGCGATGTGCATGTTTCGGAGCCCTCTGCTTCTTTCGGCCGGTCAGCTTGTCAGCACTTCAGCTTGGCAGCTGGCCGGCGTCGCTCTCCCTAGTGTGAGCAAACGCGGCTCTTGGTGAAAGCGCCGGCGGCGCCCTCATCGCCGACAACGGAGAACCTGCTACAGTCGTGAGCGCGGAGCGGAGCGCGGGTCGTGCCCGGCTGACAGCCGGGCACACGGAAGAGGGAGGGAACGATGGCCAAGGCAGCACAACATGTGGTGATTCTCGGCGCCGGGTTCGGCGGGCTGGAACTGTCGGCGCGACTGTCGGCGGCGTTCGGCGACGGGATCAAGGTCACACTGATCGACAAGAATGACGCCTTTGTGTTCGGTTTCTCGAAGTTCGACCTGATGTTCGGGCGGCAGAGCCGCGACGAAGTCAGCTCGTCCTACCGGACGATCCACAAGCCGGGCGTGGAGTTTCGCCAGGAGTTGATCACCTCGATCGACCCGGCGTCGCGCCGCGTCCTGACCGACAAGGGCGCGTACGACGCCGACGTACTCGTCGTCGCGCTCGGGGCGGACTACGACTTCGGCGCGACGCCGGGCTTTGTGGAGGGCGGACTCGAGTTCTACTCCGTCGCCGGCGCGCTGCGCGTGCGTGACGTGCTTCCGACCGTCACGTCCGGAAACGTCATCGTCGCGGTGCTGAGCGAGCCGTTCAAGTGCCCGCCGGCGCCCTGCGAGGCGGCGATGCTGCTCGATGAGTACTTCTCCGGGAGGGGCGTGCGGAGCAACATCAACATCAGCGTCATTTCGCCGTGGGGCATTCCGATCCCGGCGTCCGCACCCGCGTCGACGGCGATCCTCGAGCGCTTCCGGGAGCGGAACATCACATTCGTGCCGAACCAGGGCGTGACGGCGATCGATCCCGCCGCAAAGACCGCGCGGCTGCGGGACGGGACGACCGTCCCGTACGATCTCTTTCTCGGCGTGCCGGTGCACCGGGTGCCCGCCGTCGTCGAGGCGTCCGGCCTCGCCGTCGACGGCTGGATCCCAGTCGATAAGACGAATCTCGCCACGCGCTTCCCGGACGTGTACGCGATCGGCGACGTCAGCAGCGCGCCTGTGCCGAAGGCCGGCATCTTCGCCGAAAGCGCCGCCCGCGCGGTCGCCGAGCATCTGATCGTTAAGCTCCGCAACGAAGGCAAGGCCACGCCGTACGACGGCGCGGGGTCGTGCTTCATCGAGTTCGGCGACCGCAAGGTCGGGCGCGTCGACGTCGACTTTCTCACGGGCCCGTCGGTCACCGCGCCCTTCACCGCGGCTTCGTTTCAAGGCGCGGAGGAGAAGCAGGAGTTCGGCGCGTCAAGGCGCGCGCGCTGGTTCGGGGCCTGAGGGGTGGCACAATGCTTGGTCCACCACAGAGTTCTACATGAGCAGGGGCTCGCCCCCTCGGATGAAACATCGGATTTGGCGTTCGCGCGTGCCTCACCTCCGGCCTTCGGCCACCTCCTCTCCACACCGTGGAGAGGAGGCTCTGGACGGGGTTGTGACGCTCAGCTCCGAACTTATTTACAGGGCAAACACGGAGGCCACAGAGATCGATAGATGAGAATGCGGCCCGAGATCCAAGCGTTCAGACGGCCCACCATCGACCCTCTGCGATCTCCGTGGACTCTGTGTTGAATCAGGTGCCAGGCAGCCTCGCGCGCTTTCTGTTACACCGGCCATGCCCGCCGCGTTAGATATGGGTACACTGGCCGATATACCTGCCGATATGCCTGCGGAGGACGACGCGATGACGCCGAAGATGCGGCCATTCCTGGCCATTGCTGTGTTCGCGACCCTGATCTTCGCCGTGGCCCTCCCGTCCATCGCACGGGCCAACAACGCATGGGGCGGCTACCACTGGGCGCGCACGAGCAATCCCCTTGCGCTCAAGCTGGGCACTAACACGTCCGGCACGTGGAGCGGACATCTGGCGATGGCGTCGTCCGACTGGAGTCTGTCCGGCGTGCTGGACACGACGGTGGTCCCCGGTTCGACGAGGTCGAAGTCCTGCCGTCCGACGGCCGGCCGGGTGGAGGTGTGCAACGCCAGCTACGGGCCCACCGGGTGGCTTGGCGTCGCGCAGATCTGGATCTCCGGCGGCGTGCACATCACGCAGGGGACCGTGAAGAACAACGACTACTACTTCGGCAGCTCGACCTACCGGTACAACAACGAGGCGGAGAAGCTGCACGTGATCTGCCAGGAGGTGGGCCACACGCTCGGTCTCGACCACCAGAGCGAAGACGGATCGTCGCAAAACACATGCATGGACTACTATCACAACACGAGCAGCGCCGACACGCAGAGCACCCGCCCAAACCAGCACGACTACGACGAGCTGGGGATCATCTATGCGTACGTTGACAGCAGCACGACCCTCAAGGCGGCAGCCGGTGCGGCGGGCCGTGCGGCAGCCGCGGCCGTGCTGGACGCGCCGAGCGAGTGGGGCAAGCTGGTCAGCACCACGAAGGATGGGCGTTCGGCGACGTATGAGCGCGACTTCGGCGGCGGGAACAAGGTCGTGACGTTCGTGATCCTGGCGTGGTAGTCCCGGGTCTTGACCGTCAGGACGCACCGCGGAGTCGCGGAGAGCGCAGGGAAGCGGAAAGAAGAGAGACGACGTCACGAGCACCACGCTCGGGTGGCGGAGTGGTCGCCGGTCTGGCGACCTGACG
>CAYQZE010000082.1:0-11212 GCA_964421985.1 uncultured Dehalococcoidia bacterium | reverse complement strand
CCGGGCTTCGCCAGCGGCGCCATCTTGACGAACCACTGCCACGACATCAGCGGCTCGATAATCGTGTGGCAGCGCGAGCAGGCGCCGATCTGCAGCGTGTGCGGCTCTGTCTTCTCCAGGTAACCGAGCTCTTCTAGGTCGCGCAGCATCGTCGCCCGCGCTTCGTAGCGGTCGATACCGGCGTACGGTCCGGCCTGCTCATTCATCGTCGCGTCCTTGTTCATGACGTTGACGACGGGCAGGTTGTGGCGCTGTCCGATCTCGAAGTCGGTGGGGTCATGGCCGGGTGTCACCTTGAGGGCGCCCGTGCCGAACTCCATCTCGATCGCCTCGTCGGCGATCACCGGGATCTCGCGCAAGATCACCGGCAGCATCACCGTACGGCCGACCCAGCTCGTGTAGCGATCGTCCTTCGGGTTGACGGCGACCGCCACGTCGCCGACGTAGGTCTCCGGGCGCGTCGTCGCGATCGTGATGTGCTCGCCGGTCAGCCGTGGCGAGCCGTCGGCGTTCGCGCCATCCACGACGGGGTAGCGGATGTACCAGAGGTTGCCCTGCTGCTCTTCGTGCTCGACTTCGAGATCGCTGAGTGCGGTGCGGCAGCGCGGGCACCAGTTGATCAGCCGTTCGCCTCGGTAGATCAGCCCATCATCGAACATCTTCTTGAAGGTGGTGCGGACGGCGCGCTGCGGCGTATCGTCGAGCGTGAACACTTCGCTCGACCAGTCGGCGGATGCGCCGAGGCGGCGGTGCTGGTTGCCGATGATCGGGCGGTAGCGGCGTACCCACTGCCAGACCCGCTTCTCGAACTCGTCGCGGCCCAGGTCGTGGCGGGTGAGCCCCTCCTTCGCGAGTTCCTTCTCGACGACGTTCTGTGTGGCGATGCCAGCGTGGTCGATGCCCGGCACCCAGAGCGTCGGGTCGCCCAGCATGCGGTGCCAGCGGATGAGGATGTCCTCGACGGTGTCGGTGAGCGCGTGGCCGATGTGCAGCTCGCCGGTGACGTTGGGCGGCGGCATGATGATGCAGAAGGGCTCGCGGGCCGCCGCGGGCGACCCGGGCTCCGGGATGCGGCCTTTGAAGTAGCCGCGCGTCTCCCAGAACTGGTAGACGCGGTCCTCCGTCGCCTGCGGCTCGTAGGCCTTGGCCATGGGCTGGTTGTCGGTCGTCGGTCGTCGGTCATCGGTCATCGGTGGTGGTCCGGTGTTCGGAACGCGTTCCGAGTTGGAGGCGAGAAGCGGGAGACGGGACACGGGATCAAGTTCGACGGTCTCACCCACCGATGGGCCACAGCAACAAGCGCACGCCGGCGAAGCGAGTGCACGGCTTTCGGCCGGCGATCGCCGGGGAAGTCATGGCGCGCTTTGCGACAACGAAGAGCCCCGAACGGTGTTCGGGGCTCACTGCCGGTGCGCGTGCGGGTGCGTCCGGTCAACGAGCCTCCGATACGGGTACTACTCCTGTCGTGGCGGCGATGCGATTGTTCATGATGGGCAGGGTAGCGGATCACGCGTGGCGGGCGCTATTGGGGATGGGGAGCATCTCCGATCAGGGGGAGACGAGGCCGAGTTCGACCGCGAGCGGCACGCTCTCACGACCCGCGAGGATCATGCGGATGAGGAACTCCTCGGTGCCGACGATCTTCTGACGGCGGCCGAGGCGATCTGTGCCGGTCAGGCGCAGCGGACCTTCCTTCGGGCATTGGGTATTCACCGAGATGCGAAGACGCCCGCCGCTTTTGTTCTCGAGCTTGACCTGCTCTTTGAGGTCCACGCGCATCCTCCTGCCGATGGCCGGGCTTCGCCCCGTCGGGTAGAGACGGGTCATTCTACTACAGGCCGAGGCCGCTCTGCTTGCCCTCGCGGCGTCTCTCTCGCGGCGCTTTCGCGAACGGCGACGCCTGCTGCTGCGGCATCGCGACGCCTTTCTTGTTGAGCAGATCCTCCGTCGTCAGAATCTGTATCCGTGGGTACTCCTTGCCCCAAAAGTCGCTGTGGTACGAACCCGCAGCGACTGCCTCTGTAATCATCTCACGCGTCGGCTTCTTCAAGGTCACGAGCACTCCGATCGGTTCCTCTTCGCGATCGAGAACGCCCTTGAGGTCGCGCACGAACGCCGGCGTGAGGTTGCCGGCTTTCACCGAGACGATCACGCGCCGCCGCTCCGTCGCACCCTCCACGAACGGGATGATGCCGTCGATGCCGCGATCCATTCCCTTCTTGCGCTCACCACCGCCGGCTGGCTGCGCCCCGATGCGGTCGAGCGCCCACCACTGGAACTGATAGGGGTCGCGCCCAGCCAGTTCTGTGACGCCGGTGAGATCGACCGGTTCGCCCACCACGTTGATCTTGTCCTTCAGCTCCGGAAACGCATCTTCCATCCGCCGGCGGATCAGCCCGATGGCGAGGTGCGTGATATCGATGCCGATCCATTCGCGCCCGAGTTTGTGCGCGGCGTGCACTGCGGTCCCGCAACCGCAGAATGGGTCAAGCACCATGTCGCCCGGGTTCGAGGACGTGGCCACAATTCGCTCGAGCAACGCCAGGGGTTTCTGCGTCGGATAGCCAAGCGCCTCCTTAGATCGGTTATTGATCACTTGGACATCGGTCCAGATGTTCTGTACGGGCACGCCTGGCATTTCATCCAAGTAGCGTTTGTACTGGGGAACGGCGCCCGGTCGTGTCTGGATAATTCGTCCCTCGTCATACAGTTCTTGCATGCGTTGCTTGCTGTACCGCCAGTATCGAGTGACACCAAGGAACTCATAGCTCGGGTTGCCCTTGGCTTCGCCACCAGGACCCTGGATGTTATCTATCCGGTATATGCGTCCGTCCGGGTCGCGGCGATTGTAGTTCTCGGCAACGTAGTCGGCATCATAGGCGGAGTATTGCTGGTTCCACGTGTTTGATTCTGACCTCGCGTAGAAGAGAAGGATGTCAGAGACCCGTCCGTAATGCCGGGCCCCTTGAGACGTATCACTATGAGCGGAGCTGCGTTTCCATGTGATTTCGTTGCGATAGAACTTCGGGCCGAAGATGCTGTCCATCAGCACCTTTGAGGTAGTGGCTCGCAGCGGGATCGCAGTGCAGGTAGATCGAGCCCGTTGGCTTGAGCACGCGGCTCAGCTCGACGAGCCGGATCGCCATCATCGAGAGGTACGCCGTAACATCGCAACGGCCCAGTGCGTCAACCATAGCGTTGAGGAGTTTGGCGGTGTCGTCGGCGCCACGGAGCGCGATCTCACGGAAGGCCTGCTCCGACGCGTCGCCCCAGTGCCACGTGTCCTCGAAGGCGCCCGTCTGCGCCGCACTGGCGGCGGACGTTGTCTCCTTGAACAGCACGTTGTACGACCGGTTCGAGTTGAAGGGCGGGTCGAGGTAGATCAGGTCGATCGATGCGTCGGGGATGTATTCCCGCAGGATCTGCAGGTTGTCGCCGTAGTACAGCGTGTTCGTTCGCAAGGGCGGCATGCTGGGCGCAGTATAGAGGCAGTGCGCCGGAAGCGCCCTGCCGGGCGTGGCCTGTCCGCACGCTACCGTTACGGGTCGTGTCAGCGAGCTTCCGGGCCGAGCGTGGCCTCGATCATCCGGTCGTACGCCAGTCCCCAGGGCGGGCGCAGGAAGCCGAGCGCGCGCACGTCTTCGTACCAGTTACCCAGCGGCGAGCGGCGGTGGAACGTCCCGCCGCCGATGACCTTGCAGACGCGCCCCATCGCATGTTCGGCCAGTTCCGCGATCGCCGTCTTGCCCTGCACCACGCCAAGCGGTGTTGTCCCCTCGGGCGCTGACTCGACACTGCGTAGCATGCCCTCGTACGCCTGCACGATGAGCCAGTACTCCATCTCCGCGCGCGCCCACTCGACGCGATCGTACGCCCGCATCGATGCCTCCTTGCCGCGCAGTTGGTCGCGCGCCGTCTCGAACGCCGCGTCGCATATGCCGACGATCACGGCCGCGAAGGCGCACCCGACGAACCCGAACGAAGCCGCGAGGAGCGACTGCAGGCCACCGTCCCAGGCCGATCGCACGACCGCCATATCCTCGAACGAGAACGCATGGCTCTGCGTCGCCGTCATACCGTGGCCATCCCACTCGGCGATGAGCTTCATGCCGTCTGAGCCGTCCCATGCGTGGCCGCCGGTCTGCAGATAAAAGAGCTCTGGGCCGCTCTCGCCCTCAGCCACCGCCGTCGTGATCATGTAGGTGGACATGCCCGAGCCGCTCGCGAAGTGCTTCTGCCCCGACAGGACGTAGCCTCCCTTGCCATCGCGCCTGGCGATCGTGTTCGTCCTGGCGATGTCTCCACCGCTGCCCGGTTCCGATGTAGCCGTGCCCCACCAGTGCCCCGCGCTTACCGTAGCGAACACCTCAGCGCGCTGCGCCTCCCACGCCCGCTGGTCGCCGCCCACGGCGTTCGGCGAAGCGAGCCAGAAGGCGAGCACGGCGGGATGCATCGACGAAACGAGCGCGACCGACGAGTCGCCCCGCGCGACCGTACGCAGGAGTTCGCAGATGTTTCTCGTTGATTGCGCCGCACTTTGCCAAAGGCCTCCCTCGGCCGCCGGCAGGCCGGTGAGCAAGAAGCCCGCCTCGCGGAGCTGATGAAAGTCGCCGGCGTCGAGGCTGCGTGCCTGCTGGCGTCGGGCGCGCTGCGCCGTGAAGCTTTCTGCGATCTCTCGTACGTTCACGAGCACGGCCTGCGTGTCCATCTCTGCTCCTTCAAGCATATGCGTGTCCCGCCGCGTCCCAATCGTCGTGCTGGAGCAGCGCGTCACGCGATACGCGCGCGTCGCGAAGCGTCAGAGATGGCCCCGAAGAGGTGGCGCTTGGTGTCACTCCGAGCGCAATCATTACACGCCAGTGCGGTACGGGCACGTACGGGCTTGCACGATGCGGCGCGGCTCGCACTGGATCGGTCGTTGCTTGTACCGGTGTGTGTGGGGGCCTATACTGCGTTTGCGCCCGCGGAGGGCGATCTTGCTGTCGAAGGAGCGAACGTGCCGAAGCGCACTTATCAGCCCAAGGTGATTCCACGGCGCCGGCGGCACGGCTTCTTGCACCGCATGGCGACGACGGGCGGTCGCAACGTGATCCGCGCGCGCAGGCTGAAGGGCCGCAAGCGCCTCGTGGTGGTGAAGTAGCGCACAGGCTCACCAGGGCTGCGTTATGTGGAGTAGCCCGAACAGCAGATGCAACGAGAACGACGGTTACGCAAGCGCAAGGACTTTGCGGCCGCGTACCGCGAGGGTCGTGTCTACGGAAACCAACTGCTCGTCCTGCGCGTGGTACCCCATGACGGCGATGTCGCCCGATTCGGCTTCGTCGCGGGCAAGGCTGTGGGCGGCGCCGTCGTCCGCAATCGCGTGAAGCGCAGACTGCGCGCAGTGGCTCGTGGCCTGGAAGCAAAGGCCGGGATCGACGTGGTGGTCGGGGCCCGGCGCGTGGCATCAGATGCGAGCTACGATGCGCTGCATCGTGCGCTGGCGACATTGATGAAGCGAGCGGGCGCACTGCGCCACCCCCAGCCGGCAGATTGGCAGGAAACGACGTGAAGAGCTTCGCCCTCGCCACGATCCGGTTCTACCAACGACACATCTCGCCGGGCATGGGTTCGGCGTGCCGATTCGCGCCGACGTGTTCACAGTACGCGCACGACGCCATCGATCGCTACGGCATGGCGCGCGGCGTCCTGATGTCGGCCTGGCGCATTCTTCGCTGCAACCCGCTGAATGACGGCGGCTTCGACCCCGTCCCGGAGAGCGGGTTGCAGCCCGAAGGACACTCGCGTGCCAGCTAGCCCTCCGGCCAGCCGGTCAGCTCGCCCGGTTGTCGGCGAATCCGATCACGATGTTTCACGTGAAACAGCGAGCGCGCTCCAAAAAGCGGGCCCGGACGCGCGGCACCACGCCCGCAGGCATGGCGTTCTTGGGTGTGTTTCACGTGAAACATCGCGCCGGCGGCGAGTTCCCATGCTGGGGCTGGCCACACTGGGGTTACTGGCGCTGCTGACTGCGGCGTGCGGCGCACCGCCTGGGCCGGTCGGCTGGGCCGGCGCCGTACCCGTGACGGTGGATTCACAGCGGCTGATCCTGGTCAACCACAAGGCGCACCTCTATGCCTTGAACGAGGACTCGAGCTTGCCCCGGTGGCAGTTCCCGCCCAAGGACAAGAACGCCTATCCCGTCAGTCGAGAGACGAACGACCACCTGATCGCCGCCATCGACGCGTTCTCGGTCGATGTCTCCGTGAAGGCGGAACTGGGCAAGCGCGTGGCGGACCTGACGATCTCCGGCCCGACGGGCGACGCGCTGAAGACCGCGATCGATGCGTCCGGGGCGACGGAGCAGCAGAAGTCCAGCACGACGACGCTGGTCGACAATGCGCTCCGTTTCGAGAAGGATGCGCTGAACAAGCTCAAAGCGCTGTACGGCGATACGGGCGTGTCGGCTGATGGCAAGACGGTGTACGTGCCGTCGTTCCGCGGCATGGTGTTCGCGCTCGATACATCGAGCGGCGAAGTCCGCTGGGTGCGCGATGCCGGCGCGGGGATCATCGGCGGCGTACTGGTCGATGGGGATGCGCTGTACGTTGGCACAAAGGCGAACCGGCTGTACGCACTCAGCGCGAGGACCGGTGAGAAACTCTGGGAGTTCAGGACGGCGGGCGAGGTGTGGGCAACGCCGACGCTTGACGACGGCATACTTTATGTCACCTCACTCGACGGCTCGCTGTATGCGCTCGATACGTCCGGAAAGCAGATCTGGGCCTTCGATAGTGCCAGCTCGGGCATCGCCGCGCGGGCGGTCGTGTCGGGCGATTCCGTGTACGTGGGCGCGTTCGACAATAAGCTCTACTCGGTAAAGAAAACTGACGGGACGATGAACTGGTCGCTGAAGGCCGACAACTGGTTCTGGGCTTCACCGGTTGTCCAGGATGGCGTCGTCTATGCCCCGAGCCTCGACGGCAAGGTGTACGCTGTGGACGCGCAGACGGGCGCGAAGACGTGGGATCGCCCGTTCGACGCTCGTTCGCCGATCCGGTCCGGTCCCGTGGTAGCGGGCGGCGGGCTCTTCGTAGCGGCGAAGGGCGGACAGGTGTACAAGCTGGATCTCGCGACCGGACGGCCGATCGACGGAGGCATCGACCTCGTGCTGCCGTCGTCGGTGTTGGCGAACCTCGCGTCCGACGGCGACAAGACGGTATACGTCGCGCCAACAAGTGCGACGCTGTACGTACTGAACGCGGCGGGCGCGCTTGCCGCACCGGGCAGCTTCCCGCTGCCGAAATAGGATGACAGACGCCTCATGGACCTGCTGATCCAGCTGTTCGACGTGTTGTTGGTCGACCCGATGACCAACGTGCTTGTTGTGCTCGCGCGGCTCTTCGGCGGCAACTTCGGGCTGGCGATCATCGTCTTCACACTGGTGATGAAGATCGTCACCTGGCCGCTCACCGCGAGCCAGTACAAGCAGAGTCGGGCGATGCAGACGATTCAGCCGCAGATGCAGGAGCTGCAGAAGAAGTACAAAGGCAAAGACCCGAAGAAACTGCAGTCCGAGACGATGGCGCTCTATCGCGAAGCCGGCGTCAACCCGATCGGTTGCCTGATCCCGATGCTGGTCCAGTTCCCCATCTGGATCGCGCTGTACCAGGTGATCCAGCGTTCACTGGGCGATACGCCGGAGAGCCTGGTGACGCTTTCCGGACGCTTGTACCCAATCCCGTTCGTCCACGAGGCGGTGCCGCTGAACAACGGTCTGCTCTACTGGAACTTGGGCCAGGCCGACACGTCGTACGTGCTGCCGTTCTTGGTTGCCGCATCGATGTACGTGCAGCAGAAGCTGATCACACCGACGCCGTCGGCCGCCACAACGCAGCAGCAGCAGCAACAGCAGCAGACCATGCAAATGATGACCTGGATGATGCCGCTGATGTTCGGGTTCTGGAGCCTGACAGTGCCGGCGGGGCTGGCGCTCTACTGGGCGGTTTCGAACCTCGCGGGCATCGTCCTGCAGTACTTCTATATGGGGAGGAAGTTCGAGTTCCGGTCGCTGCTGCAGTTTGGGCCGCCGTCACCAGCGCCGGCGCTGAGCGGCAAGGCGAGTGGCCGAGCGAAGGCCGACACGCCGGCGGTCACCACGGCGGCGAAGGCCGCGGACATCCAGATCGAACAGGGGGGCGAAGCGACGATGTCGCCGCCGAGCACACGAAGGAACAAGCATGGCAGGCGTCGAGGCAAGCGGTAAGACAGTCGACGAGGCGATCGAGCGCGCGCTGGACGAACTGGACGCGACGCGCGAGGACATCGAGTTCGAGGTGCTGAGCGAGCCGAAGGGCGGCATCCTCGGCGTCGGTGCAGCGGACGCGCGCGTGCGCGTGTGGCGGACCGGCGAGGATCCCGATGCGCCGGAGGGCACCGCGGCGGCCGAGGACGGTGCGTTCATCGAGGACGATGCCGAGATGGCGGCGCAGATGCTGGACCATCTGCTCGAGCTGATGGGGATCACCGCCGACGTCTCGATCCGCGACGCCGAGACCCCCGGTGATGGGCTGGGCATGGCGAAGGCCGTGCTCGATATCGAGGGCGACGACCTGGGCTTGCTGATCGGGCGGCGGGGCGAGACGCTCGCATCTCTGCAGTACCTGCTGAATTTGATGGTGGGGCGCAAGCTCACCGAGCGCGCGACCTTTACCGTCGACGTCGAGGGCTACCGGCGCCGGCGCGAGAAGCAACTTAACTCGCTTGCGCGTCGGATTGCCGACCAGGTGCGCCGCACGCAGCGCGCGGTAACGCTCGAGCCCATGCCTCCAAACGAGCGCCGTATTGTGCACATGACGCTCGCCGAGGACCGCGACGTCGAGACGTCGAGCACGGGCGAGGGCGAGAACCGCAAGGTGTCGATCTCGCTAAAGCGCTAGCGTGCCCCATGTCCGTTCCTGACTTCGTCGTGGTGGGCCACATCGCGCGCGATCTCGTGCCCGGGGGTTGGCGGCCAGGCGGCACGCCGGCGTTCGCAGCCGTCCAGGCGCACCGCCTGGGGCGGAGCGTCGGCGTCGTGACGCGCAGCGCGGGCGACGTCGATATCGCGGCGCTGCTACCCTTCGCCGAGATCGTCGATGCGGGATCCGCCGCGACCACTACGTTCGAGAACACCTACAGCGGCGGTGTGCGCTCGCAGCGGATTCGCGCGGTGGGCCATGGCATCGCGCTGGCCGATCTCCCTGCACCTTGGCGCGAGGCGCCGATCGTGCTGCTGGGACCACTGTTTGGCGAGATGGCGCCGGGCTTCGCGGCGGCGTTCGATGCAGGCTCGCTTCTCGGCGTATCCGCGCAAGGCTGGCTGCGCACGGCGGACGCTGATCAGCAGGTGCAGCACACCCGCTGGCAAGGCGAGCCGTTCTGGGCGGGCGCGGATGTACTGTTCGTATCGGACGAGGACCTCGTGGACGGGCAGCGCGAGCTTGCCGCGTGGACGGCGGACGTGCCGGTCGTGGCGATGACCGAGTCGTGGCGCGGCTGCCGGGTGTTCGCCGACGGGCACTGGCGGCGCATGGCGTCGTTCCCGGAGGAGGAGGTCGACCCGACGGGCGCGGGCGACACCTTCGCGACCGGATTCTTGATACGATTGTACGAGACCGGCGACGTGGGCGAGGCCGCGCGGTTCGGCGCGGCGGCGGCGAGTCTGTCGGTCGGCGGCATCGCCGCGACGGCGATCCCGTTTCGCGCAGAGATCGAGGCACGGATGCGAGAGCACCCCGACGTGGCGCTGCGGTGACGAGAATCATCGCGCTGGCGAACCAGAAGGGCGGCGTCGGCAAGACGACGACCGCGATCAACCTCGGCGCGGCGCTGGCGCGCAAGGGCGCGAGCGTCCTCATCTTCGACTTCGACCCGCAGGCGAACTCCAGCGCCGGGCTGGGCATCCGCACGGAGGGACCGACGACCTACGATGTCGTCGTGGACGGTATGCATGCGAGTGAAGCCGCGGTCGAGACCGGCGTGCCCGGGCTGATGCTCGTGCCGGCGACTCCCGCGCTCGCCGGCGCCGAGGTAGAGCTGGTGCCGATGATGGCCCGCGAGTTCCGACTGAAGCGCGCGCTCGATCTCGTCCGCGGCGCGTACGACTACGTGTTGATCGATTGCCCTCCATCGCTCGGGCTGCTGACGGTGAATGCGCTGACGGCGGCGGACGAAGTGATCGTGCCGGTGCAGTGCGAGTACTTGGCCCTCGAAGGCCTCGGCCAGCTGACGGCGACGCTGGAGCTGGTGCGACGCAACCTGAACTCGTCGCTGAAACTGCGCGGGCTTGTACTGACCATGTTCGACGCGCGGACGAATCTCTCGCAGCAGGTTGCGGACGAAGTACGCACGCATTTCGCGAACACGTTCAAAAGCGTCATCCCGCGCAGCGTGCGTTTGAGCGAAGCGCCGAGCCACGGGTTGCCGATCTCGACGTATGACCCCGCATCGCGCGCGAGCCGCGCCTACGACGAACTCGCCGATGAAGTGATCGCCGGCACGCGCACGGAGGTACCCGCATGACATCAACGCACCGCCAGGCCCTTGGGCGCGGACTCTCCTCGCTGATCCCGACGACGGGCGCAGGCAGCGGCGTCGAGACGGTCGACATCGACTTGATCGTGCCGAATCCGCATCAGCCCCGCCTGCGCTTCGATGCGGAGGCGCTGCGCGAACTTGCGGACAGCATCCGCGAGCACGGCGTACTGCAGCCGGTGGTGGTGACGCAGTCGGTGTCGGACCTGGGGCCGATGACGTATCAGCTCATCGCCGGCGAGCGACGGCTGCAGGCGGCGCGGATGGCGGGCGTGACGCGCATGCCGGTCGTGGTGCGCGAGGCGGCGGGCAAGGAGCTGCTGGAGATTGCGCTGGTCGAGAATCTGCAGCGTCAGGATCTGAACCCGCTCGAAGAGGCGCAGGCGTTCCGCGGGTTGAGCGAAGAGTTCGGGATGACGCAGGAGCAGATCGCGCAGCGCGTCGGTCGCAGCCGCGCCGCCGTCGCCAACACCTTGCGGCTGCTGGCGCTCGAGGACGACATCCGGGCGAGCCTGGCGTCCGGGCAGATCACGGAAGGCCATGCGCGGGCGCTGCTCGGCATCGAAGACTCCGGCACGCGCCTCGACGCGTGGCGCCGCATCGTCGCGGACACGCTGACCGTGCGCGAGACGGAAGAGATCGCGAGCGCGCTGCGCAG
>CAYQZE010000081.1:0-4048 GCA_964421985.1 uncultured Dehalococcoidia bacterium | reverse complement strand
AATGTCGAGCGCCGATGTCGTACCGGTGGTCACGACCAACGCCTGCCGCACATATTTCTTAAAGCCCGTCATTTCGGCTTCGACGTTGTAACTCGTGACCGGCAATTGCGTGAGCACATAAAAGCCCTGCGCGTTGGTGGTCGCGGTCACACGCGCTCCGGTCGCAGGGTTGAGCGCCGAGACGGTAGCGCCCGCAACCACGCCGCCTTGCGCATCGGTGACAATGCCTGAAATGGTGGCGGTGGGTGCTTGTGCGAAAATCGTGGTGATGAGCCAGAGACTCAGCAAGAGCGAAAGCAGCCTGGCGAAATGAATACGCATACGTATGGATCTCCTTGTTGGTTGTAGGTCTGCGACGTTTCAATTGTGTCGCATGATCCAATTTAGTCACAGTGCAGATATGGAAATCATGGTCTGCTATTCCGCCCCAAGAGGGACGATAAACGGTCGTAATTTCTCTTCGTCAATTTCGATGCCTAAGCCTACGCCGGCGGGAATGCCGACGACGCCTGCGCCGATGGGCAGCGAAGTCTTCAATAACGTTTCAGCCACTTGCCAAACCTGCAGATTGCATTCGACCAACATCTGTCGCACACCGCATCAGGATTACGTTGCGAGTTTATCGTACGGCGTGTATTTGCTTTTGCGGCCTCCCAGGCCTTTCCGCCTGAAGGCGGGACTACGAACAGGTCAGTAATACAGCTTCAATCCAAACTGCATAATCCGCGCGCGTTCGGCGGAGTTGATGATGCCGAAGGTATTCACGCCGAACGTCGTCCCGCCCGGCGGCAGGAAGTTCACGCGGTTGAAAACATTGAACATCTCCCAACGGAATTGCAGCGATTTTTTCTCGGTCAGTTTGATATTCCGCAGCACCGACAAATCCCAGTTGTAATAAACCGGGGCGCGCAAATCGGGCAGCAAGCGGCCCGCCGTGCCAAAGGTGAATTGCGCCGGATTCGCAAACGCGGCGGCGTTGATGTAGTTGTTCAGCCGCTCGTAAATGCCGCCTTCGGTGGCGCTCGGCCCGATCTTGTTTGGGAGTTGCGCGCCGCCGAAGGAGTTGGTCGTATTGGCGTTCGAGCCGACCCCGATCGGCAGGCCGCTTTGCAGCGACATCACGCCGCTCAGGTTCCAGCCGCCGACGATCCAATCCAACGCGCGCCAATTGTTAGTGAAGCCATTGGCGAACTTGCGCCCTTTTCCAAACGGCAGATCGTATTGGAAGTTCGTCACCAGCGTGTGCGGCTGATCCAGCGCCGAAAGCGATTTGTCCAGACGCCGCTGGTTGTTGTTCGTATAGCCCGGATTTTGCTGTCCCAAAAAGCCCGCGACCGAAGAGACATCATCCAGCAGCTTCGACCAGGTATACGCCCCCAGAAATTGCAAGCCGCCGCCGAAGCGTTTGCGGAACTTGGCTTGCAGCGAATGGTAGCTGGAATGCGCCATCGAGCCCCAGGTATGCGTCAGGCCCGTCAAATGCGGATATGGCCGCAGCAATTGCCCATACGTCGTCGTGCGCGCGCCCAGTGGCGAAGTCGCCGGGAAGAGGCCGAAAAACGGGTTGTTGACGACCGCGTTCAATTGCGCCCCGAGCGCGAGCTTGTCATCGGGGATTTGATTCAGTTGCGCCTGCGCCAACAGCTTCACGCCGGAATTGCCCGCGTAA
Organism: uncultured Dehalococcoidia bacterium; assembly: GCA_964421985.1. Classification (GTDB taxonomy): domain Bacteria; phylum Chloroflexota; class Dehalococcoidia; order DSTF01; family JACRBR01; genus JANXYW01. The sequence goes on along the minus strand of CAYQZE010000081.1, from coordinate 2,379 downwards.
GCCACATCCAGCAGCATCTGCCCCGGCAGTTCATATTGCAGGTTCAAATTCCATTGCATCGAATAAGGCACGCGATCCGAACGCACTTGCGCGTTGATGCCTTGTCCGATCAACGCCAGCAGCCCGTCGTTGCCGTTGGTGGCGCGCACGAGTCCGTTATTGAACGGATTGGAAATCGTGGTGGCGGGCGTGCGTCCGCCGTCGTTGCTGGTGACGATGGTGGTTTGTTCGTTGAAACCGAGCGCGCCAACGCTGGCGTTGCCGGGGCCGATCCCCGTCGTCGGGTTGTAAAACATGCCGAAGCTGGAACGCGCGACAAAGCGATTCGTCAGCTTGTAGGCCAGTCCGATGCGCGGCGCGAAGTTGTTCAAGTCACGATCTTTGTTGCCGCGAGGCGTGCCGTTGCGATTGGCGTAAACCAGGCCGCCACGCAACCGGCTCTTGAATTCGTTCAGGTCAATGCCCGCGGGCACGGCAGTCACGTTGATCGGCAACGGCGCGCTGAAATCAAACCACGACGTGCGATCAAAGCGTTCCATCAGCGGCAGGTCGGCGTCCCACCGCAAGCCCAGATTCAACGTCAGCCGGTCATTCACACGCCAGTCGTCCTGCAAATAAGTCGCCAGATATTTCACCTGAATCGCCAGGCGCGGTTGCGTGGAAATGTTGCCGCCCGACATCACCCCCAACAGCATCGAAGCGATGGATTGCCCGCCGTAATTGCCGTTGAAGACCTCGCGCGTCCAGCCTTCGTTGAAATTGTATGCGCCCGCGGGCGCGTTCGGGCGGTCGTTCGAGACGCGATTCAAACGGCCCGTCCAGCCGGCTTTCAGCGTGTGATTGCCCAACACGCGCGTCGCATCGCCCGTCAGCGTGTGCGTCTCGAATTCATTGCCGATAAACCAGGCCGCCTCCGAACCGAGTTGGTTGAAGCCCGTCGCCGTGATCGTCGGGAAAGCTTTGTATTGCGTGTAATCGGCCAATGATTGCGGCATCCCCAGCGTCGTCAGGCTGAAATTGCGGTCTTTATAATCGCGCGGATTGGAGTGATAGACATAGCCGTAATTAGCGTGCAGCACCCATTGATTGCGCGCCCACGTGTGATCCACCGTCGTGCTGTAGCTCACGCGTCCATCCACGCCGTTGCTGACCGAAGCCGAGTTATTGAAGATGTCGGCCAATTGCGTGCTCAGGATGTTTTGCGAATAGCGGAAGAAGGTCGTGTGCGCGTCCGTCCAACGATGATCCACGCGCGCCGAGTAATCGTTCACGCCCGTGCGACTGCCCGCTTGCGTGAAGAAATTGTTGATGAGTCCGCCGCGATTGGGCGCGGGATAGAAGCTCAGGATTTTCGCGGCGGTGGGATTGATGCGCGCCCCCGGAATGAGATTGCCGGCGAACGCGCGCCGCCGTCCTGACGCATCAATCGTCGCCGGATCGAAGATCATCCCGGCGCGCGCCTGCACGCGCGCGCCGGTCGTGTCGGTCACCAGATAAGGCGTCGTGAAAGCGCCGCCGCAATTGCCAATCGCGTTGCCGGCATTCGTGCATTGGTTCGCGCCGAGAATCTCGGTGAAATCGCCCGCGCGCATTTTCGCCGACGGCACGGTGTGCGAAGACGAACCGGGATTCACCTGCCGCACGCCTTCGTAACTGAAAAAGAAGAAGGTGCGATTCTTGCCGGAAATGTAACCCGGCCCGCCCTGCCCGAAGCGCGGCAAATAAACCGGCCCGCCCACCGTGCCGCCGAATTGATTGAAGCGAAACGCCGCTTTGTCGCGGTCGTTCAGGTTATTAAAAAAGCCGTTCGCGTCGAACAGATCGTTACGCAAAAACTCAAACAGCGCCCCGTGAAATTCGTTCGTGCCGCTGCGCGTGACAAGATTGACGACCGCGCCGCCCGTGCGTCCATATTCGGCGCTCAAGCCGTTGGTTTGCACCTTGAATTCCTGCGTCGCGTCGGGGTTCGGCACCCAGGCCGGTTGGTTGTAACCCATCACGACCTGCGGCGAACCGTCCACCATGATTTCGTTGGCGACGTTGCGTCCGCCGTTCGCCGAAAACGCGTTGCTGGCAATCGCGCCGCTGCCGAATACAGACGTGCGATAGGAACGTTGCGTGGCGACGCCCGGCGTCAACGCGACGAGTTGCATCGTGTTGCGGCCATTGAGCGGCAACGATTCAATCGTGCGGCTGTTGACGACTTCGCCGAGCGAGGACGAACCCGTTTCGAGCAAGGGCGCGGCATTGCCCGTGACCGTGACGGTTTCGCCGACACCGCCGACTTTCAGGGCGAGATCGAGCACGACCGTGTCGCCCACCTGCAATAACACTTCTTCGCGCACGAGCGGCGCAAAACCCTGCCGTTCGACTCTCAAC
>CAYQZE010000080.1:0-44898 GCA_964421985.1 uncultured Dehalococcoidia bacterium | reverse complement strand
CCGCCGTTGCTCCGTCTTGGCGGTCCGCCGCCAGGCTTCCAGTCGTGCGCGTTCTTCATCGCTGAGGTGTATGGTCGTTGGTGCTATGCTCATACGGAGAGTATTCTACAGGACGCTTACTTTCTCAAGTAAGCACTAGCGCGGTTCCGAGCGTCGCCGCATCGACTCTCATGAGAATCGAGCCACCTGCCCCACCGCCGCTATTGCCTGACGCGTTTCCACCATTGCCGTTGAACGATCCCGTGGCTACGAGATTCGCGGCGACGACCAACGCGATTCCACCGCCCGCGCCACCACCACCTGCTGTAAGTGGTGACTCGTCTCTACTTGCGCCGCCTCCCCCTCCACCAAACGCCATCACGGTCAAGACCGGGTTACCCGCGGTGTTGCCGCCTAACCCCGGACTTCCGCTCCCGATCCCCACCCCGCCGACGGCTCCGTTTCCTCCGCCGCCGCCACCTGAGCTTCCCTGTGCGGTAGCGGCATCAGCCCCACCGCCACCATTGCCATTAGCACCGGGCTGCGGATCACCGACCCCACCGCCTCCAGCGCCGCCTGTCCCTTCGCCCTGGTACGCGGGATGCTGGTCGTGGATCGCGTTACCACCACGAAATCCCCTGCCCACCCCACCAATACCATTGGTCGCTACGCTCGCTCCCGAGACATCAATTGTCCCCGATACCGTGACCGTTCCATTCGCTAGAACGGCAAGTATTCCGCCGACAGTTCCGTCCCAAGGCTTGGCTGTGACCGTCACGCCCAAGTCTACAGTCACGTTCGAGTATTGAGGCACAACCAGCACCTGAGCACGATCCGCGCCAGGAGACGATGCATAGGTATTGGCCAGCGGGGCACTCGTGGCGAGATTCCCCAGCGCGTACGACTGCACGGAGTTCAGTTCCCAAGCGCCCGCGCCGCTGCCGCGCGTCTGGTGAATAAGGATCTTGTGCCCCGGTAGGAAGACACCGGAAAGGCTGGATACCGTCAACGTGGAGCCAGCCGATGAGCCCAAATCGACGACGGCGTCAACAGGCGGGTTGAACTGCGCGTTCGACGAGAACGTGATCGCCCCGTCTGACCCATCACCGAACATCGGATCAACAGCGAGAGCCGTGCGCGCGTTCTCCCCCACCGCGCCGAGCGCCGATGCGAAAAGAACTGCCGCGGCGAGAATAGCGATGCGGATCATGGCTCACCCCTCGTGTCTGAGTCCGAAGGACAGGCGGTAAGGCGATTGTACGACAGGATCCTACGCGTTGTAAATCGATTCGGAGCTGCATTTCGTGCTCCTTTTCTGCCCGGCCGCTCGTGATCCAGGCGTTGACCACGGCCCACGACCCCACAGTCACCCGGCCGCAGCTGGCTGAGAGCGCTCCACGCGGCCAGCAAGCCGCGCCCACCTGCCGGTGACATCGCGCGCTGGGAAGTTGCGCTCGGCTCCCCCACAGTAGACGGTGCGTGACCAGCGCCGAGTGAGTGCCAGCGGGCTCAGCTAGAACTCTTGCGGTGACGCACCTTAGCCTCACCAGTCCAAAGGTTTGGTAATTGTGCCGGCGGCGTCCGTGAGCGTGTTTGGCAGCTGACACGCTCGCAGAACACTGCTGTTGATCGTACGAAGATGGGTTGTGGCCGCCCGGGCAAGTTGCCCGCTCATCCCGCTGGAACGATGCGGATTGATGACCGTGACCGGCTTCCCGAACTTCGTCGTCACCATGACGATGGGGAGGCACAGATCTGAATCGTTCGAGATGACCACCGCGTGCTCAAAGTCGTTCTCGAAGCCGTCCACCAGGAGGTGGGTCGCGAGATCAACGTCGGTCCGTTTCTCCTCCATCCGCTGAACCTGAACGCACTGGGGTCCTTTGTTTGCGCGGCGATACGCGAAAGGGAACTGCGGCAGCAGAACGGCGTTCGAGGAGAAATACCCTTCTTGGTGGATAATCACCTTCGGGAGGGTCATCAGCGCCCTCAGGTACATCTGCTGCTTCTGCGGAGCCTGAGGCTTGTGGGCGAAAGGAAGTACCTTCGCGGTGAAGTACCTGATCTTGTTGACGGTATGGCCCGGCAGGAGCGTCCCGCACATGGCCCCCAAATCGAGCCATTTGTAGGTCGTCCCCTTCACGGCCCCGTTGAACAGATTGAAGCCATCTATATATACGTTCGTGCCCATGTTGCTCCCCTTCTTGTCCGCCAGACGAGCGCCGATAGTATCATAGCGATGATTGACAAGTGTCTCGCGATCTCGCGAGCCTTTGTTGACAGTCACCGTCTAGTCGCTACAATGGAAGTCGATACCCCCCCTGCGGCTTCGGCTTCAGGGAGAGAAGCCGCCAGCAATGGCGGCTTTCTCATCGGCATGTGGAGATCACCGGTGCGTGTAGATCCGGCATGCGGCAGCGACCACCGGTGCCATCCCGCCCGTTGACATCGGGCACCCCTCGGGCACAGTAGACAACGTGTGCCCGGCTCGGCAGAAATACTCACAGCGCCTACCCGCCCGTGCCGCTCGCCGCTAGGCGTTCGCCGCCGCCTCGGCGTACGATATGCGCATGCCAGCGCTCACCGAGTCGCCGCAGGAGACAATCGCCTCCACAGGCCGTACGCCGCTCGCCGTCGCCGCAGGAGACACGCGTTTGATAGCTTCGTCCACGGGTCAATCAGAGCAATCAACGCAATCAAACCGCCAGCTTCGGCCGATCAACCGCAGCAACTGCGCTCAGCTTCAAAACGGCCCGGCAAACGAAAATCGCGAAAAAACAATACGTCAATCAAACCGCTCCGGCGGCACCGAACCGCTCCGCTATACTGCCGGTCTCATGAGGCGCATCGCATGACCATCACCGCCGGCATCCTCAACGTCACCGGCTACGCCGGCGCCGAACTGGCGCGGCTGCTGCACGGGCACCCGGACGTGCGGCTCGCCGCCGTCACCGGCCGCAGCGCCGTAGGCAAGCGCCTGCCCGACGTGTTCCCGCACCTCTTCGCCATCGACCTGCCGATCAGCGATGCGCTCGACACCGCCGGCCTCGACGTCGTCTTCTCGGCGCTGCCGCCCGCCGCCGCCGCCGAGCAGCTCGTGCCGCTGATCGATGCCGGCGTGCCCGTGATCGACCTCAGCGCCGACTTCCGTCTCAAGCGCGTCGAGGAGTACGAGGCCACGTACAAGGTGACGCACCCGGCGCCGCACCTCCTCGCGACCGCCGTCTACGGCCTGCCGGAGCTGCACCGCGACGAGCTCGCGGCCGCCAAGCTGATCGCCGTGCCGGGCTGCCACGCGACCGGCGTCATCCTGGCGCTCGCGCCGCTCTTCGCCCGCGGCCTCGTCGCCCCGCGCGTCATCGCCGACACGAAGACCGGTCTTTCGGGCGCCGGCCGCGCGCTCGGCCTCAACGTCCACTTCTCCGAGGCCGACGAGAACGTCGCGCCCTACGGCCTCGACGGCCACCGCCACCGCCCGGAGATGACGCAGGAGCTCGGCCTGCTCGCCGAAGCGCCCGCGCCGGAGATCACCTTCGTCCCGCACTACATCCCCATGACGCGCGGCATCCTCAGCACCTGCTACGCCGACCTCCGCGCCGGCGTGACGCTGGACCGCGCCGCCATCATGCGGCTCTATCGCGACTTCTACCGCGACGCGCCGTTCGTCCACGTGTCCGACGCGCCGCCCTCGACGAAGCATGTCGCCGGCACGAACTACTGCGTCATCCATCCCAGCATCAACCTCCAGACCGGACACGTCGTCGTCGCGTCCGCGCTGGACAATCTCGGCAAGGGCGCCGCGGGCGCGATGGTGCAGTGCATGAACATCATGCTCGGCCTGCCCGAGACCGCTGGCCTGCAAGCGCTCGGGCTCTTTCCCTAGTGGCGAACCGGGCGCCCGTGCGGGCATCATCGAGGCCGCCGCCGGGCATCATCGTCATCGAAAACGGCAGCGCCACCAGCCCGCAGGGGTTCGTGGCCGGCGCCGTCTACGCGGGCATCAAGGCGCCCGGCCGCGGCAAGCTCGATGTCGGCATCCTCGCTTCGGACCGCCCGGCCGTCGTCGCGGCGATGTTCACCCGCAGCACCGTCAAGGGCGCCGCCGTCATCGTCTCGCAGCGCAACGTTCGCAATGCCCGCGCGCGCGGCGTCATCGTCAACGCCGGCATCTCCAACGTCGCCACCGGCGCCACCGGCCTCGCGAACGCGGAGTCGATGTGCGAGATGGCCGCGGCGAAGCTCGGCGCTGGCGCCGGCGACATGCTCGTCGGCAGCACCGGCGTGATCGGCCGCCCGCTGCCGATGGACAAGATCCGCGACGGCGTGCGGCGCATCAAGCTCAGCGCCAAGGGCGGCGATGACTTCGCGCGCGCAATCATCACGACCGACACGCATCCGAAGACGATGGCCGTGCGCTTCCGGGCCGCTGGCCGCATCTGCACGATCGGCGCCGTCGCGAAGGGCAGCGGCATGATCCATCCCGACATGGCGACGATGTTCTGCTTCCTCACCACGGACGCCGCCGTTGAGCCGCGCTTCCTGCGCGCCTCCCTGCGCGCCGCCGTCGCCGATTCGCTGAACATGATCAGCGTCGACGGCGACACCAGCACCAGCGACACGACGGCGATCTTCGCGAACGGCGCGGCAGGCGGCACCGCGATCGACGCCGCGCATCCCGGCGCGGCCGCATTCCAGCGCGCCCTGCGTTACGTCTGCATCGCCATGGCGAAGATGCTCGCGCGCGACGGCGAGGGCGCCGAAAAGCTGATCGAGGTGCGGATCGAAGGTGCCGCCTCGCAGCGCGAGGCGCGGGCGGCGGCGCGGACGGTGAGCGCATCACCGCTCGTGAAGACCGCCATCCACGGCAACGACCCGAACTGGGGCCGCCTGCTGATGGCCGTCGGCCGCAGCTACGCGCGCATCGACCTGACGCGCGCACGGGCGTGGCTCGGCGCCATCGCCGTCTACAACCGCGGCATCGTCGGGTTCGACGAGACGGCCGCCAGCAAGTATCTTCGCAGCGAGGAGGTACTTCTGCGGGTCGATCTGGGAGCCGGCACACAGGCCGCGACCGCCTGGGGCTGCGACATGACGCCGGAGTACGTGCACATCAACAGTGACTACACCACCTGACACCGCGCAACCCGTAACGGTCGTCAAGCTCGGGGGGTCGACACTGGGCGCGCACGACACGTCGCTGCGCGACATCGCCGCGGCGAGCCGCGACGGGCAGCGGATCGTCGTCGTCCACGGCGGCGGCGCCACTATCAACGCGTGGCTCGCCCGCATGGGCATCGAACCGGTCTTTGTACGCGGGCTGCGTGTCACAGACGCGGCATCGCTCGATGTGGTCGTCGCCGTGCTGGCAGGCATCGTCAACACGCAGCTCGTCGCCGAGCTGGGCGCGCTCGGCGCTCGTGCCATCGGTCTCAGCGGCGCCGACGCCGGCATGCTCACCGCACGCCGCTTCGACGCCGATCTCGGCTTCGTCGGCGACATCGAAGCGGTAGAGCCGCGTCCGCTCCGCGACGTTCTCGACAGAGGCTACGTGCCGGTCGTCGCGCCGATGGCCGTCGAAGCGGCGGGCTCACAGCTCCTCAACACCAACGCCGATACCGCCGCCGGAGAGATCGCAGCTGCACTGCGCGCCGACCGCCTCATCTTCCTCACCGACGTCGACGCCGTGCTCGACGCGGAGAAGCGCCCGCTCGCGCACCTCACGCCGGCCAAGGCCAGCGCGCTGATCGCCGCGGGCACCGCAGCGGGTGGCATGATCCCCAAGCTCGAAGCCGCCATCCGCGCCGCCAGCGCCGGCTGCGAAACACGCATCGTCAACGGTACCGCCGACGGCGCACTCGCCCGCGTGCTCTCCGGCGATGCCGGCGGCACGACCGTCGGCTGAGGCCTCAAACGAGTGTCAGATCCGGAAAGTAGGTGCGGTAATAGCCAAGATCGCGGGTGAGCAACTGGTCGGCGTGCGTGAGAGCGTGAGCGCCAACGATGAAGTCAGCGATGAGATGTGGACGAGTCACGGTCGGCTCGGTACAGGCCGAACACGTTACGCGCATCTTGTTGCCGCATCGCGCGCAGGAGATCCCTTTTGGGCGTCGGGCGACATAGTCGCGCCAGGCAGTCCCTGCTCGAAACAATGCACTTGTGCTTGACCGAACAAAGGTCAATCCAAAGTCGCCGAGAAACCCATCCATTTGTCCCGGCGAGTCAAATCGTGGCGCGAGCTCCGCCAGCACCGGCTCGCTGAAGATGACTCCACCCTCGTCCGCCGCTGCCTCCAACGCGCGACGCGACGAACTCGCCCATTTGGGGTCCGGCAGGAGGAGATCGATCAAGATGTTGGTATCGACGGCGGTGGTCAATGACCGCGCCAGTCGTCGATGATCTCATCACTCGTGCGGCCGCGAAGATCCTTGAAGTAGCCCTGCCACTTCTTCAGGTTCTTGATCTTGAAGTCGCGCCGGACGTGCGTGCCATGCTCGTCCTCGACGAACACCACCTCGTCGCCTGGCTTGAAGTTGAAATGCTCGCGGACAAACTTCGGGACGGGGATCTGGTTCTTGCTCGTCATCTTGGCCACGGTGATCACCGGCTCCCGGCGGGCGCGGGGTGTCTTCTTGGGTTTCGGTTCGGCAACCATGGCCGACGGCTTCCTCGCGCCGCAACGCTCGCTACACCGCGCGCGCGATGAACACGCCGTACCGCCACCACTCCGGCCCCAGCCCGCTGTCCCAGATCCGCAGCTCGTCATCGATCTGTGAGTGGGGCAGATCCGGGTCCGCGGCGCGCATCGCAGCGAGGTTCTTGCGGACCGGCGCGTAGTAGTCGTCCCACGCCGACCGCGGGAGCGTTGCGGTCGACACGATCGCGAACCCGGCAGCGCGGATCACGTCGGCATAATCCTCAAGCGTCAACAGGCGCGCATCGATGCCGGCCACGGCGGCCTCGGGCGGCACCGGCGTCGCGCGCCAAATCCAGTCGCTCACCGCGATCATCCCGCCCGGCCGCAGCGCGTGTCGCATCGCCGCCAGGCAACGCTCCGTGCCGACGATGCTCGGCGCTCCGATGCAGACCGCCGCGTCGAACGCGCCGTCGCGCACGGGAAGCTCGCCGCCGTCGCCGATGGCGAATGCGACACGGTCGCTCATGCCGCGCGACTCCGCCCTGCGCGCCGTGTACTTCGCCAGCGGATGCATGTCAACGCCGAGCACAAGACAGCCGTGCCGCTCGGCGAGCCGACAGGCGCCCTCGCCCGTACCGTAAGCGATCTCCAGCACGCGCGAGCGCTCATCGAGCGCGAAGGTGCTCGAGATCAGATCGATGGTCTCGGCCGCGCCCGGGGTCAGGAACTCCGCGCCCGCGTAGACGTTCATCGGTGGCCGGTTGGGCATGGCTGAGTGTAGCGCGCGCTACGCCGCCATCGCCTCGCGCAGCGCGCGCGCCAGCACGAACGGGTCGCTCGACACGACGCTCGCCGCGTACAGCTCCATCGCGCCGATATCGGCCGTCCGGCTCGAAGGATCGCCGCGGTCGACGATGCGCACGAGGCACGGGAAGCCTTCCCAACTCTCGGGCGTCTCCGACCACGGGGGCGTATAGATCACGAGGTTGTAGGACGTGATGCCCAGCCGGTCGCGCAGGCATTCGAGCGTCTCGTAGATACGGTCCTTCAGCGAAGTCGTGACGAACGGCGCGAGCAGCAGGACCTCGTTCTCCTTCTTCGGCGCCAGGTTGGCGATCACCTTCGTGCCGTCCTTCTCGAACGCCGCCCCCAGCGACTCGTGCGCCAGAAACAGATCGCTGAAGTAGTTGAATCGATGGTGCGCCTGGTACACGGCTGCCCGCTGCCTCAGGTACTCCACGGCGGCGTAATGCATGCCACGCCCCATGATCACCTGCGCGTGACCGTGCAGCAGCGATGCGCCCGCACGCCACAGGCAGTTCCACAGGAAGATGTAGTACTTCGCCTCCGGGTCCGAGGCGTGTGCCAGGTCACCCCAACGGCCGCCCGTGTCGATGTAGTCGTGCAGCATCTCACGCGTGAACCGCAGCGGATGCCGCTCGTTGAACACAACAAGGCCATGGAAGGCATCAAACTTCGCGATGTTGCTGGCGGTGACGCAGTACTTGCCTCGCACACGCCCGAAGAGGTCCTCCGGCGTCCCATTGTACGGGTCGCTCAGCGGGTCCGGCGCACCATCCTCCAGTTCCCTGTCGAGGTTGATCTCCTGCCGCCACATCGGCCGGCTCGATCGCAACCAGTTGAAGAGCACGCCCTCCAGCGTGACGTTGTTCGTCACCTTGATGATCTTCTGCTCCGTCGTCGCCTCCACGCTGCCGAACTGCTTCTCGATCCACGGCAACATCGCGTCCGGCGGCACCAGGTGCCCCCGCGTGCTGCTCACGTCGAAGATGCGCTCGAAGCGGGCGCGCTCGCCGTGACCCAGCGACGCAACCGCGTCTTCGATCTGCACAATGCTGATGTCTCGCTGGATCGCCATCGGTCTCCTGCTCCGCGGCTCGGTGTGCCGCTGTGGTTAGTGCCTGAAATGTCGTATGCCGGTGGCGGCCATGGTCATGTTGTGCGCGTCGCACACTGCGACCGACTCGTCGTCGCGAATCGAGCCGCCGGTTTGCACGATCGCCGTGACGCCCGCCGCGGCGCACGTCTCCACGGTGTCCGGGAACGGGATGAGCGCGTCGGACGCCGACACCGAACCCGCCGCCTTCGCCCCCGCCATCTCCACGGCGAGGCGTGCGCTGGTCACCCGGTTCGTCTGTCCCGTGCCCATGCCCACCATCACCCGGTCCTTTGCCAGCACCACCGCGTTGGACTTCACGTGCTTCACGCAGCGCCAGGCGAACAGCATATCTGCCCGTTCAGTATCGGTAGGCTTCCGCTTCGAGAGTATGCGCAGCTCCGGCGGGTCGTCCGCCGGCCGGTCGTACTCCTGAACGAGCATCCCGCCCGCGACCCCCCGATATTCGAGCGCGCGTTCCCTCATCCGCACGATCGGCGCCTCCAGAATGCGTAGATCCTTCGACTTCGACAACGTCGCGACTGCCTCCGGCGTAAACGATGGCGCGATGATGATCTCGACGAACAACCGCTGGCCGCTCGTCGGATGCTTGGTCGCCCGAATCGCCGACGCAAGCGCGCCGTCTACCGGCCGATTGATGGCGATGATGCCGCCGAATGCTGAGATCATGTCCGATTCGAACGCCAGCGCGAACGCCCCGCGCAGATCGTCGCGGCTGGCGATGCCGCACGGCGTCATGTGCTTGACGATGACGACCGTCGGCTCGTCGAAGTCGCACGCCGCGCACCACGCCGCGTCGGCGTCAAGGATGTTGACATACGAGAGCGCCTTGCCGTTGAGCTGACGCCCGTGGACGATGCCCTGTGGCGCGGGCGCGCGCGGGTCAACCTGCTCGTACAGCGCAGCCGCCTGGTGCGGGTTCTCTCCATAGCGGAGGTCGCTGCGCTTGGTGAGAGCGACCGTGAGCTCAGGCGGGAACGGATCGTCGTCGGCCCGCAAGTACGACGAGATCGCCGTATCGTACGAAGCGACGTGCTGGAACGTCTTCACGGCGAGCTTGCGTCGCCACGCCAATGGCGTCGCGCCGTTGCGCAGCGCGGCCAGCAGGTCGTCGTAGTCGCCGGGGTCGATGATCGGCAGCACATGCGGAAAGTTCTTCGCCGCCGCGCGCAGCATCGTCGGCCCGCCGATGTCGATGTTCTCCAGCGCTTCATCGAGTGTCACGCCCTCGCGCGCCACCGTCTCCTGGAACGGGTACAGCCCGCCGACGATGATGTCGATCGTGCGCAGCCCGTGTTCCTCCAGCTCGGCGAGATGCTCCGGCTTGTCGCGCCGCGCCAGGATGCCGCCGTGCACGCCGGGATGCAGCGTCTTCACGCGGCCGTCGAGGATCTCCGGGAAGCCGGTGAGGTCGCTCACCGGCCGCACATCGACGCCCGCCTCACGAAGGATGCGGTAGGTATTGCCGGTGGCGAACATCTCGACCGCCAGCGCTCCGAGCCCCTGCGCCAGTTCTACGAGTCCGGTCTTGTTGTACGGTGCCAGGATCGCGCGAAGAGGCATACGCTAGTTGATGATCACCCTTCGCTCATCGACCTCGCGGATGATCCGGCCGACTGGCTTCGCGTCGCGTATCTGCGCACCGACCGAAGCGGCATCCTCGGGCGCCACCACAAGCACAATGCCCAGCCCCATGTTGAAGGCGTGGAACATATCTTCATCGCCGACGTTGCCCTGCTTCTGGATCAGCGAGAAGATCGCCGGTACACGCCAGGCGTCGCGGTCGAACACGGCCGCAAGTCGGTCCGGCAGGATGCGCGGCACGTTGTCCAGCAGTCCGCCTCCCGTAATGTGGGCGATGCCGTGCAGCCGCGTCAGCACCGGCTTGAGGTCGCCGTAGTACGAGCGGTGCACGGCGAGCAGCGCATCGCCCAACGAGCCTTCCAGCCCCGGAAAGCTCATATCGAGGATCGCACGGTCGGCCGCCGGGTCACCGCCCACACCGATACCGAACACCTTCCGCACGAGGGAGTATCCGTTCGTGTGCAACCCCGTCGACGGCAGCGCCAGCAGCACGTCGCCTTCGCGGACGGTCGAGCCGTCGATCACGTGCTCGCGCTCCACCACGCCGACGATAAAGCCGGCCAGGTCGAAATCGCCGGGTGCGTACATGTCTGGCATGTCTGCGGTCTCGCCGCCGATCAGCGCGCAGCCGTGCACGGCGCACGCCTTCGTCAGACCTTCGATCACCTGGAGTTTGCGGTCGTCCGAGAGGTCGGATGTCGCCAGGTAGTCCAGGAAGAAGAGCGGGTGCGCGCCTGAGGTCAGGATATCGTTCACGCAGTGATTCACCAGGTCCTGACCCACCGTGTCGTAGCGCTCCATCAGCAGTGCGATCCGGAGCTTCGTGCCCACGCCATCGGTGCTCGACGCAAGTACCGGCTCGCGGTACGCACCGAGCTTGAAGAGCCCGCTGAACGACCCCACGCCGCCAAGCACTTCCGGTCGCGTGGCGCGCGATGCGATCGCCTTGATCCTCTGTACGGCGAGGTTGCGCGCGCTGAGATCGACGCCGGCGCGCGCGTACGCGTCGTCCGAATCAGCCTCCGGGTTCGAGAGGAACGATGGTACCGTCACTTACGGGCGCCCGAGCGGAAGCGGGTAGGCGGAGTGGTGCCGCGCAGGTGAGCCTTCGACAGGCTCCATCGCTAGCTTGTCCATCTGCAGCGGCACGGGGCGCGGGTACTCGCCCGTGAAGCACGCCATGCAGAGCTGTTCCTTCGCCGTCGCGACGGCTGTCTCCAGGCCTTCCTTGCTCAGATACCCGAGCGAGTCCGCGCCGATGTGCTCACAGATCTCCTCCACCGTCTTCTTCGCCGCGATCAGCTCCCAGCGCGTCCCCATATCGATGCCGTAGAAGCACGGGTGCGTGATCGGCGGCGACGTCACCCGCATGTGCACCTCGCGCGCGCCCGCCTTCCGCAGCATCTGGATCACCCGCGTCGACGTCGTGTCACGGATGATGCTGTCGTCAACGAGCGCAACGCGCTTGCCCTGGAGCATCTCGCGCAGCGGATTGTACTTCAGATGCACGCCAACCTCGCGCAGACGCTGATCCGGCTTGATGAACGTCCGGCCAACGTAGCGGTTCTTCACCAGACCCTCGACGAACGGGATGCCTGACGCCTGCGAGTAGCCGATTGCGGCGGCCGTCGCCGAGTCCGGCACTCCGATCACCACGTCGGCATTTGGCGCCGGGTGCTCCTTCGCCAGCTGCCGGCCTAGGTTCATCCGCACCGGATACACCAGCTTGCCATCGAGCACACTGTCCGGCCGCGCGAAGTAGATGTACTCGAAGACGCAGAACGCGTGCGACTGCTCCTCCACCGGCTTGATGCTTTGCAATCCCTCGGCATCGATGTAGATCACTTCGCCGGGCTCGATCTCCCGAATGAACGTCGCGCCGATGTGGTCGAAGGCGCAGCTCTCGGAAGCCGCAACCCATCCGCCATCGAGCTTGCCCAGGCAGAGCGGCCGGTTGCCCATCGGATCGCGTGCCATCATCATCGCGTCCGGCGTAATCACCGCCAGCGAATACGAGCCATTGAGCTTCCGCATCACGTGCGCCCAGCGCTCCTTCCAGTCGAGCCCCGGCGCATGCACCAGCAACTGCGCGATCACTTCCGTGTCGCTGCCCGTAGTGAAGGTCACGCCGGCACGCACCAGGTCTTCCCGCAGCACAGTCGCATTGACGATGTTGCCGTTGTGGCCTAGCGCCAGCTCGCCGTTCGGGCCGCTTACGCGCAGCGGCTGCGCGTTGTCCGGACGGCTCGCGCCGGTGGTCGAGTAGCGCGTATGGCCGATGGCGAACTTGCCGGGCAGATAGCTCAGGTCGTCTTCGGCGAAGACTTGCGAGACGAGCCCCATGCCGGTTTTGAGGTAGAGCGTGTGGGAGTTGGATGTCGCGATTCCCGCGCTCTCCTGCCCTCGATGTTGCAGGGCGTAGAGACCGAAGAATGTGATCCTTGCGACGTCCTCGCCCGGCGCGTAGACGCCGAAGACGCCGCAGGCCTCCCGCAACGATGGGAGCACACGTACCTCCTGCCCAAAGGCAGTGCTCCGCAGAAGGTGCCCACGGGCCGTCAAAATCGCCCGAAATCGCCTGCCGCTCCCGTCGGGTCCCTCTGGGAATGCATAGTATCAGCGCCCGCCCGCCCCTGCAACCACGGGCTGCCGTGCACCCGCAGAATCCGCGCCGGCGAGGGCTCCCGCGGACCATCGGCTACAATCCCGAACGATGCACCGTTCCCGCCTCCCGCTTCTCGCCTCCCGCTTCCAATCTCCCACCTCCCCGGCATGAGGGTCCTGTTCCTCCTCCACCAGGGCAACATGTACTCCGGCGGACAGGGCGTGTACACCGCCCAGGTCACGCGCGAACTTGCGCGCCTCGGCCACGATGTGCACCTCATCGTCGGCCCACCCTGGCCCGACACCGATCCCGCCGTCACCGTGCATCGCGTCCCCTCCTACAGCGTCTACCGGCTGCTCGAGACCTCACGATTCTTCTTCTACGGCCGGCCGCCGCGGAGCTTCTTCCACCCGCTCAACTTCTACGAACTCGCGACCAGCCGCAATGGCCAGTTCTCCGTGATGTCGGCCTTCAGCTGGCGCGCCTTCATGCGCTGGCGCGAGCTGCACGCCCGCTACCGCTTCGACATCGTCCACGACGTACAGGTGCTCGGCTACGGCTCGTGGATGGTCCACGCCTCCGGCATGCCGATGGTCGCGAACATTCACCACCCCCTGTCGATCGATCGGACCAACCAGATCCAGCAGGCGACGCGCGTCGGCATGAAGGTCCGCAAGGCCAACTTCTACCCGTTCTTCATGCAAGAGATCGTCGCCCGCCGCATGGATCGCATCATCACCGGCTCGCACAACTCGCGCGACTCCGTGCAGAAGGCCTTCGCCCTGCGCGATGACCGGATCACGACCATCCACGACGGCGTCGATACCACGGTCTTCCGCCCTCTCGGTCTAGCCCGGCGTCCGGACGGCATCCTCTACAACGGCAACTCCGACGACCGGAACAAAGGCGCGCGCTACCTCCTCGAAGCCGCCGCCATCCTCCGTGACCGCGGCGTCCCGTTCCACCTGACGTTTGTCGATCGCCCTGGCGCCGAGCTGGCGACGCGCATGGTGCGGGATCTGTCACTGGACGACCGCGTCACCTTCACGGGCCGCCTTTCCCCCGACGACCTCGTCCGCACGCACAACGAAGCGTCCATCTTCGTCTCGCCGTCGCTATACGAAGGCTTCGGCTTGCCTGCTGCCGAGGCGATGGCGTGCGGCACGCCCATCGTCGCCACCACCGCCGGCGCCTTCCCCGAAGTGATCGCCGACGGCGAGACCGGCACGCTCGTGCCGCCTGCCGATGCACGCGCCCTCGCTGACGCGATCGCCGCATTGCTCGCCGATCCGGCCCGGCGCGCCGCCATGGGCACCGCGGGCGCCCGCCGCATCGAGCAGCGTTTCTCGTGGCGCGTGTGCGCAGTCAAAACGGGCGAGCTGTACGAAGCTGTGCTGGCGGCGCGGCGCGCCGCGCAGCCCGTAACCGCCTAGGGGCGGGCGGCGGCATGCCCTTGCCGCCGTCCGGGCGCGACGCCATACCCTCGCAAGGCACGGTCGCGTCAGCCTTGCAGCGACTGAATTGCGGGTACCGTACGCCTGCGTCATAGTGCTCTAGTTTGTGAATCTCGTAACATAGAGGCTGAACATGGCTCAGCGGTCCGACACATACGGCGATCGTCTCCGAGGCAGTGCGCCCCGGGGTCGCGTCCGGCGCTTCACCAACGTCGGGCAGATGCTGGCGCGCGTCTTCGCCGGCTACAAGCTGATCAGCCTGCGCGAGAAGCGCAAGGGCACCGTCTGGGCCGAGGCGCGCCGCGACAAGCACCACGACTGGAGCGCCCACAAGTTCTACGAGGCGGCGGTGAAGAACCAGGGATTGCTGATCAAGACCGGCCAGTTCCTCGGCAGCCGGCCCGATGTCCTGCCTGACGCCTATGTCGACGTCCTCTCCGCGCTTCACGACGAGGTGCCGCCGGAGACGTTCGCGAACATCAAACACCAGATCGAGCGCGAGCTCGGCCTGCCGCTGATGGAGATCTTCGCCGAGTTCGATGAGACGCCGGTCGCGTCAGCTTCGCTGGCGCAGGTACACCGCGCCGTATTGAAGGACGGTCGCGTCTGCGCCGTCAAGGTGCAGTATCCCGGCATCGAAAAGATCGTTGACATCGACCTGGCGAACATGACGTTCTTCATCGGCGTGCTCAACAAGCTCGACCGTTCGATGGACTACCGCTTCGTCGCGGAGGAGATGCGCAAGCACATCCCGCTGGAGCTGGACTTCATCAACGAAGGGCACAATAACGAGCGCATCGCCGCCGACTTCACGTACGTCGACGACATCGTCGTGCCGGACATCTACTGGGAGTACAGCAGCCGGCGGGTGCTGACGATGGAGTACATCGACGGCGTCAAGATCACGGATGCCGCCGGGATGGAGCGGATTGGCGTCGACCCCGCGGATGTCGCGAAGATCCTCGTGTTCGCCTTCGCCGAGATGATCGTCAAGAACGGCTTCTTCCACGCCGACCCGCACCCCGGCAACCTGATGGTGCTGCCGGGGCCCAAGCTTGTGCTGATTGACTTCGGTCAGGCGAAGGAGCTGGAGCCGGCCTTCAAGGATGTGCTCGTCCGCTTCACCAGCACGCTGCTGGGCGGCGACAATGCGGCGATGGGGCAGGCGTTCCGCGAGCTGGGCTTCCGCACGAAGAAGGACGACGCCGAGGGCTACGAGCAGCTCGGCGACGCCTACGTCGGCCGCGTCGCCAGGCAGATGCAGGAGACCAACGCCGGCTGGGCCGAGGGTGAGGTCTTCCAGGAGTCGTACGAGGACGTCTCGAAGATCCTCAAGAAGAACCGTCTCACCGCGATGCCCCCGGAGCTGCTGCTGGTCGGCCGTGTCTTCGGCCTGCTGAACGGGCTCAGCAAGACGCTACAGGCGAAGACGAACATGCTCGTCGCCTTCGCCCAGCTGGCGGACCAGATCGAAGCGGCAAAGGCGAACGGCCACCTGGCCGCCAGCGACGACGCCCTCGCCACGCGCCGCCTGCTGGAGGCGTAGCCACAAGCCGGGCCCGAGCAGCAGTAGTCTGCACTTGGCGCTGATGGGTGTGCCGTGCACCGGGTCAGTCGGCGATGCCGAGCTGTTCGCGGTAGTCGGAGTCGATCGCCTGCAAGATGCCGTGCTCGAGGTAGCGGTCATACGGCAGCTTCAGCGCGGCCGAGATGAACGGCGCCGGAACCGGCAGCGCCGGCTGGTCGGCGATGATCGCGTCTTCCTTGAGCTTCGCGATCTCGGCGTCGCTGTAGCCGATCTCTTTCAGTACTTCGTCGTTGTGCTGGCCGAGCAGCGGCGCGGGGCGGCGGGCCTTCGCTTCGAAGCGGCCGAACTTTGCCGCGAGATGACGTTGCACCGGGCGCTTGCCGAGCAACGGCTGGTCGACGATGTCGAAGTGGCCGCGCGACTTGAGTTGCGGGTCGAACAGGATCACCTTGCCGTCGAGCACGGCTGCCGCTTTGACGCCGGCCTTCTGGAGGGTGTGCATCACGGCGTAGTGGTCGCGCGTGGCGGTCCATGTGGTGATCGCCGCGTCCAGTTCGTCGTGGTGCTCGTGACGCGCGAGCACGGTGCTGAAGCGGTCGTCGGCCAGCCACTCGGCGTGGCCCATCGCGCCGGCCATCCGCGCGAACTCCGCATCGTCGGAGCAGGAGATCACGGCCCAGCGATCGTCGCCGGCGCAGCGATAACAGCCCTGGGGCGCCGCCCATTCGCTGCGGTCGCCGTGTCGCGCCGTGACCCGGCCGGTCATCTGGTACTCGAGCAGCGCCGCGCCCATGATCGGGATCGCGGCCTCCTGCTCGGAGAGGTCGATGTACTGGCCCTTGCCTGTGCGGCGGCGGTAGTGGAGCGCCGTCAACACGGCGCCCACGCCGACGAAGCCGGAGTAGGGGTCCGTGAAGGACAGGCCCGAGCGAATCGGCGGACCGTCGCGGTAGCCGGTGATCGACGAGATGCCTGAGGCCGGCTCGAGCCCCATGCCGTAGGCGCCGTAGTCGCGCATCGGGCCATTCTGCCCGTAGCCGGAGAGCGAGCACATGATCAGGTCGGGCTTGATGGCCTTGAGGGCTCCGTAGCCGAGTCCGAAGTTGGCCATGACACGCGGCGTAAAGCTTTCGACGACGACATCGGCGCCCGCAACGAGCTTGCGCATGATCTCGCGTGCCTCTTCCTTGTTCAGGTCGAGCACCATCTCGCGCTTGCTCGCGTTGCGTATGACGAAGTACGACGCGCGGTGCCAGTGATGGTCCATGCCGTCGTTGTCGGTGATGATCAGGTTGCGCGTCACGTCCATGCGGGCGGCGGCTTCGAAGCGCACCACATCGGCGCCGAGATCGGCGAGGATGCGTGTGCAGGCGGGGCCGGCGAAGACCTGCGCGAGGTCGATGACGCGGATGCCGTCAAGGGGCAGCTTGCCGTTAGTCATGCGTGGCTCCAGTCATTTGGCGGCGGCACGAGCACCTCACCCCCAACCCCTCTCCACGTTGTGGAGAGGGGGAGCCGACGACCGACAACTGGACTTCGTCTCGTGGCGCGGGTTTTCAGCCCGCGACGTTGGCACCGACGACCGACGACTGACGACCGACGACCGTCCATCAGATCACACCCCGGTCGCTGAAGATGGTGAGGTCACCCTTCTCGTAACCCAGCTCGTCGACGAGGACGGTGACGTTGGCGCTACCGCGCTCGGGCGCGGGCGAGGCGGTGAGCGGCGTCTCGGACATCTTGAACGGCTGGCCGGGGATGGTCAGCGGGCCCGCCTTCGTCTCCACCTTCTCGAAGAACGCCCGCTCGGCCAGGTGCTCGTCCGACAGCAAGTCGGCCGGCGTCGGGACGAACGCGAATGGAAGGCGCAGCGCCTGCGCGGTCATCACGATCTCCATCGCCGAATGGGACGAGAGGTAGGGCTGCATCAGCGCCTCGAACTCGCGCCAGCCGATCATCCGCTCGCCCATCTGCTTGAAGAACGGCGTCTTGTCGAGCTCGATGTCCTCGAGAAGGAGCGCCATGGGCGAGATGGTGTCGGGCGTCAGCGGCGAAGGGAAGCCGTTGGCGCCCGGGATGACGACGACGTGGCCGTCCGCGCACGCCATGATGTCGTTGGGATAGCCGAAGATGTGGCGGGAGTAGTAGCGGCGGCGGACGGCGCCCTGGAACGCGTACATCGCCGCGTTGTATTCGTCGGCGGCGGCGGCCGCTCCGGCCATCGAGAGGTCGACGTGGTCGCCGCCGCCGTGCTTCGCGCGGTTCTCGAGCGCCGCGAGGATGCCGATCCAGAGCTGCACGCCGGCGATGTACTCGCCAGGTTCGCCGCCTGTGACGAGCGGCTCGCGGTCCGGATCGCCGGTGTTGTACATGATGCTGCTGATCGCCATGGCGGTCAGCCCGTTGCCGTCGTAATCGGCGTAGGGCCCCGTCGCGCCGAAGGGCGACACCTGGGCGACGATCAGCTCCGGAAAGTCCGCCTTGAGGTCGTCGTACGACAGCCCCCCCACCCGGAGCGTCGATGCTTTCTCGCCGCAGACGAAGACGTCGGCGTTGGCGAGCATCTTCTTCAGCACGACCTGTCCGGACGGCACCGAGACGTCGAGCGTGACGCTGCGCTTGCTGGTGTTGAGGTGCAGGTAGAGCCCCGACTTCTCCGGGTCGGGCAGGTCGCCGGGGAAGGGGCCGAGGCGGCGCGAGTAGTCGCCGGCCGGCGGCTCTACCTTCGTGACGAGCGCGCCAGCGTCGGCGAGTAGCTTCGTCGCGTACGGTCCGGCGATCCCCTGCGAGATATCGACGACGCGCACGTCGGCCAGGGCGCGATCGGTCATGCGGCGCTCCGTTCCAAGATGTGGAGGCAGGATACGACGGGGCGTGCGGGCGATCAACGGCTGTTGGCGGTTGGCTCTTGGCTGTTCGGCGGGGCGCTGCGGTTCGTGGGTACAATCCGGGACTCACCAGAGGAGGAGCGCGGAAGGACGACGAACGTGATCATCATTACGGGAGCGATCGTGGCGCGAGCGGACACGATCGACGAACTGCGGACGATCTGCCTCGAACACACGCAGCGGTCGCGGCTGGAGCCGGGCTGCCTGTCGCATGCCGTGCACGTCGACGCGGAGAATCCGCTGCGCCTCTTCTTCTTCGAGACGTGGATCGATCGCGCCGCCGTCGCCGTGCACTTCGCGGTGCCGGCATCGGGCGCGTTTGTGCGGGCGGCGGGGAAGCTTGCTGCCGATCAGACGCCCATCCGGCTGTACGAGGCCGAGGCGGTGACGCTGTAAGGGACGCCGCCGCTCACTGCACCGAGCAAGGTCCTTCGCTTCGCTCAAGGATGACACCCTCCAACCTCCAACCGCCTGATGCCAAGCATGTCGTACTATGATCGCATCCTCATGTAACGCTGCTGAGGAAGCGGATGCCACCAGAACCTCCACCTGATCCGTCCGATGCGACGCTCGTACCGGGCCCGCCTGCGGCGAAGACATTCGCCTCCGGCCGCTACGCCGTCCGCCGAATACTGGGCGAGGGCGGGCAGAAGGTCGTCTATCTGGTGCACGACGAGGAGCTCGACCGCGACTGCGCGCTCTCGGTGGTCAGGTCGGAACTGCTCGGACCCGATGACCTCGAACGCTTGCGACGCGAGGCGCAGGCGATGGCGCGGCTCGGCGCCCACTCGAACATCGTCACGGTGTTCGACTTCGGTCAGGAGGACGGGAAGCCATACATCGTCTGCGAGTACGTGCCGGGCGGTGAGCTCCGCGCGGAACTGCGGGCTGCTGGCGGTCCGCTCCCGGCCGAACGCGCGGTGGCGATCGCGATGGACGTAGCGCGCGCGCTGGTCGTGGCGCACGCACGGGGCATCATCCACCGCGACGTCAAGCCGTCGAACGTCTGGATGAACGAAGACGGCAGCGCGAAGCTGGGGGACTTCGGCCTGGCGTTCTCCATCGACCGCACGCGCATGACGTTACCCGGTTCCGCGATGGGCACCGCCACATACATGGCGCCCGAACAAGCGCGCGGCGAGCCGGCCGACGCGCGCACCGACCTGTACGCGCTCGGCGTGATGCTGTACGAGATGGTCTGCGGGCGGCCGCCGTTCTCGGGCGATGACCCGCTGAGCGTGATCTCGCAGCACGCCAGCGTCGCGCCGGTTGCACCGGCGCTGCGCATAGCGGGCCTGCCGCCTGCGCTCAACGATCTGATCCTCCGCCTGCTGGCGAAGCCGCCGGACGCGCGCCCGGCAAGCGCCGCTGTCGTGCTCGAGGCGCTGCGCGCGATCGCCGCACCGAAGGCATCCACGAGTGCCAGGTCGGCCGTTCCGCGCGGTTCCAGGACCCGGAGGCTGGTCGCCGTGGCCTCGCTTGTCGTGATTGCGGGCGTTGCGCTGGCAGTAACACTGGTGTTCGTGCTGCGCGACACCGGCCCGGTGACCGACACGAGCGGCGCCAGCGCCCCCCTCGCCGCTGAGGGCTACGTGCCCGCGCTCGAACCACGCGACTGCCCGGACGAACTGACGAGCGACCCGGCCGTGCTCTGCCACGACCTGGTCGTGCCTGAGACCCGCAGCGAGCCGGCCGGCCGCCAGATCCGGATCTTCGTCATGGTCGCCCCATCGAACGTACAACCGGCGGGCGCTCCGACTGTGTTCCTCGGCGGCGCCTTAGGCACCAGTAATTACTTCCTCGGCGGCGGTGTATTCAGCCAGCCCGCCGGATCAGATGTGCGTGACTATGGCGACGTCGTCGTCGCCGGCGTTCGCGGCCGGCAGTTCTCTCAGCCCATGCCCACCTGCCCCGAAGTGTCGGGCCTGCGGCGCGAATTGCTGGTCCTGCCCATGAACGGCGAGGAGGCGAACAACCTCTGGCTGGACGCGGCGGAGCGGTGTGGCCGGCGGCTCGTCAGCGAGGGCTTCGACTTGAATGTCTACGGACAGGACGAGATCGTGAAGGACGTGCGCGACCTGGCGATCGCCATGGCCTGGCGCCAGATCAACGTAGAAGCGCGTTACGATCTGTCCCGCACCGCAACGTTGCTCGCTGCGCGCTACCCCGGCCTTGTGCGCTCGCTGGTGCTTGACGCGCCCTTCCCGGCGGACGCTACGTGGTACAGCGACCGCCTCGGCAACTTCCATGCCGCGCTGGAGGCATACTACGCGGCGTGCCGCGCCGATCCTGGCTGCGAGCGAGCATTCCCCAATCTGGAACAGGCGGCGCCCGCCATCTACGCCCAATCCCAGCAGGATCCGGCTGTGATTCGTGTGCCTGACCCCACGGGCGGCCCCGACCTTGACGTGCTGCTTAACGGCGATCGCTTTGCCTATATCCTGGCGCTCGGGCTCACAGGACAAGAACAACTGTCGAGATTTGCCGGGCTGCTGGTTTCAGAGGGAGAAAGCGCCCCCCGCACCGCCGCCGCCGCCGTGGTCGTGATCGGTGGAGATCCGTACGGAGACCCGTCTGTGGCGAACTTCAGCGCCTACTGCCAGGACTTGGATCAGCACGTGCTCAGGTTCGACCTGGAGGCGGCGGAGGTGCTGTATCCGCTGTTTCGCATGTTCGCCCACGAGCCGTTGTTCGAACTCTGCCTGCGCTGGCCGACGGCAGCACGGTCGAGAGCGCTGGGACCTCTCGAGACCGCCAGCGCGGTCCCCGCGCTGATCCTTACCGGCGCACTGAACCCCTATGCACCGCCGGCCTACGCGGAGCGCGCAGCGAACGCGTTCACGCACGCAACCGTCGCCGTGTTCCCGTCGCTCACCGCGTTTTCGTTGGGCACGGCCCAGACGCTCACAAGCGGGCCGCCGTGCATCGCGGCGCTCCGGCTGGCCTTCTTGCGCGATCCTAAGGCCAAGCTCGACGCGGACATCGCACGCTGCATCGCGCAGGTGCCGCCGATCGTGTTCGTGGGCACGTGACGGCGACGGATGCGAACGTCAGGTCGTGCAGCGTGGCGGGCGATGGCGCGCAGAGCGGGCGGCTACGCTGCCGGCGCGCCCTCCGATACGCTTTCGGTATGCCCACATCGGTGACCGTACGTGTGCCGGCGACGAGCGCGAACCTCGGACCGGTGTTCGATAGCTTGGGGCTGGCGCTGGCGCTGACGCAGGACGTGGCGGTGTCGCTCGGGCATCAGGTCGACACAAGCGACGGGCTGGTGCGCCTGGTGCTCGACGCCGCGCGCTCGGCGTACCGGCTGGCGCGCGTCGAGGTGCCGGAGCTCACCGCCTCGGGCGCGCAGGCGATCCCGATCGGCCGCGGTCTGGGCGCGAGCGCGGCGGCGCGGGCGGCGGGCATCGTCGGCGCGAACGCGCTGATGGGCGGACCGCTGAGCGACGCGCAGATGCTCTCGCTGGGCGCGGGACTGGAAGGTCACGCCGACAACATGGCGCCCGCGCTGTTCGGCGGCTTGCGCGTGGTCGTGCGTAGCGGCGATGCCTACCGCCACCTGGCGGCGCCGCTCGCGCCAGGGCTGAAGGTCGTGCTGTTCGTGCCTGACTTCGAGATGCCGACGGGCGAGAGCCGCAAGCTGCTGCCCGCTCAGCTGTCGAAGGACGACGCGGTGTTCAACATCGGCCGGGCGGCGCTGCTGGTAGCGGCGCTTGCGAAGGGCGAATGGGATGCGCTCGATCTGGCGACGCAGGACGTGCTGCATCAGCCCGCCCGCGCGCGCATCTTCCCAGGCATGACCGATATCTTCGCCGCCGCGAAGGGCGCCGGGGCGCTCTGCGCCTACCTCAGCGGCGGCGGGTCGACTGTCGCCGCGTTCGCGATTGACGGCGAGGAGCGCATCGCCCGGTCGATGATGCAGGAGGCCATCGCGCGGGGGTACCCAGGGCGGACGGCGATCACATCGCCGTCGGACGCGGGCGCGAGCGTCGTCGCCACCTCGTAGCGCCGTTCTGTGACGAGCCGATCGGAGTCGAGCGGTTCGGTGTGCGCACTCGCGCCGGTGGGCCGTGGCCGCAGCGGCACGGGCTTTACGTAGGCGCGAACTCTCCATTGCTGTGCTGTGGAGCCGATGCTACGATCGGCGAGTAGCAACGGATACCGGACAGTCCGTCGAACATCGGGCCACGGGGAGTCGCTTGTAGATGGCCGCTGTTGCCACGCAGATCTCGCTCTGGGAGCGGCCGGATGATCGCGGGCTGCGTGACGCTGTACGCGGCTACGTCCGGCACGCGCCGCTGCTGGTGATCCTGGGGCTCGTCGTCGGCATCCACATCCCCACGATGCAGTACTACTTCTTTGGCGACGACTTCCTGGTGCTGGGCGACATCCAGACGCGCTCGTTCCCGAAGTACATGAGCGACGTGATCTTCCTGCGTGACCTGACGCCGAACTGGCGGCCGCTGACGATGCTCGTGTACTGGGTCGAGTTCAAGGCGTTCGGATTCGACGCGCTGCCGTGGCGCATCGTGAACCTGACGCTGCACGTGGCCAGCGTAGTGGTGCTGTATGCGTTCGTCCTGTCGCTGACGAAGCGGCTGTTTGTGGCGCTTGCGGCGGCGTTAATCTTCGGCGTGTCGGCGTCGGCGGTGCACACGGTCACCTACATCACGGCGTTTCCGCATGTCTTCAGCCAGTTCCTGCTGCTGTCTTCGCTATACCTGTTGCACCGATACGTCCAGGGCGGTGAGCGGCGCGCGGCGTGGTACTGGGCGTCGCTGGCGGCCTTCATCCTCGGATTCCTGGCGAACGAGGGCGGCGTCGTGCTTGGTGGGGCGCTGGTCATGTACTACGTCGCGTACTCGCTCACCCAGCGACGGGATGTGCTGGACTGCACGCTGAAGATAGCGCCGTTCGGCATTGCCGCGGCGCTGCTGGTGAGCGGCCTGAGCGGCTGCGGTTGCCAGGGCGTCGACGCCGGGTTCTACGGTGTCGGGTGGCACATCCCGCGGGAGACGTGGATCTACATGTCGCGGCTGGCGTATCCGGTCGGCGCGATTCGCCTGGAGCCGACGGGCATGGAGTGGGTGTGGGGTTCGGTGGTACTGGCCTTCGCGATCTTCTTCGTGATCCGTGGCCCGCATATCGCGCGCATCGCGGCGGTGGGCATGGTGATCGCCGTGATGCCGTACGTGCCGGGCAAGATCTGGACGGCGACACGCTACAGCTACATGGCAACGCCATTCTTCGCGATTCTCGTGGCGGTGAGCGCGGGCTTCGTCCATCACTACGCGGTGAAGGTGTACCGGCCGGCGGCGCACGTGGTGGCGGCGATGGCGTTGGTCGCGGTGGGCGGCCTGTATTCCTGGCAAACGATCCACCAGACGCAGCCGTTTCTGCGCGCGACCGATCGATGGGAACTGCTCGCGCATGATCTGCGCGCGAACTATCAGGAGGTTCCGGCGGGCACAACGATCTACGTCATTGACGACGAAGGGTTGTGGTCGAATCCGTTCTGGCAACCGACGTGGATGACGTCCGTCGGGCGCGCGCTTTATGGCAAGGATGTCAGCGTGCGTGCGTTGCCGTCGGAAGATCTCGCGAGACTGAAAAAGAGTCTTGTCGGTGCGCTGTTTGTGGTACAACTGGAAGACGGACACCTAACCGCGGTTTCGTCACCAACGGTGAAGCTGCAACAAGAGGAATAGCGCGCGAGCGTTCATGACACGGATCCGTCGCCACGTAACCGGCCTCGGTCTGATTCTCCTCACGGCACTTGTCCTCCGACTCATCTGGATCGCTTATGTTCGGCCCGATCCGACGGACGGGCGTTTCGACGATACGGCGTGGTATCGCGGCGCGGCGCACTTCTTCTCGCGCGGCGAGGGGTACCTCAATCCGTACGCGGGCACACCGACGGCGGCGTGGCCGCCGGGCTATCCGGCGTTTCTGGGGACCGTGTTCCGGATCTTCGGCGAGGGTGTATGGCAGACGGCGAGCGCGAACCTCGTGCTCGCGCTGCTCACGGTCGTTGTCGTATACGCCATCGGCCTGATGTTGTTCGACCAGCGGACGGCGCTGGTGGCGGCGGGCGCTGTTGCCCTGTGGCCCGGGCAGATCTACTTCACGTCGCTCACGTTGTCGGAACCGTTGTTCACGTTTCTGTTCGCGCTGGCGACGCTGTTGTTGTTCGCGGTGCCCCGAGCGACAGCCTGGCGGGGCGGCTTGATCATCGCGTTTGGTGTGGTGACGGGCCTCGCCGTGTTCACGCGAGGCCAGGCGGTGCTGCTGATCCCGCTGGCCGTAGCGGCATGGGGGATGATGGGCTTTCGGTGGCAACCGGCCCTTCGCTGGGGTGCGCTCGCAACAGTGGTACTCGCCGTGATGTTGATCCCGTGGGCCGTACGGAATCAACGCCAGATCGGGACGCCGGTCGTGGTCTCGACGAACTTCGGCCCGAACCTGTGGATCGGCAATCACCGGGGATCAACCGGGCGCATGAACATCCCCGAGGTCGAGCCGCCGCAGGCGAGCCGCGCCGGCCTGACGCAAGGCGAGTACGAGGTGAAGACCAGTAATCTTGCGTTGCGGCTCGGCGTGCGGTACATCCTCACGCACCCGACGCGCGAACTCGAACTTGTCGGCGTCAAGGTGCGCGCCATGTATGAGTCCGACTCCACCGCGCTGGACTGGAACGCGGCGTACGGCCGTGATTTCTATGCGTCACGATCGCTCGAGGACGGGCTACGCGGTGTGGCGAACGGGTACTGGTTCGCGCTGCTGATCCTGTCGGGGGCGGGGCTCGTGGCGAGCCGGGCGCGGCTGACCGGCGAGCTGGGCCTGTTGCCGTTGCTGGTGCTGACGTGGACGGCGTTTCACTTGCTGTTCTTCGGCGATTCTCGGTTCCACTATCCGATCGTGTTCGTGTTCGCGCTGCTCGGCGCGCGTGGGTTCGTCGTGGTATTCGATGCGCTGAGGCGTCCGCAAACGATGGCGCGAAAGCGGTACGCTCCGGCGTGAGTCTCGATACGCCGGCATCGCAGCGGCTCGGCGCGGGGCTTGCGGATCGCGCCGCGGCGGCTGCCGCCGGCGACCGTCGCCGCACGGATCTGCGCCTCGACCTGGCGTTGATGCTGGCGATCTTCGTGCTCGCGATCATTCCGCGTGCAGCGTGGGTCGCCTACAACGACCGCGCTCCGCAGGGGCTGAACGATCCCACGCTCTACGCGCTGTTCGCAGACACGATCGCCGACGGCGACGGCTACATACGCCCGACCGGAGAGAAGTTCGCTTACTACCCCGTGGGTTATCCGGCGACGGTCGCCGGGCTGAAGAAGGCGCAGGACATCGTCGGGGTCGATCGCAGCATCTTCGCGATCAAGATGATGAATGGCGTGTTCGGCGCGATCACCGCCGTACTGCTGTACCTGCTGGCGAGCCGTCTCTTCGACCGCAGGACAGGCGTCGCGGCGGGAGCGTTGCTCGCTGTGTTTCCGAGCCAGGTGTACTACACCGGCACGGTGCTGTCGGAGCCGCTCTTCACGCTGATGTGGGTGGGGGCGTTGACGGTGCTGCTCTGGAAGCCGTGGAGCCGCGACGGCATGCCGTGGCCCCAGCTGTTCGGCGCGGGGCTGGTGCTGAGTTACGCCACGATGACACGCGGCATCACGCTCCTGTTTCCGGCGCTGCTGCTCGCTGTATGGTTGTTCCAGCTGCGCTCAAAACGGCGCGCGTTGATCCAGGCGCTGATCGTCTGGGCCGGCATCGCCGTGCTCGTACTGCCGTGGTCGATACGGAACACTGTGGCATTTGGGCAGCTCACCGGTCCGTCGACGAATGTCGGCGACGACCTGTGCATCGGTAACTATCTTGGCGCGCAGGGGGCGTTCACGCTGCAGGGCAAGTGCTTCGCGAACGATGCCGGCAAGACGCCCCAGCAGGTGGAACTCGATCGCAACAGCGAAGGTGTGCGAATCGCCGTCCGCGATGTCGCATCGCACCCATTCCGTATGCCCAAGTTGATAGCGCAGAAGGCGTACTGGCTGCTGTACAAGGACGACGACGGCATCTGGGCGGCCGAATCGTACGGCAACGACTACTTCATCCCCAACCTGCGACGCGAGGTGCTGGCCTTCGCGGCGAACGCGATCTACTACGCGACCGGGTTGGTCGTGCTGGCGGGGATCGCCGCCTTCGCGCTGGCGAAGGACGTGCGCAGGCTGACGCTGGTGCTCGCGTTTCTGTACGTGCTTGCGATCCCGCTGGCATTCTTCGGCGACCCGCGCTTCCATTACCCGGCGATGCCGCTCGCGGTCGTGATCGCGGCGGCGACAATCGTACGGTTGTGGGATCGGGGCAGGGCCCTGGCGCAGCGGGAGGCGTATGACAAACGCATGTGTTTGTAGTACGATGAGGCACGGGGCGTCGAGTTGAGGGATCACCTCGTCGTCGAAGCCGGTCGCGGCGATCACATTGCCGAGCACGGCGTCCTTCTCGAAGAGGTATTCGAGGTGTTCTACGGCAGGCACGTGCGGTCGGGAGCTCGGAGCGGCAGGATTCGCGTGATCGGCCAGACGGCGAGCGGCCGCTACCTGACGCTCCTTGTGGGTAAGCGTGGCCCGTCGAGGTTCGGGCTCGTTACTGCCAGAGATGCGGACGAGTGGGAGCGTCGGCTGTTTCGGCGCAGCCAGAGGAGATAACAATGCGAGTACGGCGCGCGACAATGAAGGCGACATCCGAAAAGAAGAGCCGCATCCCGAAGTTCAAGAACATCCAGGAAGAAGCGGAATTCTGGGACACTCATAGTACGACCGAATTCGAAGACGAGTGGGAGCAGATGGATGACGACATCGAATTCATCGTGGTACGCGGCCAGCCGAAGAAGCCGATGACCATCCGGCTGGAGCCTGATGTCGTGACGCTGCTGACACAGGAAGCGAAGTCGGTGGGTGTCGGCGCCTCGACGCTCGCGCGCATGGCCGTCCTGAAGTACTTGAAGGATTGCGGGCGCGGCACAGTCATCCACCGCGAGACTGCGAAGCGAAAGCGTTCGAAGGGCGCGGCGTGATCGGCGCGTCTGGTAACCCTCTGCGCTCTGCGGACGCGCGATGGCTGATGGCGATCGTCCTGCTGGCGTTCGTGGTGCGATTGCTGGCCGTCGCGTATGTGCATCCGGACCCGCGGGATGGACGCTACGACGACAGTGTGTGGTACGACACGACGGCCCGGCACCTCGCGGCGGGCGACGGGTACGTCTTCGATCCGGCAGTGTGGAAGACGGCGGACGGCACGCACATCTATCCGGACGAGCACGCGCTTTCGCCGACGGCGCTCTGGCCGCCTGGCTATCCTCTGACCCTCGCTGTGATCTACACGGCCACCGGTGACTCGGTGCAAGCGGCGCGCTTGCTGAACATCGCGCTCGGCGCGGCGACCGCCGGCCTGGTGTTCTTGATCGCGCGACGGCTGTTCGACCGGCTGACGGCGATCTTCGCCGGCGGCGCACTGGCGCTGCTGCCGGCGCACGTGCTCTTCACGACGGTGCTGCTCTCGGAGACGTACTTCGGCTTCCTGCTTGCGGCGACGCTGGCGATCTTCGTGTACTTCGTGCTGGACAGAGACCGGCCGAGCTTGCCGGTGGTGGCGGGCGCCGGCGCGCTCGCGGTGTTTGCGGGTTTCGTGCGGGGCGAGTTCCTGGCATACGGCGGGCTGCTGGCGCTGCTGATGGCCGTGCATCTCCGGCGCCAGGCACTGATGCCGCTGGTCGCCGTCGCGCTAGGCGGCGCGCTGGTCGTTGCGCCGTGGGCCGTGCGGAACCAGGTGCAGATGGGTGAGCCGATCGTTGGGACGACCGGCTCGGGGCGAGTGGCGTACCAGGGTCACAACCCGGAGACGGACGGCGGCGCTAGCCTGATTGCGACGACGCAGCTGGAAGCGAAGTTCGCGGGCTTGAGCCGCAAAGAGATCGAGCTGGAGTCGAATCGCGAAGGCTCGCGGCTCGCTCGCGGGTGGGCCTTCGACCACAAGATCGAAGAGCTGAGGCTGGTCCCGCAGCGGCTTTACCGCCTGTTCCGCAGCGACGAGTCTGGAGTGACATGGGTGCAGAGCAACAAGCCGTGGTTCGGGCCGGACGGCGCCGACCGCCTAGTCCGGTTGTCGGGATTCAGCTTCTTCGGCCTCATCGGCGTGGCGCTAGCGTCGGTGCGATTGTGGTGGCGGCCGCGGGATGCGCGTTTCTGGGCGGTGTTCGGCATCGTGCCGTTCTACATGCTCGTCTTCGGCGTGCTGTTCATCGGCGATCCGCGCTACCACTACGCCATGTACGCGCCGATCGTCATCTTTGCGGCGACGGGGCTGGCGGCGCTGTGGCGCATGACCGCGGAGCAGTGGCGCGAGGTCGCGGGCGGGCGCTCGTTTGGCGCGGTGCTGCGCACATTCGGCACACCGCAACCGTGAACCCGCTCGCGAGCCACTGGTTGCGGTTGGCCGCGTGGCTCTTTGTCGCGTCCCCCGTGGTGGCGCTGGCTGTCGCGCTTACCCAGGGCATCGACTTCACGTTCGCGTTGATGCTGACGCTCTATATGTGGCTCCTGGTATGCGTCATACTGGCGCTGATCGCGCTGGTGGGGTTGGTCCCGCGGGTGTGTCGGTGGGGGTTGCGTGCGCTTCGCAGGTAAGACGGTCGTGGTGACGGGCGCCGGCGGCTTCATCGGCAGCCACTTGGTCGAGCAGTTGATCGCCAAGGGCGCGCACGTCCGCGCGATGCTGCGCTACACGTCACGCGGCCAGCGCGGTTGCCTCGATCTGCTCACGGCGGCGACGCTGGCTGATGTCGCCATCACGATGGGAGATGTGCGCGACTTCGATGCGGTGCGGGAGGTGATGCGCGGCGCGGACGCCGTGTTCCACCTCGCCGCGCTGATCGGTATCCCGTACTCGTATGAGCACCCGCAGGAAGTGATCGACACGAACATCATCGGGACGTCGAACGTGCTGATCGCGGCGAAGGAGCTGGCGACGGTCGAGCGCGTGGTCCTGACGTCGACGAGCGAGGTGTACGGATCGGCGCTGCGTGTACCGATGGACGAGACGCACCCCCTGCAGGCGCAGTCGCCGTATTCGGCCACGAAGATCGCCGCCGACGCACTGGGGCTGAGCTTTCACCGCTCGTTCGGCTTGCCCGTGACGATCGTGCGGCCGTTCAACGCCTACGGTCCGCGACAGTCGGCGCGCGCGGTGATCCCGGCGATCATCACCCAGGCGGTGGCCGGCAACGACCTGCGCCTGGGCACGCTGGATACCACGCGAGACTTCACCTTCGCCGAGGACACGGCACGCGGGTTCGTCGCTGTCGGCGGCGCCGACGCGGCACTGGGCGAGGTGGTGAACCTCGGCTCCGGCAGCGAGGTCGCAATCCGCGACATCGTACGCATGGTCGGCGAGATAACGGGACGCGAGCTGGCCGTCGAAGGCGACGGGCAGCGCATGCGTCCCGCGAAGAGCGAGGTGTCGCGCTTGCTCTCTGACAGCACAAAGGCCGAGCGGCTCGCTGGCTGGCGCGCGGAGATCTCGCTCGACGAGGGGCTGCGCCGGACCGTTGATTGGATCCGCGCCCACCTGGACCTCTACCGCCCACAGGAGTACGCCGTATGAGGGCGGTGATCCTGGCCGGCGGCAAGGGCGTACGTCTCCGGCCGCTGACGTACACGATCCCCAAGCCGCTGCTGCCGGTCGGCGAGAAGCCGATCCTGGAGGAGATCATCGAGCGGCTTGTGCCGTTCGGTGTGCGCGACTTCGTGATCGCCGTGGGCTATCGGGCGGAGCTGATCGAGACCTACTTTCGAGATGGCGCGCAGCTCGGCGTCCGCATCGGCTACGTGCGTGAGCTGCATCCGCTCGGGACGGCGGGGCCGCTCTCACTCGTGCGGTCGGCGTTGGAGTTGCCTCCGGACGAGCCGCTGCTGGCCATGAACGGCGACATCCTCACCGACCTGGATGTCGGCGCGCTCCTCGACTTTCACCGCCGCGGGCGGTTCGAGATGACCGTCGCCACTCGAGAGTTCCAGCTCCAGCATCCCTACGGCGTGCTCAAGCTCGACGGCGGGCGCGTCACTGGCATCATCGAGAAGCCGGCCGTGACGGATATCGTGAGCGCGGGCATTTACGCGATCCAGCCGTCGGCGCTGGATGCGATCCCGAAGGACAGCTTCTTCGACATGCCCGATCTTGTGAACAAGCTGCTCGCGGCCGGTCGGAGCGTCGGCGCCTATCAGTTCTCCGGGGAGTGGCTGGCGATCGACCGCATCGAACAGCTCGAAGATGCGGCCCGCATGATCGCCGAGCGCCACGCATAGCGTCAGACGGCAGATACGCCCTGATCCTCGACGCCGATCCCCTCGCCGGCTGCTAATCGCTCGGCTCGCGCCTTGATCCCGAGCATCATCTTGCGTTCCATGATGAAGTGCCCCGGCTCGAAGATGCCGCGCCAGTACAGAACGTTCAGCGGCGGCAGCCTGAGGTTCGGCTTCTCGTAGAGACCGCGTGAGCGCACGATCAGCCGCGTCGTCTGCTTGTCGATCGGACGGAGGTGGAACGACCAGTCGCGCTCCAGGACGATCGTGCGTTCGCGCTCGACCTGCAGCACCTCGAGCGAGACGCGCGGGTGCAGGTAGACCCTGTCCCCCGGCGCGATGTTCTGCCACTCCGGCACGATGCGGTCCGCGTTCACCATCTTGCAGCCCAGGAGGTTCTCGATCCGCGAATAGCTGTAGAGCCCGCCCCGGTGCTGTCCCAGCTGCGCCAGCCAGGGCCAGACGTCTCGCACGGGTGCGTGGATGGTGATCGCGCGCGTCGAATCCGTTGCCGGACGCGGGACTTGTTCGTCGCCCGGCAACGTCGCGGTCACCTCATCGCACGTCGCACCCCATCGTAGATGCCACGGGCGCACGAACCACCAGTAGACGATGGCCGCAAGGCCGCCAATGATTGCTGTCTTGGTCATGTCCCACACCTCTCCAGGGCGTCGCGGGCGGGCGCCTGCGCTTCATGCTACCTCCCGTCGCGCGTCACTCCAGGCGCGGAGCGTTGGCAGATCGACGCGATGTTCGTGCGCGTTGCGCCGAAAACGCGATAGAATCCGCACGATGCATCTTTCCATCATCATCCCGGTCCGCAACGAACGCGACACTGTCGTGCCCTTGATCGAGCGAGTGCGGGCGGTCGACTGCGGCCTGCCGAAGGAGCTGATCGTCGTCGATGGCGCATCGACCGACGGCACCCGCGAGGCATTATTGGCCCTGCCGCCTTCCCCCGATCTCGTGCTCGTGCTCGAAGATGCTCCTCGCGGCAAGGGGCGCGCAGTGCGTACCGGCTTCGCGCGGGCCAGCGGCGACATCCTCATGGTGCAGGACGCGGACCTGGAGCTGGACCCTTCGGAGATTCCGCGGCTGCTCGCGCCGATCCTGGCGGGGAGCACCGATGTCGTCTTCGGCTCGCGGTTCAAGGGGCGGGGGCGTGGGCCGACGCCGTGGCTCGGCTATGCGGGTAATCTCGGTCTCACGTGGGCGGCCAACATCCTTTATCTGGCGCGGCTCACCGACATCCTCACCTGCTACAAGGTGATGCACTGCGATGTCGCGCGATCGCTCGACCTGCGCTGCGATGGCTTCGACCTCGACGCCGAAATCACCTGCCGGCTGCTGCGGGCCGGGCACAAGATCGTGGAAGTCCCGGTGACCTACGCGCCGCGCGGTGCTGATGAGGGGAAGAAGCTGAGCGCTGGCGTGGGCTGGAGTGTACTGCGAGCGATCGTGCGGACGCGGTTCACGCGCGCCCACGCGCGCTCATCGCCCGCCGCGCGTGACGCGGACCCCGACCGGGCCCTGGCGCACGTTGACACCTCGCCGGATCACTTCCTAGACTGAACCAACGCTGATGGAACGGTTGCGCGGGCTTCCTCCCTGAGCACCACACAACAGGAGCGCTCGCTTGTCCCTCGAGACCCTGCTGCCGACACTCGCAGACGCAGAGCAGACGCCGGCCGCGGCTGAACTCGCTGCGCTCACCTCGCTCGAAGGCGAGGACCGCGCCCGCTTTCTCGGCGTGTGGCGCACGCTGAGCATCCAGCGGCGGCGGGACGTCATCGACCGTCTTGCCGATATCGCCGAGGACAACGCAGAACTCGATTTTGACACCGTCTTCATGACCGGATTGGTCGACGA
Source organism: uncultured Dehalococcoidia bacterium (assembly GCA_964421985.1). Lineage (GTDB taxonomy): Bacteria > Chloroflexota > Dehalococcoidia > DSTF01 > JACRBR01 > JANXYW01. The sequence goes on along the minus strand of CAYQZE010000080.1, from coordinate 12,086 downwards.
CGATGTGCAAGTGCGCGCGCAATCGGTGAAGGCGCTGTGGGAGTACGAGTACGACGATCTGCCACCGCTGCTGCTGCGTCTGCTGGCGGATCCCGAGGCGATCGTGCGCGGCGAAGCAGCCCAGGGCCTCGGTCGTTTCCTCCTGCGCTACGAGGTGCTGGATCGCGATGACGCGCTCGCGGAGCAGATCGAGGCGGCGCTTCATGCTCGTTATGATGATGCCGCGGAGCTGGTCGAGGTCCGCGGCCGTGCGCTCGAGGCGCTGGGCGTCCGCTCCAGCGACTGGGTGCACACGCTCATCGACGAGGCGTACGGCAGCGGCGAGCGGCGACTGACCATCAGCGCGATCCATGCCATGGGCCGCAACGCGGACCTGGGATGGTTGCCGATGATCCTGGAAGAGATGGAGAGCGACGACGCCGAAATGCGTTTCGAAGCAGCGACCGCCGCCGGCGGCGTCGCCGACGAAGACGCCATCCCGCACCTCGCCGAACTGACGGCGGACGACGATGTCGAGGTGCAGGAGGCGGCGATCGCGGCGCTCGGTCAGATTGGCGGGCCCGCGGCGCGCTCGGTGTTGCACGAGGTGGCGGCGGAGTCCTCGGATGACCGCGTGCTGGAAGCCGTCAGTGATGCGCTCGCCGAGGCGGACTTCATGGAGGATCCGCTGGCGTTCAAGGGGCTGATGGCTGCCGGCGCGGCCGATGACGCGGCTGAGGATGCAGACGAATGACCACCGGAGACGCCGGGCTGCGCGTGCAGCAGGCCGTATCCGCAGGAGGCGTGGTGTTTCGCCGCGGCGAGCACGGGATCGAGATCGTCCTGTGCGGTCGCGTGTCCGAAGGCCTCTGGGCGCTGCCCAAGGGCACGCCCGAGCACGGCGAGTCGATCGAGCAGACGGCGCTGCGCGAGGTCAGCGAAGAGACGGGCCTGGGCGTCGAAATCGTCGGCGACCTCGGAACCATCGCGTACGGGTTCGCGCGTCCGGCGCAGGGTGTGCGTTTCGAGAAGACCGTGCGCCATTTCTTGCTGCGGCCGAACGGCGCCGGGCGTGTGGAGGATCACGATCACGAGTATGATCGGGTGGAGTGGTTCGCCGGTCAGGAGGCGCTGCGCATCATGACGCACCACAACGAAGCGGTGGTCGTCCGGCGGGCACTCGAACTGATCGAGGCCGGCGGCGTGGGAGTGCGCGAGTGACGACGACGGCGCAGGGTGAGGTCGCGCGCGGCGAGCTGGTGGTGCTTCGCGAGAAGCGCCTGGGCGATGCGCCAGACGACTATCGCTGGCGAGGCGATGCGGAACTGGCGCGCTACGACGCCGCGCGCCCCTTCGTCGCGACGTACCGCGACTACCTTGCGCTCTATCGCGATGAGATGGCCTACCCCAGCCCGTATCGCCGAAGCCTGGCGATAGAGGATGCCGGCGGACGCCACATCGGCAACGCGATGTATTACAACATCGACGCCATCCGCCGCGAGGCAGAGATCGGCATCACGATCGGCGAACGCGAGTTCTGGGGACGCGGATACGGCACCGATGCCGTCAAGGCGCTGATCCGGCACATCTTGCGCGCGACCGGCTTCCGCCGCGTCTACCTGAAGACGCTCGATTGGAATGCGCGCGCGCAGCGCGCGTTCGAGAAAGCCGGATTCCGGATCTGCGGCCGCTCGCGACGCGCCGGCAACACGTTCATCGTCATGGAATACATGTCCGCCTGGCTCGACATCGAGCACGACATGTAGCGTTCAGCAGAGCGCGGCGCAGTGGCTCGTGGCCTCGTTTGGGGTGGAACGAGGCTCGTCGCCGCCCAGGAACGCTGGTCCGCCGCTGCCCGCTGACGCCAGCACGGTGGATCGGTGTACGCTACGTCCGGCGGCTGCAGCACACACGCCGCCGGGAGCATCATGGACTTCAACCCGTTTGGTCCGGCGTTCAAGGCCGACCCGTACCCCGTATACGCCGAATTGCGCGAACATGCGCCAGCGCTCTCGACGAGCCTGAATATCTGGCCGATCAGCCGCTATGACGACGTGAGCTTCGTGCTGAGGAACCACGCCCTGTTTTCATCGGCGGCGATGGGACTCGGGCCGCTGGCGGCGGCCGGTATGGGCGGGCGCTCGATCATCAGCTCGGACCCACCGGACCATACGCAGCTGCGCAACCTGGTGAACCGCGCGTTCACGCCGCGTATGGTGGCCGGGCTGGAGCCGCGAATCCGCGAGATCACGCGCGACCTGATCGCGCGGGTCGCGCCGTCCGGGTGGATGGACCTCGTCGACGATCTGGCGACGCCGCTGCCGGTGACGGTCATCGCCGAGATCCTGGGCGTCGAGACGGAGCGGCAGGAGGACTTCAAGCGCTGGTCCAACGCGACGATCGGCAGCACCGGCGGTCCGCCGGCGGAGGATCGGGCGGGCGATGTCGCCGAGTTCCAGGCGTACTTCGCGGAGATGGTCGAGCGGAGGCGGCGCGAGCCGCGGGAGGACCTGATCAGCGCGCTCGTGCGGGCAGAGGGCGCCGAGGACACGCTGACGAACGCCGAGATCATCTCGTTCGCGATGCTGTTGCTGATCGCCGGGAACGAGACGACGACGAACCTGATCGGCAACGCGATGCTGGCGCTGGCAGCGCATCCGGATGAGCTGCGGAAGGTGACAGAGGATCGTACGCTGATCCCGAGCATGGTGGAGGAGGCGCTGCGATACGACTCGCCGGTGCAGTTCCTCGTGCGGGTGGCCACGGATGACGTCGAGGTGGGCGGCACGACGATCCCGAAGGGTGCACCGGTGATGCCGATATACGCGTCGGGGAACCGCGACGACCGCAAGTACCCGGACGCGGCGCGCTTTGATGTGACGCGCAACCCGCAGGGGCATCTCGCGTTCGGCGTGGGCATCCACTTCTGCCTCGGCGCGCCGCTGGCGCGCCTGGAGGCGCGCGTGGCGTTCGAGGAGTTGCTGCAGCTGCGCCGGATCGAGCGCGCCGGTGAGGCGGAGCGCATCGACTCGCTGTTTCTGCGCGGGCTCACGCACTTGCCGCTGGCGTTCGAGCAGGCGGCGGCGGCCGGCTCGGCAGCGTGATCGCCGGAGCATCCCGAACACTGTAGGGGCGGACCTGTGTGTCCGCCCACGCGCTGAGGCGAACGCCCGTGACGCACCGGGAACTACGCCATCGTTCCATGCGACTCGACGGTTTCGACTACGCCGATCACAGCGCGTATTTCGTGACGATCTGCACCCAGGATCGGCTGCCACTGTTCGGTTCGATCCGGGACGAGATGATGCTCCCCAACGCCGCAGGTATTATGCTCGCCCGATGGTGGGCGGAGTTGCCGCGCAAGTTCCGGCAGGTTGAGATCGATGAGTTTGTCGTGATGCCCAACCATGCGCACGGATTGCTGCTCATCAACGGTCCAGACGTGCTGATTCGCGAGCCCGATGCCCGGATAGGCCCGGACGGAGACGCAGGTACGACGGTACAGATGCCCAACGTGCCGCTGTCGCGCATCATGCAATGGTTCAAGACGATGACCACGAACGCCTATTTCTCGGGCGTGCGAGACGATGGCTGGCAACGCGTCCCGAGCAAGCTGTGGCAGCGCGGCTACTACGATCACATCGTGCGTCGGGATGAGGCATTGAATGACATTCGCCAGTACATCATCGACAATCCGTGGAAGTGGGCGGAAGACGAGCACAACCCGCGAAGCACGTAGGCCTCCGGTACGTCGTTGAGCGCACGGGCCGGCGGACGCAGGCGGTCCCCCAGTGTTGTTGTGCGCACGGAGAGGGCGGACACACAGGTCCGCCCCTACGCCGTCGTGATCGCTACGTCAGCGAGAACTTGTTAGAGAGAGTCGCTATGTCAGCGAGAACATCTCGATGGGGGCGATGAGGCCTTTGCGCTCGATGGGGGGCTTGCCTTTTGCGGCGAGGCGAAGGTCGAGGCGATTGAGGCAGTCGTCCGCGTTCTGGTTCTGGACGCCGCAGACGTTGCACGGCTCCTTGTGGCAGTCGGCGGTCGGCTGGTGCTTCAGCGTGCGCAGCCACTCGGCGCGGAGGTATGACTCGGTGACGCCGATGTTGATGTGGGACCACGGGAACGGATCCCAAAGCCCCGGCTCGCGGTAGGCGAAGAACGCCGGGTCGAGGTTCGCATCCGCCATCGCACGTTGCCAGCGGGGCCAGTTGTAGTGCTCGTGCCAGGCGTCGAAGCGTGCGCCGTCCTTCCATGCGTTGTAGATGGCGGCGCCGAGGCGGCGGTCGCCGCGGGAGAGGACGGCTTCGAGCAGGCTGTGCTCCGGGTCCTCCCATGTGAAGGCGACGCCGGACTTCTTCAAAGCATCGCGCAGGTACACGTGACGCTGGTGCAGCACGTCGGGCCGCGCCTGCGAGGCCCACTGGAAGGGCGTGTGCGCCTTGGGGATGAAGTTGGACGTGCTGACGCGCACGCGGGCGCGCCCGCCGTGGCGCCTGCGGCCGATCTCGCGCACCTTGCGCGCCAGCGTCACGATGCCCTCGATGTCCTCGTGCGTTTCGGTCGGCTGTCCGACCATGAAGTACATCTTGACGTTGGTCCAGCCCTGGCTGAAGGCGTTCTCGGCGGCCTCGTACAGGTTATCGTCGGTGACGATCTTGTTGATCGTCATGCGCAGGCGCTCGGTGCCGGCTTCCGGCGCGAAGGTGATGCTGTGCTTTCCGCGCGTCGCGACGGCCTCGGCGACGCGGACGGAGAAGCTGTCGACGCGCATGGAGGGGAGCGAGATCGTGAGCTTGTCGCCGAACTCTGCGCGGAGCCCATCGACGATGGGCAGGATGCGCGAGTGGTCGGTGGTGCTGAGCGAGACGAGCGACAGCTCGTCGTAGCCGGTGTTGCGGGCGAGCGCTTTCGCGGCTTCGAGCACCTCTTCGGGCGAGCGTTCGAGCCGCGGGCGGTAGATGATGCCGGCCTGGCAGAAGCGGCAGCCCTGCGTGCAGCCGCGCTGGATCTCGATGGCCATGCGGTCGTGCACGGTCTGCAGGAACGGCACGATGGGGGTCGTGAGCGTCGGCGGCAGCTCCTGCACGAAGCGCTTGGTGACGCGCGCGGGAAGCCCTTCGATGATCGGCGTGACGGACTTAATCGAACCGTCGGCGTTGTACTCGGGACGGTAGAAGCGCGGGACGTAGATGCCCCAGATCTTCGCGAGCTGGAGCAGCATCTGGTCGCGCGTGCCGCGGCCCTGGCGCTTCCACTCGCGCACGAAGTCGACGATATCGACGATGGATTCCTCGCCGTCGCCCAGCACGAACACGTCGACGAAGTCGGCCAACGCGTCGGGGTTGAGCGCACCGGAGCCGCCGCAGATGATCAGCGGGTGGGCATCGGTGCGCTGCTCCGCTCGTACGGGCAAGCCGGCGAGATCCAGCATGTTGAGGATGTTGGTGTAGGTGCCTTCGTAGCTGAGCGAGAAGCCGATGACGTCGAACTCGTGGAGTGGATGGCGCGTCTCGAGGCTCCAGAGCGGCACGCCCTCGGCGCGCATGGCGGTTTCCATATCGGACCAGGGCGCAAAGACCCGCTCGGCGAGCATGCCGTCGCGACGGTTGACGATGTCGTAGAGGATGCCGAGGCCGAGGTTCGACATGCCGATGTCGTAGAGGTCGGGGTAAGCGAGGACGACGCGCACGTCGCAGGCGTCCCAGTCCTTCACGCTGGAGTTCCACTCGCCGCCGGTGTAACGCGCCGGCTTCTGGACCCGTGCGAAGAGCGATTCGAGGTTGCGGAGTGCGGGCACGGTATGTCACCTCCCAGTGCAACCCTCATGGTAGCACGGTCAGTCGTCGGTCATCGGGGGCACTCGGCATGAGGCACGCCGGTAGCGCGCCGGCGCGGGAGATCTCGTAACGTCCGCACGTCGTACCATCCTGAATGATGGAGGACGAAGATATGACGGCATCGCGGATCGCGCCGTGGACGCTGCTGCTGGTGCGGGTGTTCACGGGTGCGTTCTTTCTGTACGAGGCGTCGAACCAACTGGCGAAGGGGTGGATCGGCGGCGACGGGCTGGAGCGCATGCTGACGTCGGCGTTGCGCGACCACTCCATTCCCGGGCCGTACCGGCGCTTTCTCGAAGACGTTGTGCTGCAGCAGGACCAGTTGTTCACGCTGCTCGTCATCCCGGGCGAGGTCGCTGTAGGCGTGGCGCTGGTGCTAGGGCTGGCGACGCGCCCGACGGCCGTGATGGCGCTGTTCATGAACGTGAACTTCGCGATCATGAACGGCGTGGTGACGGCGGGCGGGTTGTTCGACGTTGTTCATCGCGCTGGAGAGCGTGCTGCTGCTGTTTGCGTCGCGGCAGGCGTCCAGCATCGATGGCGTGATCGCGCGGCGCGGCGGCGTGGCGACGGTCTGGAGGAGGGCGGCCCAGCGGCACGAGTGAACCTCAGCGCGGCGCAGGCGGTTGCGCTCGCGCGTGCGGCCTTGACTGCGCGCGCTCGGGGCGTATGATGGCCGGGTTCGAGGTCGTTGTATGCAGCCTCCTTCGCCGACGCCGGGTGGGCGCATCAAGCGTGTGCGGCGCCGCCTCCACTGCGCGATGCGGCCGCCACCGGGCGTGTTGTGCTGGTTAGCCGCGGCGATGTTCGCCTTCGCCGCGCCGCAACCGGCAGCAGCGGAGGCGCCCGCCGGGCAAGACCACGCCTGGAACGTCGCGTTCTCGAGCACGTCGTCGGGCAGCAATCCCGATGTCACCGTGACGCTAACCCTCTGCACCGACGGCATGGGGATGGCGGGGATGGCCTACGAATGCCTGGCTGCTACGCCGGCGCCGCCCTTGTTCGACGAGGCGACGATCAGTTACACAGGCTTGCGCACCGCGCCGGCGCCGACCGCGAGTCGCATCGCTACCGTGACGATCGATGTCGAGACGAACGCTGGGTATATCGCGGGCGGGATGACCGAGAGCGGTCAGGCGGCGTCGTGCGGTGCCGTCCTCCATTCGCCGGACCTATCGTTTGACATCTGGTCAGCGGCGAAGACGGGGCCGCCGGTGTCGATGGATCCATCGGGCGTGCCCGGGTTCTCGTACGACCAACTGGACGATCCGGGGCAGGCCGATCCGACACCGGGTGGCGCACACGGCGACGGCTGGCCGTTGGGGGTCTCGCACGTGCCGGCGGTGGTGCCGGCGGTCCTGGCCGTGCTGGGTATTCCCGACTCCGCGGTGATCAGCCGGGGCTACGGCGTCCTGAGCTACGCGCTCGAAGCGGCCACTGCACGCACGACGATGACGACGCTGACGGTGTTCACCGGCTCGACGCAGGGCACGGATCCCATCTCGACGATCCTCGTGTTCGGCAACCCGTTCGGCGCGCGCGACCCGGCGCAGGCAGACGTGTTGAACTGCGCGCCCGGCTCGCTGACATTGCTGATGCGCGGTGCGACGCTCGCGTCCGCGGGGTCGAAGACGATCAGCGGTGCGACCGTTGCCGGCGACTACAGCACACCGGCCGCCGCGGGCGTGCCGGTGCTGACGCTGTGCGATCCGTCACCGCCGGCGGCACTTGCGTGCAATCCGAGCGCGCGGGCGGTGTCGCTGCTGATCTCGACGTCCGGGGACGATGACGGCGATGGCCTCACCGACGCTGTAGACGACTGCCCGACCGTGCCGGATGTCTGGCAGGCGTCGTTTGCCGGTATCGGCGATGCGTGCGGCGGTCCGCTGGGTATCAACGCGGGTGCCGGTTACGAGAACAACGCGCCCGCGGCGATCGCAGCGTTCGCGGCGGCCACGTGCTCCGGCCTGCCGCACACCGAGGCGAAGGCACTGTCGTGTGTTGACGTTGACGGCGACGGCATCAGGAACAGAGCCGATAACTGTCCGTTCGCGCCGAACCCGACGCAGCGCAACCGCGATGGCGACGGTCGCGGCGATACCTGTGAAGGCGACGGCAGCGATCCGGGGATCACCGGCTCGGGTGCGAATGCGGAAGCCTTCACACCCGGCGACTTCAGCGGCTTGTACAAGGACTTTGATGATCGATGCGACGCCGTGTACAGCGTCGGCGGGCCACTTGCCGCCACCACGACGTGCTCGTCGTTCACGGCGGCGCCGGCACCGGGAGGGTGCTGCGTCGGGCCGAACGCGCCGTTCGCGGACTCTGGCGACGATGGCGTGCCCGACTACCTGCTGACCGGCGGCGGCGCTTCCGTGAAGCGGGATCATCGCGCGGACGCGAATGGCGACGGCTACAGCGACGCCGATCAGGGCGCCCCGGCGAACTGCGGCGTCGCGTCATGTGCGAGCATCAGCACGTACGGGATCCCGGAGACGGCATCGTGCAACGACGCGGGACGTGATTGCGGGACGATCACCATCTCGCCGATCGGGGCGCCGCGCACTGCCGCGTCCGGCGCGGGCCTCGGTTGCTGGCGCAGCGTCGATGCCGCCGGAGCGCTGACGACCACGTGGCTTGCCCAGTCCGACATCGATCTCGATGGCATGGTGTCGATCCTCGACCTGGCGGTGGTGGGCGATTGGGTTGGCGACAAGATTGGCGTGGGCGTGGGCGACGATCCGCGCTGGGAGGGAAATCTGGACGGCGACGGGTTCGTCTCGATCCTCGATCTGGCGCGCATGGCTGCCAACTTTGGACGCAGCGTGAGCGCAGACTGCCAGACGGCGTGAGCAACTGACGGTGGCGGGCGGCGGGCGACGCCAGACGGACACAGACGTCTGTGTGGCATGCTAGGCGTTCGAGATTCGAAAGAATTCTCGATCTTCCGGCGATCCCTCTTGACAGCGTCACTGGCAGTATGCCATCATAATGCCATCACAGAGACGGCAAATGGCTGGCGGACGACGCGCCGGCTCGGGAGGCGGGGCAGATGCCCACGGAACTTCGTACGGAACCGGTCTTCGACGCGCTGAAGCAGCCCCTGGCGCTCATCGAAGGCGACGAGCGGCGGCGCGGCTTCGAGACGTATATCGAGGCAGCCCGGACGCCGCTGGAGCGAGCCGTGTACGACCTGATGTCGCAGATGGCGCAGGCGATCGACGCGAAGGTGGGCGCTCACTATCGCGTGCGACTGGAGTATCTGCCCGGGGGGCTGCGGGTAGAAGTGGACGAGAAGCCCGGCTCGGGAGGCGAGGACGCGCCGTGGTCGACGGCCGAGGGCGACGTCGAGAAGATCACGATCCGCATCCCGGCTGAGTTGAAGGACCTGGCGCAGCAGGCGGCGTCGAAGGCGGGGACGTCGGCGAACACCTGGTTTATCAAGGCGCTGGCGCGTGCCGTGCGGAACATCGACGTGCAGACGGCGCCGCCGCCGGCGAGGTCCCGCGAAGACCGCCCGCGACACGGACGCGGCTCGCGACTGAGCGGCTGGGTAGGCGGCGACGACGACGAGTAGCGCGCAGGTGCCGCGAGATGGTGCTGGACATCAGGGTCGCTTGCCGGGGATGGCGAGCGGGAGGAGAGAGAGATGACATTCGATGAACTATTGGTGGAGGATCGCATGGCGGCGATCGAGCGGCTTCATGCCAGGCAGCGGGCGTGGCCGGAACCCGCGGTGGATCGCGGCGGCATCCGGAGGGCGCTCGCGGGTTCGCTCGTGCGGATCGGCGCCTGGCTCGACCGCGGCGCGGTCGAACGGGCGCTCGTCGCGCGGCGCGCGCACTGAGCAGCGAAGCGGCCAGCGAACCGACAACCCCATGCTGGTATGGGCGGCGGGAAGGAGACGACGATGAGTGAATGGAAGTCGTGGAGCAGGCAGTTCGAGCGGGACATGCGCGACGCGGCCGAGAGCGTTCGTGAGGCATTCGCCGCGGGCGACCCCGGCGTCATCGCCGAGGGCGCGGTGGACTTCGCCCGTACGATCGTGGAGTGCGCGGTGGCGCCCGTCGCAGTGTTGCTCGGCGGACTGCCTCAGGCGATGGACATCCCGTCATGGGGCAGCGGGCACCGCCGGCGGGACGGTCGCGAGTGGGACGACGGAGCGTAACCGAGACAGAAGGGACGGTGAGATGCGGCTGTTCGCGTTCGTTGTGGCGCTGTTGCTGCTGGCGGGGTCGATCGACCCCACGCGGGGATGGCTGATCGCGCTGGTCGTCGTGACGGGCGTGTCGGCGATCCGGCCGCGATTCTGGAACTGGTTCCACGTGTCGCCGGCGCTTGACCTGCGGCTGGCGGCGTTCGTACTCGCATTATTGCTGCTTGCGGGCACGGTGGAGCCGACCCGCGAATGGCTGATCGCGCTGTCGGTGGTGACGGGCATGGCGATGGTGATGCCGGGGGCGTTCGGGCTGGAACGGCTGGGATTCGGGCACGATGATCATGGACAGCGGAGGCGGATGGACCGTTGGTCTGCTCGCGCCGATCGTGACTGGGATCGCTGGGGGCGGCGCATGGACCGGCGTCGCGCGCGGCGCACGGACGAGTGGGGCGACGACTGGTCATGACGATGCATCTGCCGCCGGAGTTTGCGATCACATGCGATGCGCAGCTTATGCGCGCGGACGTGCCGCTGGTGGTGGAGTTCACGTCGTCACGGGTGCGCCAGCGGCCGCTCGCGACGCGCCCGGGCGGCATCGAGCTGGCTGAGCGACGGCTGCCGGTGCGGGCGGTGGACATCGATGTCTATCCCGACCTGCGGCGTCGCTTCCGGATCAACCTGCTGCCGACGTTCGTCGTGCTGCACGACTCTGCGGAGCTGGCGCGGTTCGTCGGGCCGCATTCGCGGCGCGAGCTGGCCGGCGCTATCCGGCGGGCGCTGGACCCGAGCATGGTGCTGGTGGACGAACTGCCGCGCGCGCGCGCGTTGTGGAACGACTTCAGCACTCGGCTGTGGGGGTTCACCGCGCGCTGAGGGCGGCGAGATGGAACACACCCGCACGATCACACGCGAGTTCGAGACCGGCGACAAGGCCGTGCTTCACGTCGAGGCGCGGTCCGGCGCGGTGCGGGTCGAATCGCACGACGCGCCGCGCGTACGCGTTGAGGCGGTAGTGCATGTGTGGTCGGACTTGCCCGCAGAGGCCGACGAGGCGGCGAGCCTGATCGAACGCAGCATGGAGCAGGATGCGCATCGCGTGATGGTGCGGGCGCCGTCGCTGCCGCAGACGGAGGGCTGGAGCCTGTGGGGCGGCAAGCGAGGATCGCGCGTCGACTACACGGTGCGCGTGCCGGTGCGCACAGCGGTGCGCGTGCTCTCGAAGAGCGGCCGCGTGCAGATCGTGCGGACGGAGGGGCGGGTGCACCTGGAGTCGGGGAGCGGGCGGCTGAGCATCGAAGATGTCGCGGGCGATGTGTTGGTGATCTCGCGCAGCGGCAGCCTGTCGATACAGCGGGTGCGCGGCGACGTAAGCGCGGAGGTGCGGAGTGGGCGCATGGAGGTGCACAGCGTCACCGGCAAGGTGACGCTGCAGTCACGCAGCGGAGCGACGGACGTCCGCAACGTGGCCGGCGACCTGGACGTGACGGCGCATACGGGTGCGGTGATGATCGAGAGCGCGTGTGCGGCGGTGCGGGTGCGGGCGCACACGGGCATGATCCGCTATCGGGGCAAGGTTGAAGCCGACATCGACATGAAGACGCATACGGGGCTGATCCACCTGGCAGTGGACCCGGAGCGTCCGTTCTTCATCGATGCGGAGAGCGAGATCGGCGCGGTGACGTCGGATCTGCCGCCCCGGCGCGGCGGTGGCGCTTCGGGCGACGGCGGCGGCCCGAAGGTGCGGCTGCGGACGCACACGGGGGCGATACGGGTGACGAGGGGGTGAGTTGGTGGTTGGCTGTTTGTAGTTCGTAGTTCGTAGTTCACGGTAGACAGTTCACAGCAAGGGGCGCTTGGCGCGCCTTCTTTTCTTTGTGGCATCGGCGCAGTTGTCGATGTGGCCTCGCGCGGGATGAGCGAGAACGAGGAACGCGCCCGCTGGTGGCGGGCGCGTTCAGGATACGTGCTGGAGCCGGCGATGGGATTCGAACCCGTGACCTGCTGTTTACGAAACAGCTGCTCTACCGCTGAGCTACGCCGGCATAGACTTGAATCTGGCTACACCAGATAACTGAGAATCGGTTGCTGCACAGCCCTTGAATACCATA
>CAYQZE010000079.1:0-16618 GCA_964421985.1 uncultured Dehalococcoidia bacterium | reverse complement strand
CCGCTGCTCGTCCCGCTCACGGCGCCGGGGCTGGGCGACGAGACGGGCCAGCACACCCAGCTCACCTCTCGCGCCGTCGCCCTGACGCGCATCATGATGCTGTCGCCGCTGCTGTTCGCGGTGAGCGGGATGTTCATGGGCATCCTCAACGCGCGGCATCAGTTCCTGGCGCCGGCGTTCGCGCCCATGTTCTATCACGCGGCGATTATCGTCGGCGCGCTGATCTCGGATGACGTGAAGGTGCTGGCGATCTGCGTGGTGGCGGGCGCCCTGCTGCATCTGGTTGTGCAGGTGCCCGCGCTGTGGCGTGTCGGCATGCGCTGGCAGCCTGTCTGGGACTGGCGCGAGAAGGCTGTCCGCGAGGTCGGCCGGTTGATGGGCCCCCGTGTCGTCGGGCTGGCGGCGTTTCACTTGAACTTTGTTGTCGCGACGTTCTTCGCGTCGACGGTGGGTACGGGCGCGATCTCCGCGGTGAACTACGCTTGGCTTGTGGTGATGACACCCCTCGGATTGTTCGGCATGGCGATCTCAACGGCGGCCTTCCCGCGCATGGCGGAGCAGGCGGCGCGCAACGAGCATCAGCTCCAGGAGACTGTTTCGAAGGCGCTGCGGCTCATTCTCTACTTGACGATCCCTGCCAGTGTCGGCCTCGTGATCCTCGCCCGGCCGATCACGGCGTTCCTGTTGCGAAGCGGCTCGTTCGATGCGACCTCGACGGATCTCGTCGTGTCGGCGTTGGTGTTCTACTCCATCGCGCTCTTCGCCCATGCAGGCATCGAGATTCTCAGCAGGGGGTTCTACGCGCTGAGCGATACCCGCACGCCTGTCGCGTTCGCCGTCGTGTCGATGCTCGTAAATCTGGTGCTTTCGCTCGTGCTGGTCTGGCCGTTTGGCGTCAAGGGCCTCGCGGCTTCGCTGTCCATCGCGACGATCGTCGAATTTGGGCTGCTGATTCGCAACCTTGAACGGAGGCTCGGCGGGCTCGATGCCGGGCACCTGGTGTTTTCGCTTACGAGGACGATCGTCTCGAGCGTGCTGATGGCGGAGGTCATCCTCCTGTGGCTGGCGATGCTTCGATTGTCGGGGTTGCTGGACCTCGCCAGCAAGCCGCAAGCGGCGTTCGCCGTGGTGGGAGCGCTGGCGCTGGGCACGGCGGCGTTTTTCTACGCGAGCCGGGCGCTGCACAGCGACGAAGCGGAGATCCTCGTGCAGCGATTGCCGATGCCGCCGCGGCTTCGCGCATATCTGGGCTGAGGAGGTGTAGGCGTTTTCCCAGCTTGTGAGGCCTCGAAGCGGGTCGATATACTGAGGCAAGTGGTCACAGGCTTGGCATGAATCGGGTGCGGCCTTGAGGGCCGCACGTTGTTGTCCCGCAAGGGAAGAGGTCGGCCATTGAGTTTCTCAGACAAGACGCTGGTATGCCGCGACTGCAAGCAGAACTTCACGTTCACCGCCGGCGAGCAGGAGTTCTACGCCAATAAAGGCCTGCAGAACGAACCAGTCCGTTGCTCGTCGTGCCGCTCCAACCGGAAGTCGACGCGCACCAGCGAGCCGGAAGAGGGCTACGTGCGCTATGGCGTCTTCGCTAGCTTCGGCGGGCGGACGCCCCGGCAGATGCACCCCGCCACCTGCGCGGAGTGCGGAATGATGACAGAGGTGCCGTTCCAGCCGCGCGGCGACCGTCCGGTCTACTGCAGCGCCTGCTATTCGAAGGTGCGCCCGGCGGAGTCGGAAGGCACCTCGGAGCGCGTCAGCTGATTCCATGGCATGACGGCGCGCGAACTAGGCCTCGAGCGATCGAGGCCTTTGCGTCTTGCATGGCGGCCTTGCTCAGGCGATGGCGAAGGGTGCGTCCGTTGCGTCGTGGGCTGGTGGGAAGAGGATGCCGCGTTTTTTGGTTGGGTCGGCATTGGCGTCGCGAAGACACTCGTCGCAGAAACGCGCGTTGGCGTAGAACGCGCGGCAGCGGTCGCAGAGGTTCACGGTCGACGCGACGGTGCGCCACGGGACGATGTAGGTGGTAGAATCGCTCATCAGTGCTCGTCAGGGTTCCAGGGCCCCCGGTGCGATTGGCTGTTGCGGAACTATAACGTGCAGCGCGGGCACATGTTTCGACGGTTAATGTGTCGCGCAGGCCCGAAGCACCCCTAGAAGCCGTACTTCTCGCTGAGGTTATAGCTCTTGCCGCTGTACGTGGCCGTCAGCGTCCCGTCGTCCTCGTGGTGGAACGCGAAGCCGGTGGCGGCGTCGCGCGCGCCGAGAAGCGACGACGCTACGGCGATCGATAGGTTGGAGTCCAGGAACACTTCGGCGGCTTCGACCTTCGGGTCGAACTTCTTCCAACTGATGCCTTCGGAGATCGTCGAGCCTGAGAGTGCGCCCGTCTCGGCCGGTTCGATGCTGAAGCGGACGGCCTCGGCGTGGCCCTTGCCGAATTGCTTGAACATGTACGTCCCTATTTGCGACTGCTGGATGTGATTGCGCGGCGCGCCTCCGCCGAAGATTACCGTCGACGTGCGCAGCCCGACTTCCTCCGCCAGCAGCACAATCGCCGTCATCTCCAGCACGTCCTGCACCACATCGAAGACGATGCGCCTGGACTCTTCGTGCCGGAAGAAGCCGAGATCCATGCCCAGTACCGAGTCGCCGATCGCCGGACAGTAGACGGGCGTAGCGCGGTCGTAGCAGGCGGTGATGATGCCGGACTGGGAGCCGACGCCCTTGAAGTAGCCGCCGAGGCGATAGGTGTACTCGCGCGTCGTCATCGGCCGGTCCGGCAGGGCGCGGGCGAAGTCGAAGATCATCGGCTCCACGCGCCGGTAATCGGCCTCGTCACCGAATGTGTCCCAGAAGCGATTGACGTCCGCCTTCGCCAGCGCGACGTCGTCGCTGGTTACGGAGCCCTGGTAGTGGCGGCTGCCGATCGTCTCGAGCATGTCGTGCGTGAGTTGTGCGCCCGTAATATCCAGCACGTCGATCCGGCGGTGTATCACCAGCGACGCGATGGCTGGACCAAAGCCCAGCGGCACCGGCGCACCGGCAACAGAGCAGAACACGACGCGGTTCCGGTCGAGCATCGCCTGCCAGAGGGTGATCGCCTGGCTCAGCCGGCGCGGCTGTCCGCCCGTCCGCCCCAGCGCTTCCACGAAGGAGCGCAGCGTCGCGTTGCCATCCGGCTCGAAACGCGTGATGGGTGTCGTGAAGTAGTCCTGCTTCTCCATGGCGGGAAGCGTAACGCGCGGCGGTGCTACGCGTAACACGCGACGGGGAGCCGCCCGCGAAGGCGCGAAAGGCGTGAATCGGAGGAGGTCGGCGTCTAGCGGCGGTGGGTGTGCCGGGCCAGTCGAGACCCGACCGCCAGCAGCGCCAGGATCGCCGCGATGCCCGCGGCGTACGCGGCAGGCGGCACGCCGAACGAGCGCGGGCGCGGCGGCAGCGCCGCCAGATCCGGAGGCTCGGCGATGCCGCCCACCGAGGCTTGTGACGAAACCGTGACGGAGCCCCCTGTGAGCGTGCTCGTGATGACGACGTTCGATGGGTCGAGGAGATTCGAGCCGGTGAGGTTGATGGCGGTCGAGCCAGGACCAGCGGGGTGGAACACGGCCTGGGCCAGAGCGCGCGGCGCGGACGTGGAGACGCCCGGAGGGACACCGAACACCGGCGTGCAGTCCGCCGAGGCGTTGCCGGCGACGTTATCGATGGCCGGCGTGGTGCAGATGACGACGATCTGGCCGCTGGTCACCCAGCCCGAGTCGGTGAGCGACGTCAACGTGAGCACTGCGGGATTCCACTCCAGCAGGATGAGGTAGCCGCCGAGGCCAGGAAACACCGGCACGTTCGCGGCGGTGATATCGAGCGCTACATCGTCGCCGACGGTGGCGTTCGCCGTCGCTGGCGAGACGGCAATCGTCACGGGATCGGCGGCGCGTGCCACGCGATGGGTAGTCGCGAGCGCGGCGGCGAGCGTGGCGGCGGTCAGCACGACCAGGACGAGCACGTTGAGCGGTCTTCTCATCCACTTCCTCGGTGCTCCCCCGATATAGATACACCCCGCCCGGCTTCGCTGAAAAGCCGGGCGGGGTGCGGTGAGTTAGTGCCGCGTCAAGTTCGACGCTACGGGCAAGGGCCGATGTGGATCGGCGTCGGATCGGTCGGTCGGTCGAAGTCGATGGTGCAGCCGGTGATCTGGTCGCCGAAGCTCGGGCCCGGCGGCAGGTTGTCGATGGCATCCACGACGAGGACGAAATCGATCGTCTTCGTCCTCCACGGCGTGACGATCACGATCTTGCCGGTGCAGGTGATCTGGATGCTGGGCGCCGCCGAGTTGTCGACGGTACAGTCGATGAGGGGCGCAGCCTCAGCGTGACCCTTGTGTCCGAACGTCGTGTACGTTCCGAATGCAACGGCCGAGAGTGCCAACGCCGCCGCCGCTACGAATAGGAATCGCTTGACCATGCCTGTACTCCTTCACTGACTGGCGTGCCCGCGGCGGGCGGGAGCCGTCTGAACTCTTACCTCTGGACTGTCGAGCCTCGCATCCAGCGGAAGGCCGTGAACCCTGCTACTCCTAAGAGAAGGGCACCGAGCGCGGCCAGAATGGGAATCCGCCACGGAGTGCCACCGCCACCGTCCCCCGTCCCGGAGCCTGCGGGAGGTACTTCCACACTAGATAACGTCCCCGGCGCGGGTTTCGTTGAAAGTGCCTGCGCATTTCCCGTCGACGTCGAGCGCGTCGATGCGGATGCAGCCGCCGGCGTGTCCGTCCCCTGCACGGGTGCGGCCGTGCTCGACGGATGGGCTGTCGAGGTCGTGCCAGAAATGGGCGTCGGCGTCGATGCGGGTAGCGGCGTGTTGGTGGCCGCGGCGGCCGCCGAGACCGTGGCGTGACCCCCTGTGAGCGTGCTTGCGATGGCGATGTTCGATGTGTTGAGTAGATTCGAGCCAGTGAGATCGATGGCGGTCGAACCCGGGGCGACTGCGCGGAACACCGCGTGGGCCAGGGCGCGCGGTGCGGATGTGGAGACGCCGCCGCCGAAGCCGAAGACTGGCGTGCAGTCGGCCGAGGCGGTGCCGGCGACGTTATCGATCGTCGGCGTCGTGCAGATGACGATGATCTGGCCGCCGGGCACCCATCCGGCGTCCGCGAAGGAGGTCAGGCTCAGCACGACGGGATCCCAGGTCAGAGTCAGGAGATATCCACCGATGCCAGGCTGCGCCGGCACGTTCGCCGCGTTGATGTCCAGCGCCACGTCATCGCCCACCGTCACGCTCGCGATCGCTGGTGACACGGACACGGTCGTTGGATCGTCGCCGGATGCTGCACGTTGCGTCACGGTGAAGGCGGAGATGAGTACGGCGGCGGCGAGCAGTGTGCGCGACAGTCGGTGTGACATGGGGACGGAGCGGGTCGTTCCTACTCGGCTCCGGTCTTCGCCTCCAACGAGGTCACAAGGTACTGCGCGAACTGCTCCATCTGGCCGGAATCTGCATCGCTGGCGCTGCCGGTACGGGCCGGGTACTGCTGACCCAGCATCTGCAGCACGGCGCTCACGGCCACGTGTTGTTTGTCTAGCTGCGTAGGCTCGTACCATGTCCGGGCGGCGCCCAGCATGGCCGACATAGTGATCGCCAGCGCCATCGCCACACAGGCGACGATCCCGGCCATCCAGCCCACGCGCCTTCGCGAACGTCGGCGATTCTCGGCGAGTCCCCGCTCGACTCGGCGCCAAACTCGGCGCTTCGCGAATTCGCTCCCGGCGTCGAGCGCCCGAAACGCCTCGGCCGCCCGGCTGCGGTGTGGCTGCTCGGTTGTCGTCACGGTGATTGCTCCATGGCGCTTCGTACCGCTTTGATCCCGTGATGGAGAAGCGACCGAACGGTCCCCTCGGGCTTGCCCATCGCTTCCGCAGTCTGGCGCGTCGAGAGCCCGGCTGCCAGTCGAAGCACGATCGCGTCTCGTTGCGCGCCGGGCAATGTGCGCAACGCGCGGGCGAGATCCATCACGGAGTCGTGGGTCTCTAAAGGATCATAACGTCCGCCAGGCTCAATTTGTTGAGCGCCGAGCGAAGTTGGAGCGAGACGGCGGCCGGCCCGGCGAAAGTGGTCGGCGACTTCGTTGCGAGCGATGCGGAAGAGCCACGCGGTCATCGGCTTCGGTTCGTCCTGGAATCGGAAGCCCCCGATACCCCGGAGGGCCTTGACGAACACTTCGGCTGCAATGTCTTCGGCGTCCTCTCGCCGGCCGACCGAGGCGAGGACGTAGCGGTACACAGGCGCAAAGAATCGTTGGTAAAACGAAGCCAAGGCGGCGTCGTGCCCCGCCTGGCAGGCGAGGACGAGTGCGCGCTCATCCGCAAGTGCGTCGGTGACCCCAACCATGCGCCGCCTCCATGGTTCCCGCTTCAGTTCACGACACTAGCCGTCGCGCGCGTTCGCGTCAAGAGGGCGCACGTAAGAAGTGTGCTCAGTCGGCTCGCTGTCAAGCAGTCCTGCCTTCGCCTGGATGCCGTCGGAGCTTCGTGCGCTTCGCTACACGACCTCTGTTTGAGGTCTTCGGCCATGAGCGACGAGATGACGTTCGAGCCGCCGCGCTGTCCGGGCGAGGAGCCGGGGCAGGTCCGAGAGGGGTCGTGTCCGAGGGGAATCGCGTCAAGGTGAGATGGGGAGTCTCCTGGTCGTTGCGGCTCTGGATGGCTGGTCGCGTGGCATGTTCGAAAACGTGGTCAGAGGTGAGAACGAATCCGGTGAGAGCGGTCTCTATAACGTCGATCGTGCACGTCAGTGACGACGCGCCGCCTGCCGCTCGAGGGGGCACGGGCGTGGCCCGGCAGCGGGCGTTCCCTGGGAGGGCACAATGACGATGGAGTTGCAGACGTTTGAAGAGGAGGCGCTGACAAGGACGGAGAAGCTGCGTATTGCCGCCAGAGTGCTGATCAGGCGCGGAGTCGCCGGAAACGGCGGCCGCTGGGGCCTGCAATCCAGACTGGCGGAGCACTTCGGCGTGACGCGACAGCGCGTGAGCCAGATCGTGCGCCAGGAGCTGAACGCGATCAATGCTGATCCTGGATAAGCAGAAGGCCGTGGAGCGGATCATGGCGTTGACAATGGCTTTGACATCGGAAGCACCGGAGGCGGCCAGCGAGCCGCCCGCTCCGTCGCCGCCTACACGCATCCACCAAGGGATCGCGTCGTACGAGCGACGCGCGTCCGCCCCAAGCGCGCCGCCGCGCCGTGCGACGGCGCGCGAGCGGCGAGGGATCGGGATCTGGATGGAACCGACGCCGCCGTAGAGTGACAGGCCGCTATGCGAAGAGATCGTCTAGCATGGCGTCCGACGTGAGCGGCGGGTGCGCCTGGTAGAAGTACTCGCGCCCGAAAAACCGGTGGCGCAGTTCCACCGGCATCCGCATGAACGGGTCCATATCGGAGATCTGCGTGCTGTGCGCGAGCATCGCGCGCTCCTTCAATTCCACGAGGTCGCCGACGTCGATGATGCAGTTCGGTTCGACGCGCGACAACTCGGCCAACGCGCTGTCGTCCTCAGAGAAGCTGGGAGTTTCGATGCCGGCGGCGCGCATCTCTTCCATCACGCGCCCGAATTCCCGCATCGGGATGGCGGTGTAAAAGAGCCGCTGCGGCTGCCACGGCTCGCCGGCGGTCGGATAGTTCGTCGCGTCGCCGGCGGCGTGAAAGGCGGCAGTGGCGTGGTGGTGGACGGCGATGTGGTCGGGATGTCCGTAGCCTCCGCTTTCGTCCCACGTGGCCACCACCGCCGGTCGCAACTCGCGGATGGCCCGAACCAGCATGTGAATCACGGCGTCGGGATGGGCCTTCACAAGTGCACGCGGGTCGTCGTTCTCGGGCGTCCCCCGCATGCCTGAATCGCGGAACCCCAGCATGCGTACGTCGCTGACGCCGAGCATGGCCATCGCCACACGCAGCTCTTCCTCGCGGTAGCGCCCGAGCGTGTCGGGCGTGGCGCCGGTGCCGGGCGATATCTCCCCGACCTCACCGCGCGTGGCGCAGAGCATGGTCACGCGCACGCCACGTGCCGCGCAGCGCGCCATCGTGCCGCCGAGCCCGAACGTCTCGTCGTCGGGGTGGGCGAAGATCGCGAGCAATCCACCTTCGGGCATCGTGAGTACCTCTCGTTCCGGCAGTGTAGCGAGCTACGAGCGCAGAGCCACGGGCGTCATCGGCGTTCTCTCGCGCGCGCCGCGGCGGTACAATCGCCGGTATGACGCAGGTAACATTGCCATTTGGCGAATCGACGGTCGAAGCACAGCTGCCGGCACGGACGAGGATCGTCTCGCGCGGCGGCGGCGCTGGCTCCGGGGCCGGCCTGTCGGCTGTGAGCGATCTTGGCGAGGCTGTCCGTAACGCGCTCGATCATCCGTTAGGGCTGCCGTGCATTCGCGATATCGTCCGGCCCGGATCCCGGGTGGTGATCGCGTTCGACGATCCCACAGTCACGTCGTTCGGTCCGATCCGGCGCGTTGCGATCGAAGGAGTACTGGCGCAGCTCGCCGCTGCCGGCGTGCGTGAGACGGATGTCTCGCTGATCTGCGCGAACGCGCTGCATCGCAAGTTCACGCGCGAGGAGCTGGCGACGATTATCGGCCAGCAACTGGTCGACCGATTCGGCGACCGCCTGTTTTGCCACGATGCCGAGGATGCCGCCAACATCGTCAGTTTCGGCACGACGGAGCACGGCTATGACGTGGAGCTGAGTAAGCACGCGGCGGACGCGGACCTGTGCGTCTACGTGAACGCGGGGCTGCACCTCGGCTTCAGCGGCGGCTGGAAGTCGGTGGCCGTAGGGCTATCGACGTGGCGGTCGATCCGCCATACGCACCACCCGGACGGCATGTCGATGTCCGTGCTGAATAACCGCATGCATGATGTGCTGAACGAGATGGGCGCCCACCTCGAACGTTCGATGGGTAAGCGCATCTACAAGATCGAGTGCGTGCTGGCGAGTCCGACGAAGATCGCGCATGTCTGGGCGGGCGGCGTCAGCGAGACGCGAGCGGCGGCGCTGGAGGTGATGGCGGCGCGCAACCCGCCGCGTCGCGCCCAGGCGGAGCCCGCTGATGTGGTGGTGTACGGACTGCCGGCGTGGAGCCCGTACGCCGTGTTTGGCAGGATGAACCCGATCCTCACGCTGATCTCGTCCGGGCTCGGCTACCTCGGCGGCTACATCGAGGCGCTCGGCAAGGCCGGCTGCAGCGTCGTGCTTGCAACGCCCTGTCCCGAGACGTGGGACATGGAGCACCATCCCTCGTACCGCGAGGCCTGGGACCGCGTGCTGCCGGTCACCCGCGACCCGTACGAGATCATGCGGCGCTTTGGCGATGAGTTCGCGACGAACGCGAAGTACATCGAGCGATATCAGAATGGCGTAGCGTTCCATCCCGTCCACGCGGTGCTCGCCACGCACCCGCTCCGTCGCCTCAAGCACGCCTCGCGTGTGATCGTCGCAGGCGCCGACGACGCAGCCGTGCCGCAACACGTGGGGTTCGAGCACGCCGCGTCGGTGGAGGACGCCATTCGTGACGCCGAACGCACCCACGGTGCCGACTGCTCGATCGTCTGCGTGAACTGAGCTCCCGGGCACCGGGACGCGCGTGGCGGTAACAGTTCTGTAACCACGGCAGGCGACGCGTCTGGTTACGATGTCCATACGTGCACGTCGTGGTCGATGTACACCGGTGCCGCTCACAGATGGAGGACAACACCGTGAGGTTTACACGCATTCTGATCGGCGCGGCGGTCGTGCTTGTGGCGGCAGCCGCGGGCGGTTGGTGGTTCTTCATTCGCGAAGACGCGAAGCTGGCGACCAATGCGCCGGCAATACCGGCGGACCTCAAGCAGACCCCCTTGGCCACGAGCGCCGGCGGTTCGACGCCCGCCGCCTCCGGCACGGTTGGCACGAGCGGCACGACGACCACCACGGGGGATGGGCTGACGTTCAAGATCCTCTCCGAGCGTTCGGAGGCCGCCTACTTCGCTGACGAAAAGCTCGCGAGCCTGCCTTTGCCGTCGAAGGCGAAGGGATCGACGAAAGACGTCACGGGGCAGTTCCGGCTGACGGCTAACGGCTTCGATCTGGATACGTCGCAACCGACTACGTTCGCGGTGAACCTGAAGACTCTCGCGAGCGACAAGAGCATGCGCGACACTCGCGTCCAGAATCTGGGACTCGAGACGAGCAAGTATCCCACGGCGACGTTCACCGCTGCGAAGGTCAGCGGCTTCGATCCGCAACTTGCGGCCGGCGAGGAGCAGACGCTGCAGCTCAGCGGCACGCTCGACCTGCATGGGGTGAAGAAGGACGTCGTGTGGGAGGTGAAGGCGAAGCGCGACGGCGCCATCATCACCGCCCTGGCGACGCTGACCTTCGACTTCGCCGATTTCAACATTCCGGTCCTGAACATCGCTAACTTCGTCTCGGTTGAGGACGCCGTCACGCTCCAGGTCCAGATCGTCGCCCAGGCGTCGTAGTGATCGGGCTGTTGGTGCGACGGAGCAGGGGCTGGCCGGCCGGCCTGATGTTCAGCGTGCTCCCGGCGCTCGCATCGCGGCGCATTGTTCCGTACCCTGACGCATCGTGTGCGCCGCATGCGGAGGTACGGGTTGACGACAGATCTCGCGATTCCGACGACGCCGGAAGAAGTCACGGCATCTTGGCTTAGCGACGCACTCCGATCCGGCGGCATCGTTGGCGATGCCGTCGTGGCGTCTGTCGCGCACGAGATGCTGGGACAGGGCGCAGGTTTCATCGGCCAGCTTGCCCGCGTGACGCTGACATACGATCGCAAGCCGCCGGGTGCGCCGGCAACGCTGATCGCGAAGATGCCCGCGCTTGATCCGGGGGCGCGTGAGGTCGCGGCGCTCTACGGACTGTACGAGCGCGAGTACCGGTTCTACGGCGATCTCGCCGACGAGATCACGTTTCGTACGCCGCGCTGCTACTACCGAGCCGGCAATGCGGAGAAGGTGGAGTACATCCTGCTGCTGGAAGACCTGGGCGCCACCGGGCGCGCGGGCGACCAGGTGGAGGGCTGTACGGCGGCCGAGGCCAGCATGGTGCTCCGAGAACTCGCGAAGCACCATGCTCGTTGGTGGGACAGCCCGCGCCTGGCGGAGATCCCCTGGGTGCAGCCGGGCATCGACCTGGTAAACGGGGCGCTGACGCAGTCGTATCCGCTTGTCTGGGAACGCACGCTCGAGTTGTTCGGCGACCGCATGCCGCAGGCCATCCGTGATGTGCTGCCGACGCTCGGCCCACGCATCACCGCGCTGATGGATGCGTTTGCGGCGGGCGGGCCGATGACGATGAGCCACGGCGACTATCGGCTCGACAACATGTTCTTCGGCAACCCGGGCAGCGGCTACGAGCTGGCGGTGCTGGACTGGCAGAGCCCGACGATGGCGTGGGGCGCATACGACATCGCCTACTTCATGTACGGCAATCTCGACATCGAGACGCGCCGCGCACACGAGATGGACGTGCTGCACGAGTACCACCGCAACCTCACGGCGCACGGTGTCGCCGACTACGCGTTCGAGCAGCTCGTGGAGGACTACAAGTCGTCGCTGGTGGTGAGCCTGGGCATCTTCGTCGTCAACGGCGGCACGCTCGATACGGCGAACGAGCGGGGCAAGGCGTTGTTCGACCTGTTCTTCGATCGACTCTTCGCCGCGATCATGGATCACGACGCGCTTTCGCTGCTGCCGGCGTAGGGAGCCCTCTCCCGGTCGCCCCTTGGCGCCGGCCTCTCCCGCAGGGCCGCGTGGAGAGGGGTGTTGACGATACCTGACGCGGGACTCGATAGATGACATTGAACTGGGGTTTTCAGGTTCCTGACCACATTGTGGTGCTTCGAGCGCGGGCTGAGGTTCTAGATGATGCGCCGTTTGAGCGACGCAGGTCATCTACGAGTATGATCGCCGGCGGAGTGATCGCGAAGGGGCGGATGTCACTGGCCCTCGCCTGCCGCGAGCAGGCCGGTCTGTCTCCGCAGCGACTCTGCGATCGGCCCCGTTCTCATCGAGGGGAACACGCGTCTCCGATTCCACGACGCGGCACCACGGGTGAGCGCCCTCCCCACTTGCGAGGCGTCGGCGCGCAACGCCAGGGAGAGGATCCGTCCGCCCCAAGACCCTAAGCGCTCGCAGGGCTACACTCGACTACAAACTACGAACCACCAACTGCAAACTACGGAGCCCCGATGATCGACTTCACGCTCTCTCCAGAGATCAAGGCGCAGCGCGCGAAGGCGAAAGCCTTCCTTGACGAGCACATCATTCCGAACGAGCACATCCTCGATCGGCACGACGACGAGGCCGCCGCGCTGATGAAGGACTTGCAGGCGCGGGTGAAGGCGATGGGCATGTGGGCGCTGTTCATCGGGCCCGAGGCGGGCGGCAGCGGCACCGGCTTCCTGCCCTACGCCTTCATCAACGAGATCCTGGGCCGCAGCCCCTACGCGCCGCGCGCGTTCGGCTCGGCGGCGCCGGATACGGGCAACGCCGAGATCCTCCACCAGTTCGGCTCGCCTGAGCTGAAAGAGCGCTGGATGAAGCCGCTCGTCGCCGGCGAGATCCGTTCCTGCTTCTCGATGACGGAGCCGGAAGTGTCGGGCGCCGACCCGACCGGCCTGCGGACGCGCGCCGTGCGCGACGGCGATGAGTGGGTGATCAACGGCCACAAGTGGTTCACCAGCGGCGCCATCGGCGCTACGTTCGCCATCGTCATGTGCGTGACCGACCCGGACGCCGAGCCTCACCGCCGGATGAGCCAGATCGTCGTGCCGGCAGATACCCCCGGCTTCAACATCATCCGCCCCGTGCCGGTGATGGGCGAGACGGCAGGCGCGCACTGCGAGATCATCTACGACAACGTCCGCGTGCCCGTCACCAACGTCCTTGGCGAGGTCGGCGACGGCTTCCGCATCGCCCAGCGGCGCCTGGGGCCGGGGCGCATCCACCACTGCATGCGCTGGTTGGGCCAGATGCAGCGCGCGTTCGAGATCATGTGCGCCTACGCGCTGAAGCGCGAGGTCTTCGGCGGCCTGCTGGCGGACAAGCAGACCGTCCAGAACTGGATCGCCGACTCCGCCGCAGAGATCCAGGCGTGCCGCCTGCTGACGATGCACGCCGCCCACAAGATCGACCAGGGCGACGAGGCGCGCGTCGAGATCTCGACGATCAAGTTCTTCGGCGCGAAGGTGTTGCACGACGTCATCGACCGCGCCATCCAGGTGCACGGCGCACGCGGCGTCAGCGGCGACACGCCGCTGGAGAGCATGTACCGCAACGCCCGCGCCGCCCGCATCTACGACGGCCCCGACGAAGTCCACCGCATGGTCGTCGCCCGCCGCGTACTGCGCGAGTTCAAGCAGGGCGGCGTCTGGGAATTTGAGTAGCGTTCATGGCTAAACCGGCTGCAGCCGCTCCGCGGCGGCTGCGCCTGACGGCGCTTCGACGCGGATCGCGTCGCCGGGGCGGACGACGCCGCCTTCGAGCACGATCGCCATCACGCCCGCCTTGCGGATGATGCTGCCGTCGGCTGCCTTCAGCGCTACTTGCTGCAGCAGCCGCTCGTCCACGCCGTTGAGCTGCGCGCAGGGGTTGCGGCAGCCCGTCACTTCGATCACGGCGCTGGCGCCGAGGTGCAGCTTCGTGCCCGGCGCCAGGTCGAGGATCGCCAGCCCGCGCGTCGTGATGTTCTCGCCCATGTCGCCCGGTGTGACGGTGATGCCGAGAGGCGCCAGCTCGTCGAACAGCTCGGCGTGCATGAGGTGCACCTGGCGCGGGTTCGGCTGTGCCGGGTCCTGCGCCACCCGACTGCGATGCCGCACCGTCGCGCCGGCGTGGTAGTCACCCTCGACGCCGTGGTCCGCGACGAGCGTCACGCTCTCGCGAGGGATCTTGCCGACGCCGTGCGTCTCTTTGCTGTTGACGGAGAGAACGGTGGGGGGCATGTCTTTCAGTCTGTCCGTCCTTCAGTCTTTCAGTTGCTTGGCCGGCGTTCGTGATGATACCGGAGATCGAATCGGGCTCTGCCGCCGCCGGTCGACCAAAAAAAGGGGCGGTCGCGAACGACCGCCCCCGGGCGGGGACTGCGTATGGGGTGCGGGCTTAGGCGACTGCGGCCTTCGCCGGGGTCGCGGCGGAACTCGCGGCCTTTGCGGCGGTGGACGCCTGCTCGGTGGCGCCGGTGGTCACGCGAGCGACGCCGGTGCGGACGCGCTCGGCGGTCGTGGAGACGAGGTCGCGGGTGGCCTCGACGGCTGCCTCGCCGGCAGCGCGCTGGGCCTTGACGACCTTCTCGATCACGTCGCGGCCCTCGGTGCGCGACTCGGACAGCTCGTCGAACATCTGGCGCGCCAGCTCGAGCGCGCGGCCCTGGGCCTTGGTGGTGGACTCCATCATCGCGCGGTAGAATCCGCCGATGTCGGTGGGGTCAGACGCGAACGTGCGGCCCAGTTCGACCGCTTCGCGCTGGCCGCGCTGGGCCTCGGCGAGCAGGTTGTTGGAGACGCGGAAGCCGCGCTCGTTGCCGGCCTTGATCGCCTCGATAATGGCGTCGTAGCTCTCGGTCAGGGCCTCGAAGTACTTGTCGGCTGCGATGTTCGTTGCCACGGTGTCGGTTCCTCCTTGTGGAAATGGTGTGTTTGGGACTTGCGTCGTCCTGTTGATAGATGTAGATTACACATAGCGACAGAACGCTGTCAAGGGCGATGTCGCAGGAAAATCAACAAAACTACTCCGGAGCGGGCCCGCCGGGACAAGACGCAACCGCTGGTGGGACATTTCATGTGTCCGACATGTTCGAGCGGGGAGAACGTGATAGCATGGCGAAGAACGGCGATCAGGAGCAGCAGGCGGACACGGCGTTCACGCCGTTTCGCATGCACGGCGACCTGCTGACCACGACGCTGCTGGCGTTTCTGCGCAACTGGAACGCGTACGGGTATCAGTTGGCGCAGCAGCTCGTCTCGGCGGGGCTGCCGGCGTTCGATTCCGGCACGGTGTACCGGACGCTCCGACAGCTGGAGCGCACGGGGCTGGTCTCGTCGTTCTGGGACACGTCGGAGTCGGGGCCGGCGCGGCGGATGTACTCGCTGACGAAGGCGGGCGATCTGTTCCTGTCGAGTTGGATCGATGTGCTGGGCCGCTACCAGGCGGTGCTGCAGAGGACGATCGAAGGGTTCGACCGCGAAGGCGGTGTGCCCGAAACGATTGACGATCACGAGGCGAAACGCGCCGGCAGCGCATGAGGCAATGGATCGAAGGCGACACGCAAGGAGTGCAGTGATGGCGGACAACGTAGGACAAGCACCGAATCCCCTGGACACGTGGCGCCAGTTCATCACGGACTCCGAGCGCCAGTGGAACGGCTTCTTCAAGGACGTGCTGGGCACCGATGGTTTCTCGAGTTCGATGAACGCGGCTGTCGAGGCGTCATTGACCGCGCAGCGCATGATCGCGGACAACCTCGAGCGCTTCTACACGACCTTCAACATCCCGACGCACAACGACCTGGTCGCGCTGGGCGAGCGGATGAAGGCGATCGAGGAGACCCTCGCTCGGCTGGAGTCGGCGCTGGTGCAGTCGAACCCGAAGCTGGCGGCGGTCGTGCGTGCGCCGGCGCGGCGCAAGCCGACCCGCACGAAGCGGCCAGCCGTGGCGGCGGCGCGTTCGGCTAACGGCAGCAAGTAGGCGATCGCCCCCCACCGCGTATGGCTCCACTAGGTGTGGCTCGCACCTATTCAGCTTCGACGCAAACCGTGGCATACTGACTTCATCTGATGCTGGCGACGCAACGTCGATCGGCTCGGCGACGAACCCCCGCCGCCGCGAAGCTGTGTGGAGGTGCAGACCATGACCACCCAGACCGCGCATCCGCCCGAGAATATCGCCGCGATTGTCCAGCGGGAGGTGGAGCGCACGATCACGCGCGCCACGCGTGGCATCGACGTGATGCTCAATCGCGACGAGCCGGAAGTCGGCATGACGCCGAAAGACGTCATCTACACGCGCGGCACGATGCGGCTGTACCACTATCACACGATGTCGGACGAGGTGTATCGCATACCCGTCGTGCTGGTGATGTCGCTGATCAGCAAGCCGTACATTCTCGATCTCACGCCCGGGTTCAGCTTCGTCGAATTCCTCCTCAAGCAGGGCTTTGACGTCTTCATGATGGATTGGGGCGTCCCGCGCCCGGAAGACAGCAAGCTCAAGCTGGAAGACTACACGCTCGACATGATCCCTGCGTGTGTCGAGCAGATCCAGGAGGCGACGGGCGAAACCGACGTCTCGTTCATCGGCTACTGCATGGGCGGGATGCTCTCGCTGATCTACGGCGGGCTGCAGGACGACGCGCCCATGGCGAATCTCGTAACGATCGCGACACCGGTGAACTTCGATGGAATGGGGCTGTTTCGTCAGTGGACCGACAAGCGCTGGTTCGACGTAGACCGCGTGGTCGATACACTCGGCAACATTCCGCCGGAGATGATGTACCGGTCGTTCGAGTTGCTGCGGCCTGCTGACAGGCTCGTGTCGTACGTGCGGCTGTGGGACAACCTCTGGAACGAGACGTACG
>CAYQZE010000078.1:0-2858 GCA_964421985.1 uncultured Dehalococcoidia bacterium | reverse complement strand
CTACGCCGACGACGCGGCGGCGCTGCTCGATGCGCTGGCGTGGGAGCACTGCCGCGTCATGGGCGTGTCGTTCGGCGGCATGGTGGCGCAGGAGTTCGCGCTGCGGCATCCCGCGCGCGTCGAGCGGCTGGTGCTCGCGTGCACGTCGGCGGGCGGCGCCGGCAGCGCGTCGTACCCGCTGCACGAGCTTGCGGATCTGCCGGCCGACGAACGCGCGCGGCGGACGCTGCGGCTCGGCGACACGCGCCTCTTCGATGTCGAGCGCGAGGACCCGGAGCGCTTCGAGAAGATGCTCAACTTCATGCTCACCGGCGACAAGATCGGCGCTGACGAGCCCGATCGCGAAAAAGGCCGCCGCCTGCAGCTCGAAGCGCGCCGCCACCACGACACCTACGACCGCCTGCCGTCGCTGGCGATGCCGGTGTACATCTGCGGCGGCCGCTACGACGGCATCGCCCCGCCGTCGAACCTCGAAGCGCTGCACGCGCAGATCCCCGCCTCGCAGCTCGAGTTCTTCGAGGGCGGCCACCTGTTCATGCTGCAGGATCGCACCGCGTTCGCGCGGATGGTGGCGTTTCTGTCAGGCGAGCAGAACTCGCGCGATGGTACCATTCGACACTAATCGCGAGAGAGGCACCCGGGTGACGATCCCCGACTACCAGACGCTCATGCTCCCCTTGATGGAGGTCGCGATTGACGGCCAAGAGCACCGCATGTCCGAGGCCGTCAATCTGCTGGCCGAACGCTTTGGCCTGACGCCCGTGGAAAGGGACATGATGCTCCCGAGCGGGAGACAGACGACCATCGCTAACCGGATCGGTTGGAGCAAGACGTACCTCGCGAAGGCGGGACTCCTGGACGGTGAGAAACGCGGCGTGTTTCGAATCACGGATCGCGGCCGCGAGGTGATGCAGCGGCGGCCTTCTCGAATCGATGTCCCGTTCTTGAAGCAGTTTCCCGGATTCGAAGAGTTCAGAACGTCTACCAAAGAGAAGGCGGCGGAGACAACGGCACCTGCCGAGCAGACGCAGACGCCTGAGGAACTGCTCGAAGATAGCTACGGGCGGCTACAGGCGCGACTCTCCGAAGACTTGCTGGCGCGCGTACACTAGGCCACGCCGGCCCGGTTCGAAGCCATCGTGGTCGATCTGCTTCTCGCCATGGGCTATGGCGGTTCGCGCCCCGATGCTGGGCGGGCTGTCGGGGGGAGCGGCGACGGTGGCATCGACGGGTTGATCAATGAGGATCCGCTTGGTCTCGATGTGGTCTCGATGTGGTCTACATCCAAGCGAAGCGATGGGAGGGCGTTGTTGGTCGTCCGGCCGTCCAAGCCTTCGTAGGCAGTCTCGAAGGACATCGCGCGCGGAAGGGCGTGCTCATAACAACGTCGTCGTTTACGAGCGACGCTGTGCAATACGTCGGCATGATCGACAAGAAGGTGATCCTGATCGATGGAGGTCGTCTGGCTCAGTTGATGATTGAGCACGGCGTCGGCGTCACGGTCGAACAAACATACCTCGTCAAGCGACTCGATCTTGATTACTACGACGACCAGGGCGCCTAGCGCCCGCCGCTCTCAGCAGCCGCTACACTCCCCACATGGACCCCCACGCACTCCGCACGCTGGAGTTCGACAAGATCCTCGCGAAGCTGGCGCGCTGCACATCGTTCTCGGCGGGCAAAGAGCTTGCGCTCGCCCTCGAGCCCTCGACGGACTACGGCGAGGTCGTGCGGCGCCAGCGCGAGACGGCGGAGGCGCGGCGGCTGATCCAGATGAAGCCGCGCACCGGCCTCGGCGGCGCCCACGACGTCCGCCCGCTCGCCGAGAAGGCCGAACGCGGCGGCATCCTCGATCCGGACAACCTGCTGGGGATCGCGTCGACGCTGGAGTGCGCGCGCGAGCTGAAGACGTCGATCATGCGCCTGGGCGAGGAGCTGCCGCTGCTGGCGGCCGTCGCCGACGGCATCGAGCCGCTCGTGCGCGTCGTCGAGAACATCAACCGCTGCATCAACCAGCGCGCCGAGGTGACGGATCAGGCGTCGCCGGCGCTGGGTGCGCTGCGGCGGCAGATCCGGGCGCTGCACGACCGGCTGTACCAGCGCCTGCAGGAGATCCTGAGCGCGTCGTTCTCGAAGGGCATCGCGCAGGAAGCGATCATCACGCTGCGCGACGGGCGCTACGTCATCCCGATCAAGGCCGACATGCGCGGCCAACTCAAGGGCATCGTGCACGACGTGTCGGGCAGCGGCGCCACGGTCTGGCTGGAGCCGCTGGCGATCGTCGAGCTGGGCAACAAGTGGCGCGAGGCACAGCTCGAAGAGGAGCGCGAGGTCGAGCGCGTGCTGAAGGCGCTCAGCGGTGAGGCAGGCGCGTCCGCCGAAGCGATCGGCTGGGACGTCGAGGCGCTGGCGCGCATCGACCTGGCGCTGGCGAAGGCGCGCTTCGGCGACGAGATCAGCGCACCGGAGCTGCCGTATCCCGGCGCCGAGCAGGGGTGGATCGTCGAGGCGCCCGCGCAGCTCCACCTGCTGCTCGCGCGGCACCCGCTGCTGCGCGCACCCGTGATCCCGACGACCGTAACGGTGGGCGGCAACTATCGCGTGCTGCTGATCACGGGGCCGAACACCGGCGGCAAGACCGTGGCGCTGAAGACGGCCGGGCTGCTCTCGCTGATGGCGCAGTCGGGGCTGCCGGTCCCGGCGGACCGCGGCTCGCGCGTGCCGGTGTTCGCGCAGGTCTTCGCCGACATCGGCGACGAGCAGAGCATCGAGCAGTCGTTGTCGACGTTCAGCAGCCACATGACGAACATCATCCACATCGTCGGCGGGGCGGACGCGCGCAGCCTGGTGCTGCTCGA
>CAYQZE010000077.1:0-6617 GCA_964421985.1 uncultured Dehalococcoidia bacterium | reverse complement strand
CGAACAAGTCACCCTCCTCCTCAATCGGCTCCCCCGCATTCAACCCGATCCGGATCGAAACGCGCTCCCCACGTCCCTCTCCCCCTGAGGGAGAGGGTGGCCCGGAGGGCCGGGTGAGGGCCCCCTCGAACCCCCGCTGCAGCGCAATCGCGCACTCCACAGCCGACGTCACCGACCCGAACGACGCCAGAAACCCGTCGCCCATCGTCTTCACCTCCGCGCCACCGTGCTGCTTCAGCGTCTCGCGGGTGATCCGCTCGTGCTCGCGCAGCACATCCCGCCCCTTGGCGTCGCCAAGCCGCTGCATCATCTCCGTATGCCCGACGATGTCCGTGAACAGCACGGTGCGGAACACCGAGGGCGGAGCCGGTGCTGATACGGGATCTCCGTCACCGAGAAAACTGGCTAGCGTCGACAAGAAGAGCTCCATGTCATCCGCTTCCTGGCCCTCCATCATCAGGAGGTGCGCTCCGGGGATCTGGGCCGCCATGTCGCGGGCCTGCCCGGAATTCATCCCTGGAATGTCCCGGTGCTGGGCGATCAGCGTGGGCGCTGTAATGCGTAGTAGGAGGCCGGTCACGTCGACCTGCTCGAAGGCACTGTACATGCGTTGCACCGCCTCCACGTTCGTACATTGGTCCATGAACGACGCGATGCGGCGTGCTTCCTTGCCGCTGTACCCGCCGAACGTGAACGCCACGTGTTCGAGGAATGTGTTCCAGTCGGGCACCAGCTGCGCCAACGCCCGCATGTGTGGCGACGCGCGATAGGCGCGGCCGTCCGCGAAGGTGTCATTGAGGACGAGGCGCCGGACACGCTCTGGATACCGAGCTGCATAAGCAATGACCAGTGGCCCGGAATCGAACACACCATCGAGACCGAACGTCTCCAGGCCCAGCGCGTCCACCACGGCCTCGATGTCCAGGAGGCGCGCGTCGAGCGAGTAGTCGTCCACGTCGCGATCCGACATGCCCGAGCCTCGCGGATCGAACGTCACGATCATCCGGCCGCGGCACAAGCGCTCGAAGAACGGGCTCTGCCGCCACTCCTGCTGGACCCAGCTGAACGGCGGACTCGGAACCCGCACGAGTGGCAGCCCCTCGCCCGCAGCGCCATAGGCGATCCGCAGACCGTCGGTGGTCGTCGCGTACCGCATGTTGAGTTCCATCAGCGCTCCCGCCACCGCACTTCGTACAACCGCACCGCGTCATCGAAGCCCTTCAGCGCGAACTCGCCCCGGTCGGCGAACAGGAAGTTCTTGCCCGACAGCAGCCCCCGCACCGTATCCGGCACGAAGATCTCGCCCGCCCCCGCCTGCGCCGCGATCCGCGACGCCAGGATCACCGTCGCCCCGAACAGATCACCCTCTTCCTCGATCGGCTCCCCCGCATTCAACCCGATCCGGATCGAAACACCCTCGCCACGTCCCTCTCCCCCTGAGGGAGAGGGTGGCCCGGAGGGCCGGGTGAGGGCCCCCTCGAACGCCCGCTGCAGTGCGATCGCGCACTCCACCGCCGACGTCACTGACCCGAACGACGCCAGGAACCCGTCGCCCATCGTCTTCACTTCGGCCCCGCCGTGCTGCTTCAGCGTCTCGCGCGTGATCCGCTCGTGCTCGCGTAGTACGTCCCGCCCCTTCGCGTCGCCGAGCCGCTGCATCATCGCCGTGTGCCCGACGATGTCGGTGAACAGCACGCTGCGGAGGCCGCCGGACGCTGGCGCTGCGACCGATGATGCGGGCGTCTCCGTCTTGGCCGCCGTGAACTCGAGGACCGCGGGCGCAACTTCGTCGAATCCGCGGATGGAGACCAACTTGGCGGCCGGTATCGTGGAGGCAAGCGACTTGGCCGCCGCTGGAACGGAGAGCACCGCCCCCCTGTTCTGGATGACGAGCGTCGGAATCGAAACCTCCGACAGCATCGCGCTCACGTCAACTGATTCGGACGTCTCAATGGCTTTCATGTAGGATTGCGGCGACAACCCGGACCTGAAGGCGGCTGTCAGCGCCTGGGCGCGCTCGGTGTCCTGGAACCCGACCGCCCAGTAGCCGAGCGTCGCCGTGAAGAATTCCCAGTCCTCCACCGCTACTCCGGTAAGAGCTTTCGCTGCCCGCATGTAGGCCGTCGCACCGTAGTAGTCCGTCCCGCGGACGTACGTATCCAACAGCACAAGATGTGTGAGTTTGCCGGGATGCCGCACAGCGTAGGCAACCGCCGTCGGGCCGCCGTGACCTCGTCCCACGAGTGCGAAGCGCTCCAGCCCGAGCCGGTCGACCACCGCCTCCAGATCAGCGATCCGCGTCTCGAGCGACGCGTCGAGGGCGTCGCGATCGGATGCCCCTGCCCCACGCCCATCGTAGAGTACGACCCTCCGCCCGGCCGCCAACAATGCCGCGATCCAGGAAGCGCTGCCGCCGTACATGTTGAGATCACCGAACGTGTTCGAAGCCAGAACGATCGTCGGCCCCTCACCCAGCGCTGTGCAGGCGATGCTGACCCCGTCCTCGGTCTTCACGTACTCGATGCGCGGCTCCATCAGGCCTCCCGTCTGACTTCCGGTGGGCGGACAGCGGCGTCGCAGCGGTGGTGGATTGCGTGCTCCATGTGCGCGATTATCCGTGATCGGGCGCGGGCTGGCGAATCCGACGACGGACTCACGGCGGGGACGGCTGTGCCAAAGTGGTTGCCCGTCGCCGGGCGGTTGCAGGCGGGGCGTCTCGGCTCGCTGCCCATGTCCGTGCCGTACTGCCGATGCTGCAATGTGGCACAGCCGTCCCCGGCTGTGAGACCGGCACACCCTCCTCTCCACCCGGCGGAGAGGACCAGAGCGATCGAAGAGTCGCCGTGGAGACAGCGCGGAGGTGAGGTCGCCCACAACCTATGACACCCGCCGCTCGGAGATCTCGCGACGCACGCCTACACTACCCGTGTCCGGATCCCCCATCCCGCGCTACCCCCGCCAAACGCGTTTGATAGTTCCGGAGGCAAGCAATCAAACCCAATCAACGCAATCAACGCGTCAGATTCAGCCGCCAACCAGCCCGAACCGCACGCAGCTTCAAAACCAGCCGCACGAAAAGAAAACGCGAGAATTCAATGATCAATCAAACAAGAGTCGCTTCCCGCTCCCGCCTCGGGCATCCAACCTCCAACCTCCAACCTGCTATACTGCGCCGGTTTGCGCCGATCCGGCGCGAATACAGCTTCGGAAGGAGCGGCCGGCCGCCTCGTGCGGACTCGGCCGACTTTTATGCCAGCAGTCGTGATCATCGGCGGCCAGTGGGGCGATGAGGGCAAGGGCCGCATCGTCGACCTCGTCGCGCAGGGGGCCAGCATCGTCGCCCGCTACTCGGCGGGCAACAACGCCGGCCACACTGTCATCAACGACATGGGCGAGTTCAAGCTCAACGTCGTGCCGGCGGGCATCTTCTACCCCGAGAAGACGTGCATCGTCGGCAACGGCGTGGCGGTCGACCCGGCCGTGTTGCTGAACGAGATCGAGACGCTTTCGACGCGCGGCGTCAGCGTCGCCGCCCTGTTCATCAGCGACCGCTGCCACGTCGTGATGCCGTGGCACCCGCTGATCGACGTGGCGGACGAGGAGATGCGCGGCGCGGCGGCGATCGGCACGACGGGGCGCGGCATCGGTCCGTGCTTCACCGACAAGGTGGCGCGGCTGGGCATCCGCATCGGCGATCTGATCGACCCGGAAGCGTTCCGGGCGCGCCTGACGTTCGTGCTGCCGTACAAGAACAGAGTGCTGCAGCAGCTCTACGGGCTGCCGCCGCTGGCGTTCGATGACGTCTTCACATCCTATTCGGCGCTGGGCGCGCGGCTGGCGCCGTTCGTCCGCGACACGGCGCTCATCGTGCACGAGGCGCTGGACCGCGGCGAGACGGTGCTGCTGGAGGGCGCACAGGGCTGCCTCCTGGACCTGGACGCGGGCACGTACGAGTACGTGACGTCGTCGGTGCCGTCATCGTCGGCGGGCGGCGCCGGCATCGGCATCGGCATCGGACCGACGGTGATCCAGCAGGTAGTGGGCATCTACAAGGCGTACATGACGCGCGTCGGCAACGGTCCGATGCCGAGCGAGCTGCTGGACGAGACAGGCCGCATCCTGCAGGTCGAAGGGCCGCGCCCGGAGATCGGCACGACGACGGGGCGCAAGCGGCGCACGGGCTGGTTCGATGCGGTGGCGTCGCGCTACAGCGCCATGGTGAACGGCGTGACAAGCGGTGTGCTGACGCGGCTGGACGTGCTCGACAACTTCCCGACGATCTCGATCTGCACCGCCTACGAGACCGAGGACGGGCGCATCTTGCAGTCGATGCCGGCCAGTTCGGTGACGCTGAGCAAGGTGAAGCCGGTGTACGAAGAGGTCGAGGGCTGGCGCGCGCCGACGAGCCGCTGCCGCACCTGGGACGAGCTGCCGCAGAAGGCGCGCGACTACATCCGCCGCATCGAGAAGCTGCTCGGCATCCCGATCGATATCGTATCGGTGGGGCCGGAGCGCGATCAGGCGATCATCGTGCACGACGTGCTCAAGGTGAAGCCGCGGACGTAGTTCGTAGTTCGTAGTTCACAGTTTGTAGTTAGTAGTGGCGCCACGACACACAGCAGGCACTACTCGCTAGTGCCGCGACGCAACCCGCCGTGTTAGCGGACGCTCGTCTGGCGACCTTCACAGATGAATTCGATCACGATCCGCACCGCGACGGCCGCAGATGTCCCGTTCCTGTGGGAGATGCTGTTCGAGTCGGCGTTCACGACCGATGAAGCGCGCGCAGCGTGGCGCGCCGACCCCCAGCGGCCGCCCGAGTTGGTGAAGTACCTGGACGGATGGGGGCGGCCCGGCGATGCCGGCGTCGTGGCGCAGGACGGCGACGGCGCGGCCGTGGGCGCCGCCTGGTACCGGCTGTTCGACGCAGCGGACCGGGGCGATGGTGTGCTGGCGCGAAGCGACGTGTCGGAGCTGGCGATCGCCGTCGAGCCGGAACACCGCGGCCGCGGCATCGGCGGCGAGCTGCTGACATCGCTCGCGCAGCGCGCGAAGGACGGTGGGTACGCGCGGCTCATGTTGTCGGTGGACCCGCAGAACGCGCCTGCGTTGCGCTTGTATGAGCGTGTCGGGTTCGTCTATGTCTCTACGGATGATGCTGCGCGGGGGACGTCGCTGATCATGGAGTTGGTGCTTTGACGCGCGGTCCCAGAAACTGCTCGTGCGCGAAGAGAGGGACGACCGACCGGCCGTCTCTCTCTTTACTGCCGCTCCGTGGCGCTCCCTCTTCAGCCGCCGGCGATCGGAGGGATGACGTCGACGAGATCGCCGTCGGTGAGCGCGTACTCCGGGTCGCGCATCTCTTCGCCGACGGCGCAGACGTAGGTCGTCATGAACGGTTCGAGCACGGGATACTGCACGACGAGCCGATCGCGCAGCGCGCCGACGGTGGCGCCGGCGGGCAACGTCATGTCGATGCTCTTCTCGCCGACGATGGGCACGAGGCCGGCGAAGAAACGGATGTGCAGGGTTAGTTCACAGTTCACAGTTCACCGTTGACGGTAACGTTGGGAGGAGCGCCCCGCGCTCCTCCCCGTCGCGCTTAACAGCAGCTCGGCTTTGCGGTCTCGGCCTTCGCGTCCTCGTTCTTCGTGTCGGCGCAGCAGTCGGGGCCGCAGCAGGCTTCGTCGGCGGCGTTGAACGCTGAGAGCGTGGCGCTGTACCACGGCTTCTGGCCGATCTTGCTGCGGCTGTCGATGCGCACTTCGCCGAAGCCGGCGGTCTGCAGCCGCGCGATGTAGTCGGACTCGAGCAGCGCGCCCGACGCGCAGCCCGCCCAGAGCGCCAGGTCATCCTTTTCGGCGTCAGACAGCTCGCGCGAGAGCACGACGTCCGACACGTGGAAGCGGCCGCCCGGCTTGAGTACCCTGTGCGACTCGCGGAAGACGGCGTCCTTATCGGGCGAGAGGTTGATCACGCAGTTCGAGATGATCACGTCGACGGTGTGGTCGTCGACGGGCATCGACTCCATCTCGCCCTTGCGGAACTCGACGTTGGTCGCGCCCAGCTTGTCGCGATTGGCGTTCGCGAGGTCGAGCATCTCCTGTGTCATGTCGAGGCCGATGACTCGTCCGGTCCCGCCGACGGCCTTCGCCGCGAGGAAGCAGTCGAGCCCGGGGCCGGAGCCCAGGTCGAGCACGACTTCGCCCTCGCGCAGGCCGGCGATCGCCGTGGGGTTGCCGCATCCGTACGAGGCAACCGTCTCGGGCAGGTCGGCCACCTCATCGACGACGTAGAGCTTGTCGCGATAGTCGGTCGTGCCGCAACACGATGCGGCCTGCTTGGCGCGCTCGCCGTAATGCTCTTTCACCGCGCCCTTGATCTCTTCTGCTGTCCTGGTCATGTCGTCCGTCCTTCCTTGTTGTCTGCGTGGGCCGTCTTCGCCGACGCTTGTGATCCTGGATTCACTCGCGGATTTCAGTCCGCGCTAGGGTTGGCATTCGTCAGGTCGTCAATCTATCCATTCGTGCTCCTTCGTGCTCCTTCGTGCTCCTTCGTGCTCCTTCGTGCTCCTTCGTGCTCCTTCGTGCTCCTTCGTGCTCCTTCGTGCTCCTTCG